>CAZXFG010000046.1:2119-3431 GCA_964640515.1 uncultured Gammaproteobacteria bacterium | reverse complement strand
GAAATTTCGTTAGGTTTCGCGAGTTGGAAATTTATTTCTGACTCGGCTCAACTTTAGAAATTATGAAAAAAGAAAAAATTAAAGTTAAGGTCAAAAAAAATACGAATAAAAACAGAGAAGAAAAAGTGAAGTCGGAAAAAGGGCGCAAGACATATAATCTGGTGCGCGGGATGCATGATATTCTGCCCAAGGAAGAAAAGTATTGGAAAAAAATTTATCATACGGCTGAAAATTTGGCCGAGTATTTTCAATTCGGTCGCATTGATACTCCGGTTGTGGAAGAGGCCGGTTTGTTCGTGCGTTCTTTGGGCCGCGGGACTGATGTCGTGGACAAAGAGATGTATATTTTTGAAGACCGCGACAGCACCAGGGTCTGTTTGCGTCCTGAAAGCACCGCCGCTGTGGTGCGGGCTTATATTATGCATGGCATGTGGAATAATTCCCAGCCCGTCAAAATGTGGTACTGGGGTCCGATGTTCCGCCATGACCGCCCGCAAGCCGGGCGCTACCGCCAATTTTATCAAGCCGGATATGAAGTAATCGGCACGGCTGAACCCATTTCCGACGCCGAGCTGATTGTCGTAGCTTATAATTTATTTCAGGAATTGCATTTGCCCGTGGAAGTGCGCATTAACAGTATCGGCACAACCGAAGATCGTCAGCGCTATAAAGCGGAATTGACTAATTATTATCGCAGTAAGCGCAGTTATCTGTGCGAGGACTGCCGTCAGCGCATCTCTAAAAATCCATTGCGTCTTTTAGATTGCAAAGCCGAACAATGCCAGCCGATTAAAGAAGACGCCCCGCAGATTATTGATTGGCTTTCAGAAGCTTCCAAAAGCCATCTAATGAAAGTTTTGGAATATTTGGATGAATTATCCATACCATATGTTTTGACTCCGACTCTGGTGCGCGGATTGGATTATTACACCCACACGGTATTTGAATTTTATCCAACCGGATTGTCCGCTGAAACGGCCCAGAGCGCTTTGGGCGGCGGCGGGCGTTATGATTTGTTAGTGGAGGAATTGGGCGGACGACCCACTTCGGCCGCAGGTTTGTCTTTAGGGGTTGAGAGAATTGTTTCAGCAATCAAGGCCTTTAACGAACAAAACAAGACCAGTTGGCCGGCTCCGGCAGTGGATGTATTTTTCGCCCAGTTAGGCGACAGAGCGCGCAGTCGGGCATTAAAACTGCTTGATGAACTGCGTCAGCATGGGTTCAAGGTGGCGTTTAATTTATATAAAAATTCTTTGAAAGCGCAGATGGAATTGGCCAATAATTATAAGGTGCCGTATACCTTGATTCTGGG
>CAZXFG010000046.1:0-2019 GCA_964640515.1 uncultured Gammaproteobacteria bacterium | reverse complement strand
AGAAAGGAAACGGGGGTGACATTATGTCGGAAATAAAGCGCAAGAAGAATGAGTCTTTTGAAGCTTTCATGCGTCGAGTAAAGAATCGTTGGCAACAGTCGGGAAAAATCCTGCAAGCGAAAAAAATTCAGTTTCACAGCAATAAGCCCAACAAGACTTTGCGCAAGAAGAGCGCTTTGCATCGTTTGACCAAGGCTTCCAAAATGGAATACTTGAAAAAAATCGGTCGTTTGCCGGAAGATATCAGGTAATCTTCAAATTTTAATTTTTCCATTGTCCCATGCTTCAATGGATTAATCATCAGCGTGATAAAATCAGAAAAACCATAGCTATTCTGGGAATGGCCATGGTTTTTTTTATCGCGTTGTTTCCGATGATGCCGGCGCAGGCCCAGAGCGTGGCTGATGAGAACAGTGAACTAAGGCAGGGGGTGGATATAATTCAACAGCCGCTCGGCCTGCCAGCCACTGATATCCGCGAGATTATCGCCAATATTATTCGCGCCGCGCTTGGTTTATTGGGTTTGGTGACGGTGATTTTAATGATGTACGCCGGTTATTTGTGGATGACTGCCGGCGGTAATGATGAGCAAATTATAAAAGCCAAGAGCATTCTTAAGAACGCGGTGATTGGTTTGGCTATCATTTTGAGCGCCTACAGCATCGTGTTGTTTGTCATGAAAATGCTGGGAATCGGCGAAGGAGGCGGAGGGGTGGCCGTGGAGGTAACCGGTCCCAATACGCAGAATTTTCAAGGGAGCGGGGCTTTGGGCACGGTGATTAAGGATCATTATCCTCTGCGCAACCAAGAAGATGTGGCGCGTAATACTAAAATAGTAGTTACTTTTCGCCGGCCGGTATTGTTGTCCAGTTTTGTCCGAGATACTAACGGTAACGGAGTTTTTGGCGATTGCCGCGATACCGGCGTCCAAACCGTGGATTGGAAAAATGATTGCGATCAGCTGATTATGGATAATGAACATATTAATGTCAGCCGGGTGGCTCAAGAAGGCGACCAGGTTTCTTTGGAGCCGTTCGCGCCCGGAGCCGTGGTTTTGGCCACCTCCACCATGGTTAGTGGTTTGAATGGAGTGTATACCATCGTAATTCGGCCTAATGAATATTTAGGCAGTACCTCGGAAAAGTTTACTTATATGGTGCGTTTGGGCCGGAGTATTTTATTGGATGATTCCGCCAATGATAATCCCTCTGTTTTTAGCGTAAAAATGATGGGCAATGATTATTACGAGTGGCAATTCAGTTGCAGTACTTTGTTGGATTATGATCCGCCCAGAGTGATTAGTGTTTACCCGCGACCCGACTCCCGGGATTTCATGAACACGGCCATCCAGATTAATTTTAGCGAACCCATGGATCCGACCGGTTTGCAGGGGCAGTTCGCGGAAGTGGCCGGCGGCGGATATTACGCTTTGCAAGGAAATAATATATTTTTGAAGAGCGATAACAGCTCCGTGCCGCTCGGCAGTTTTAATATCGTAAATAATTATCAGACTCTGGAGTTTGTCCCGAGCAAGCAATGCGGAGTGAATACTTGCGGAGGGAAAGTATTTTGCATGAATGTTTGTGATAAAGTCGGAGAGAATTGCGGCACCGTGGAAATGGATGGGGAAACAGTGAAAAGAGAAATTTTTAATATTGTAGTTAAAGCGGCGGAAACAATGACGGATAATTCTTTTGAAGCCAAGCCCTTTACCGGAGCCATGGATTTGGCGGGCAATGCTTTGGATGGCGCGCCTTTGGGCCGGGTAGATCGGGCGACTAATGACCCGGTCACTTTTGCCGATAATCCGGATAACTATTTTTGGTCATTTTCTTTGGTGGACAAAAAATACGACAAACAGCCCTATCTGCAAAAAATCATTCCGGGTTTGGATGCCGAGAATATTAAATTTGACCAGAATTGGCAGATGAATTTTAGCGCTATTATGCTGATTCAGCCGTTTTATGACATTATTATAGAAGAACATCCGGCCCAGCCAGTACCTTTGTGCAAAGCGCC
>CAZXFG010000045.1:0-4581 GCA_964640515.1 uncultured Gammaproteobacteria bacterium | reverse complement strand
TATATGCACCGTGATTTACACCGACATCACCAGTTTTTTTGTAATAAAGAAATGAACGAAATCTATATTTCGGTGTTTTTGATGAATCTGGCCGAAAGTATGATTGGCATATTTGTCCCAATTTATCTGTATTCATTGCATTATTCCATCGTTTCCATCCTGTTATTTTTTTTCATCGGCCATGTGGGCAATGTGGTCTTTTCTTTGCCCATCGCCCGAATTGTGTCCAAGATAGGGGCTAAGCACGCTATTTTGATTTCCACACCCTTTATCATCGCCTATTATTTTGGTTTGCAAATTTTACCGCATTATTCTTTGTTATTTTTCATCTTACCCCTGGGCATCACTTTTCGGTCTCTATTTTACAATTTTGGTTTTGATTTAAATTTCATCGATCATTTGGATAAAAAAAGTATTGGACGCGAACTTTCTTTACTCGGTATCTTGTCTATCATCGCCACCGTATTGTCTCCGCTGGTAGCTGGCTTAGTGATAGCTTACTATGGTTATGGATTGATTTTTATTCTCGGTGGCATTATTTTAACAGTTTCTTGTCTGCCATTGTTTGTTTCACGCGATGGCCATCCGGCCGTAAATTTTTCCGGGAAAAATATTATTAGTCTGTTGTCAGCGCGCCAGCACGCGAGCATGGTTTTAAGTTTTACCGGTTATGCCATTGAATCCAGCATTGGACGGAATATTTGGCCGATATTTTTGATTATAATTTTCGCGGCCACGGAAAAGGTGGGCTATGTGGTGGCCGCTTCGGCTTTTATCACTGTGGTGGTGATTGCCTTGGCCGGTCAACTGACTGATCGGTATAATCCCAAGAAATTGTTGCGCTTTGGCACGATGTTGTATTTTTTTGCCTGGCTAGGCTGTCTGTTCGCGGATACGGCCACCAAAGTATTTTTTATCAATTCTTATAAAAGCGTTTCCGAGCGTTTTCTTCATCTCCCGTGGGCATCTATGTTTTATAAGATAGTAAATCGAGATAGCTATTTTCGTTTGGTCGTGGCCCGAGATATGGTTTATAATGCCAGCCGGGTTTTGGTTTTGCCGTTTATTATGTTGATTTTTGCCATTGATTTTTATCCGTTTATTATTTCTTTTGGAGTGGCCGCGATTTTTACCTTGCTTTATTCTTTGATGGATTTTAAAGAAGATAAATTACAGCCCGGTATATGAAAATGTTAATTACCGGCGGATGCGGATTTATCGGTTCCAATTTTATCCGCTACATTTTGCAGAAATATCCGGCTTATCAAGTGGTGAACTTGGATTTTTTGACCTATGCCGGAAATTTGGAAAATTTAAAAGATGTTGAAGAAGATTCCCGCTTTCGCGGGAATGACAATAAAATAAGAGGGAATGACAGCTATGTATTTATTAAAGGGGATATTGCCGATAAAAAATTAGTGGACGAATTGGTGGAAAATACAGATATTATTGTCAATTTTGCGGCCGAGTCGCATGTGGACCGTTCTATTTTGGACAGTTCGGCCTTTATTCATACCAACATCATCGGCACCCACAATCTTTTGGAAGCCGCCAAAAAATACAATAAAAGATTTCATCATGTTTCCACGGATGAAGTATTTGGCGCTTTGGGACCAAAGGATCCGGCGTTCGATGAAAATACTCCGTATAATCCGCGCAGTCCTTATAGCGCCTCTAAAGCCGCTTCTGATCATTTGACGCGGGCATATTTTCATACTTATAATTTACCCATCACTATTTCCAACTGTTCCAATAATTACGGTCCCTATCAGTTTCCGGAAAAATTACATGGGCTTTTTATTACTAATTTGTTGGAAGGAAAAAAGGTGCCGGTTTATGGCGATGGTCAGCAGGTTCGTGATTGGATTTATGTGGAAGACCATTGCGCCGGCATTGACGCTGTCATTCATAAAGGGAAAATAGGGGAGAGCTATTGTTTGGGGGGCAACGCGGAAAAAACTAATTTGGAAATTACTAAAAAAATTATAGAATTATTAGGGCAGGGCGAGGAGATGATTGAATATGTGAAAGACCGGGCCGGGCATGATCGCCGCTATGCCATGGATTTTTCTAAAGCAAAAAAAGAATTGGGCTGGGAACCGCGCGCCAGTTTTGAGGAAGGAATGAAAAAAACCGTGGAGTGGTATAAAAATAACACGGATTGGTGGCAGAAAGTGAAAAGCGGAGAGTATTTGGAATATTATAGTAAACAATATAAACAAAGATAATTTTTTATTTGCATGAAAATTTTAATTATCGGCAACGGATATCTGGGAAATCGCTGTAAAAATGTTTGGGGCGAAGAAGCGGTGATCGCCGACCGGCACATAGAAACAAGGCAAGATGTGTTGGAGTTGCTGGATAGATTCCAACCGGACGCCGTGTTAAACGCGGCTGGCGTGACCGGCAGTCCGAATGTGGATTGGTGCGAAACGCATCAGTTGGAAACTATGGTCGGTAATACCAAGTTACCGATTACTATTGCCGAAGGATGCCAGGAAAGAGGTGTTTACATGTTGCACATGGGTTCGGGCTGTATTTTCTACGGCGATTCTCCGCATCCGGATAGAAAATGGCGGGAGAGTGATTTAGGCAATCCCAAAGAAATTACTTATTCCCGCAGTAAATGGGCGGCTGACTTGGTTTTGTCCACTTTGCCGAATGTCGGCATCGCCCGCATCAGGATGCCGATTGATTGGGTGCCTTCCGCGCGTAATCTGATAGATAAATTAGCTGATTATTCCAAAGTGATTGATGTGGAGAACAGCGCGACTGTGATAGATGATATGATTGAAGTGTTTCATCAGTTGTTGGAAAAAAAGGCCGCGGGAATTTTTCATGTGACCAATCCGGGAATGATCAAGCATCGCGAGATTATGGCTCTTTATGAGGAACTGGTTGACCCCAATCACAAGAATGAATGGATTTCCAATGATGATTTGGTAAAAATCGGTTTGGCGACTAAGGGCAGATCAAATAATTTTTTACATTCCGAGAATCTGGAGAAAATCGGGATTAAGATGCGGCCGATTAAAGAAGCCGTGCGCGATACCATGATTAAATATGCTAAAATTAAAAAAGAACAGTATGTCCAAAATTAATTTAGATAATTTAGAAGAAATTAAAAAATTGGACGCGCAAAACATGCTGGGAAGCTTGGAATTGTTGAGCAAGCAGGTAGAACAGGTTTGGGACACAGCGCAGAAAATTAAAGTGCCGGCTGATTATAAGAAGGTCAAAAATCTGGTGACCTTGGGCATGGGCGGTTCGGCCTTGGGTTCTCATATTATAAAGTCGGTTTTTGTTGATACGCTGAAAATGCCGGTGGAGATAGTGGGCGGTTATCATGTTCCGGAATATGTAGGAAAGGACAGTCTGGTTTTACTCTCCAGTTATTCCGGCACTACCGAGGAAGTGTTATTTTCCATGAAAGAAGCTAAAGCGCGCGGGGCTAAATTACTGGCTATGACTGCGGGTGGCGAGCTGGCTGATTGGGCTTTGGCCAATAAAATCCCGTCTTTGATTTTTACCACGGAAAATAATCCCAGCAATCAACCGCGCATGGGTTTGGGTTATATGATTATCGGACAGGTTATCTTATTATTTAAAGCCGGTCTATTAAAATTTACCGCTAATGATTTACAGCAAGTTTTGGCCGTACTTTGTAAATACGATAAAGAATTTGGAGTGTACAATCAGCAAAGAAATAATCTGGCTAAGCAGTTTGCCAGCGAGGCGCTGGAGCGTAGTGTTTGGTATGTGGGAGCGGAACATCTGGCCGGCAATGCCCATGCGGCCGCCAATCAGATGAATGAGAATGCCAAGCGTTTGGCCGGCTATTATTTGATTCCGGAGTTGAATCATCATTTGATGGAGGGCATGCTTTATCCCAAGTCAAATAAAAAAGATATTATCTTCGTGTTGTTTGAATCCGGTTTACACCATAGAAGAGTGCAAAAAAGATTTGAGGTCACCAAAAAAGTGTTGGAGAAGAATAAAATAAAGTTTTTGTCGTATCAATGCGGTGGTGAGGATAGATTATCTCAAGCTTGCGAGGTGTTGGTGTTAGGCAGTTATTTGAGTTTTTACTCGGCGATGTTGGAGGGAATTGACCCAACCGCTATTCCTTATGTGGATTTTTTTAAGGAGGAGTTGAAAAAGTGATACACAGTGTCATAATTCCCCGGACATCCGAGGAGCTTGCTCCTCGGATGGATAGGGTGAGGAGCAACGTGGTGCGGGGCAACCAAGAAAAGATGTTTGCCTGTATGGTATACTGGGGTAGCTATGGAAATATCCAAGGGTGCACAAACAACCTATCAAATTGGTTACCACATGGTTTGGGGCGTGAAATACCACAAACATTTGTTAAACAAAGGAATGAAAGAGTTTTTGGTTAAAGTTATCAAAGACATATGCCTAGCCTATGATTTTAAATTCATTTGTATCGGTATAGCCACAAACCATGTGCATCTTTTCGCTGGTGCCCCGCCAAGCGTTGCTCCTAGCAAAATAGAACAAATAATCAAACGGAGTCAATCATAGTCTCCTATCTCGCCACTCAAGGCGAAGATACCCCTA
>CAZXFG010000044.1:0-4737 GCA_964640515.1 uncultured Gammaproteobacteria bacterium | reverse complement strand
AAAAACGGTAAAAATTCCAAAATGATGAAAATTGATCAGAATTTTAAAGTGTCGGCCAGCCAGGGAATTTATGATATAGGTCCGGAAACGATTAAACTGTTTTCCGAGCAGATTAAAAACGCCGAAACTTTAGTTTGGAACGGGGCCATGGGATATTTTGAACAAGAGCCCTATCATTTCGGCACTTTCTCCATTGCCCGCTTGGTTGCCGAACATTCCAAAGGAAAAGCTTTTGGAATCGCCGGGGGAGGCGAGACCGTGGAGGTTTTGGAAAAATTGCGTTTAACGGAAAATGTGGATTTGGTTTCTACCGGCGGCGGAGCGATGCTGGAATTTTTGGCAGGCAGAGAATTGCCCGGGGTTAAAATAATACAAGCTAAAATTTAATAAATATTTATCAAATTGTTCCGGCATGCGTCGGAATAGTTTTGAGGAGGTTATATGGCTATCAATAATTCAAAATTCGTTCGGACACCCGAGCCGCCATCCTCTCCGCCCGGTCCGACAGCGGAGAAAAAATCCTGCTGTGGCGGAATGGCGCGCGGCGGATGCTGCTACGGCGAATGGTTTGCGAAAAAAATATTCATGGCGCTGTTGGGAATCCTGTTGGTTTATGGAATTTTCTATACGGGCACCTTGATTCGCAACAACATCAAGCAGTATGACTATATCGGCAAGGCCGATCGCATGGAGCGAGTAATTACGGTGAATGGCACCGGAGAGGTAAACGGCAATAATGATATTGCCATGACCACTATCGGTTATTCTAATACTGATAAAGATGTGGCAAAAGCCCAGTTGGCGAACAAAAAAGTGATGGACCAGATAATGAACGCTTTAAAAGGGTTGGGAGTGGCGGATAAGGATATGCAGACCAATTATTCCATTTATCCGGAATATAATTATACCCAGGATCGCGGACAGCAGTTGATTGGCTATAGGGTAAGCAATCAGGTCGCGGTAAAGATCAGGGATTTGACGAAAATTCCCGAGATTTTGGGTTTAGCCGGCCAATATGGAGCCACTGAAGTGGCTGGTTTAAGCTTTACCATTGATGAACCGGAAATTTTGAAGAGCCAGGCTCGCGACAAGGCTCTGGCCGATGCCAAATTAAAAGCCGCGGTTTTGGCCAACGCTTTAAATGTGCGTTTGGGCAGTGTGGTGTCTTTCAATGAATATGAAACCGGTGGAGATTATTATCCAATGTCCGCGAAATCTTATGGAGCGGGAATGGGTGTGGGCGGAGGAGCTCCGGAGGCAGTGGCCGGAGGGAGTAAAGATGTGACTATGAGTGTGAGCGTGACCTACGAGATTTGGCCGCGATAGATTTTATTGAGCAAGGGGGGCGGAAACGCCCCTTTTTGATTATATTTTGTTGTGGTATAATTTCTAGAGCTGAACAAATAAGAATTTATTCTTATTTGTGAGGCTCGACGAAATTTCAAGCTTTGCTTATAATTTCTATTGTCATTCTCGTTGATACTTGTTCCGCCTCTTCGCGAACAGTGTCGGCTTGCCTGCGGGCTCGCCGCACTTCAGATCTCGCCTCGACGCCAGGTCGAGGCTCCGATATGCCGCTTAGAGGCAGAACAAGTATCCCGTCGGTACGGTAGAATATAATCAAATAGAATTAATATGATCGTATGAAAATCAAAAATGTAATAGGGAGAGAAGTGCTGGATTCCAGAGGTAACCCGACAGTGGAAGCCAAGGTATTTTTAGAAAATGGCATAATAGGCGTAGCCAAGGTGCCGTCCGGCGCTTCTACGGGTACGCACGAAGCTTTGGAATTGCGCGATGGAGGAAAAAGGTATGGCGGGAAAGGCGTGCTTAAAGCCGTTAAAAATGTGAATACCGCTATTGCCAAGGGATTAATTGGCATGGAAGCGGAAAATGTGTCCGAGTTGGACAAGCGAATGCTGGAGATAGACGGCACCAAAAATAAAATTAACTTGGGAGCTAACGCTATTTTATCGGTCTCCCTGGCCGCGACCAGGGCTGGCGCCAAGACCGCCGGCATGCCGCTCTATAAATATATTCGTCAAGCGTATGGTCTGCGCTTCAAAGAGTATCGTCTGCCCGTGCCCACGATGAATATTTTGAATGGCGGACGGCACGCGGATAATGGCTTGTCTATCCAAGAATTCATGATTATTCCGCGGCACAAGTTGATGCGCGAACGAGTGCGCATGGGATCGCAGATTTTTCATGCTTTGGCTAATTTATTGTCAGCTAAGGGGTATGCCACATCAGTCGGAGATGAAGGTGGTTTCGCGCCGGAGTTGGCAAACAACGAGCGAGGATTGCAATTAATCATGGAGGCGATTAAAAGCACAGGTTGGGAGCCGGGCAAGCATGTGTTTTTGGGGTTGGATGTGGCCGCTTCAGAATTTCAGAGCCACGGCCAATATTATTTCATTAATAAAAAACAGGGCTGGCGTTCGGAAAAAATGATTTCCACTTTGGCCCAGTGGGTGAAAAAATATCCGATAATTTCCATTGAAGACGGTTTAGGCGAGGATGATTGGGTTAGTTGGCAAAAGTTGACCGCGGAATTGGGTAAAAAAGTTGCTTTAATAGGCGACGATTTATTCGTCACCAATCCCGAGCGCTTGCAAAAAGGAATCAGTAGCGGCGTGGCTAACGCGATTTTAATTAAATTAAATCAAATCGGCACTCTCACTGAAACGATTGAGACGATAGTGTTGGCCAAGAAAAATGGGTATCAGGTGTCGGTATCGCATCGGAGCGGAGAAACGGCTGATACTTTTATCGCCGACTTGGCCGTGGCCGTGAATTCGGAATTCATCAAAATCGGCTCCTTGTCGCGTTCAGAAAGAGTGGAGAAGTATAACCGATTGATGGAAATTGAATTGGAATTGGGTATTTAAAATTATGTTAAAAAATAAAACCACCGTTTTAATTATCATGGACGGCTGGGGGATGGCGCCGGAGAAAAAAAAGGGTAACGCCATTACCTTAAAAAGCGCGCCGCATTATTTTGATTGGTTGAAAAAATATCCGCATACGCGATTGGAAGCGAGCGGTCTGGCAGTGGGTTTGTTTAAGGGCCAAGAGGGGAACAGCGAAGCCGGTCATTTGAATTTGGGCGCCGGACGAGTGGTCAAGCAAGACGCCTTGTATATTTCCGACGCCATTACAGACGGAACTTTTTACAAAAATAACGCTTTTGAACAGGCCATACACCATTTGAAAAAATACAACACGGACGCGCATGTGATGGGGTTGTTGTCAAATCATAATAGCGCCCACTCTTGTCCGGAGCATTTATACGCCCTGTTGAAATTTTTACACGAACAAGGAGTAAAGAAGGTTTGGTTGCATCTGTTTACCGATGGCCGAGATTCCGGCCAGCACGACGCCTTGCACCACTTGCATCGTTTGGAAGAACATTTGAACGGCCATGAACAAGTCGCGACTATTATGGGCCGTTTTTATGCCATGGACCGCAACAAAGAATGGAGTCGCACGGAAAAAGCGTATAACGCGATGATCTCGGGGGAGGGATGCGAATCAGTCAGCGTTTCCGAAGCCATTGCTCAGGCCTATAATCGCGGCGAGACCGATGAATTTATCTGTCCGACAGTGATTAAAAAGGACGGTAAACCATTAGCTACAATCAAAGATAATGATGTGATATTCTTTTTTAATCTGCGCAGCGATCGGGCGCGCCAGATAACTAAAGTTTTTGTTCAACCGCGTTTTGAAAAGGAAAATAACGGCGATGTTTTTAAGCGCAAAAGAATCCCCAAAAATATCCGTTTCGTGGCCATGACGGATTTTGGCCCGGATTTACCCGGGATATTTACTGCCTATCCCAGCCGAGACATTAAAGATAGCTTGACGCAGGTTTTGTGTCCGCGTCCCCAGCTCTATATCGCCGAATCGGAAAAATTCGCTCATGTCACTTACTTCTTTAACGGCGGTTATGCCGAACATTTTTGCGAGGAGCGCCGAGTGAAGATAGATTCGGTAAAAGTGCGGAGTTACGCCGAACGACCCAAGATGAGCGCTAAACTGGTGGCCGATTATGTGGAAAAAGCTTTGACCAAAGGCAGTTATGAATTTATTTGCGTTAATTTCGCCAATCCGGACATGGTGGGACACACCGGGGACCTGAAGGCCGGCGAGGAGGCGGTGGCAGAAGTGGACGAACAAGTGGATCGGTTAATCAAGGTCTTGCAAAAGACCGGCGGGCAGGGTATTATCACGGCAGATCATGGAAATATTGAAGAGATGATTAACTTAAAAACCGGAGAAATAGACACTGAACATTCGGTGAATCCGGTGCCCATGATTCTTTTGGGCGCGGAACACAAAAAAGCCAGACTAAAGAAAGGCAAACTGGCTGATGTGGCGCCGACTATTTTAAAAATGATGGGAGTAAAGAAGCCCAAGGAGATGACCGGCAAAGCTTTGTTTTAATATATATGCAAAGATATCGTCCCGTAGTTTTAATTATTTTAGACGGCTGGGGAGTTGCTCCGGACGGCGAAGGCAACGCTATTACTCGGTCTAACTTGCCTAATTTTCAAAAATTGTTGAAATCTTACCCCACCATGACTGTGCAAGCTTCCGGCGCGGAAGTTGGTTTGATGTTTGGAGAAATGGGCAGTTCAGAGGTTGGGCACTTGAATATCGGCGCGGGCCGGGTGTATTACCAAACTTTACCGAGAATAAATAAGGAAATCGCCGAAGGCGCTTTTCAAACCCGGC
>CAZXFG010000043.1:0-5091 GCA_964640515.1 uncultured Gammaproteobacteria bacterium | reverse complement strand
CCCGGCCACATTGCCCACTACTACGAGATCTGGTCTATTGCTGTCATTGCGAGGAATGGAGTGACGAAGCAATCTCTGATTTGCGAGGAGATCGCCACGCCCTGCGGGCTCGCGATGACAACCAATTTTTTCCGGATGCCAACCGGGATAATATTCAATGCTGTGATTTTTTAGATGAGTGGAAATTGGCGGATAAAAACCAACATCCGAACCGGTAACTTTCCATCCTTTTTGTTTCCAGAGCACGGCCAAGGCCCCCATGCCCACGCCGCAGATGCCGATAAAATGAATATGTTTCATACCATTAAAACTTTTTTCAATTTTTCCAAATTTTCACTCCAGTTTTTTTCATCAAACCATTCCACACCCTTGAATTGTAATTTGTAAGTGTCAGTGGGACGCACGGCCGAACCGAGATAAATATATTTTTTTTCTTGCTCCTTGGCCCATTTAATCGCGCGGATCATCATGCCCAGTCCCGTATCTTTAGGAGATTTAGCCAGATTATAAAAAGGATAAGAGTAGTGTAAAATTTTATCAGTCTCGCGGCAGATGGCATAGCCCAAGCCAGAGTAGTTCAAAAGTAAATTAAAATTACTTCTTTTCTCGTCAGTCAGCAGTTCTTTAATTTTATTGGCGCTGAAAGTTTTTTCGGCGAATTTTTTTTCATAAAAATCTTTTCCCATCTTTCCGACCATCCAATCATAATCCGACAGGGGGAGAGGAGCAGGGTGCATTTTAATTTCTTCGGTTTTTTTCAGAATACGGCGATTTTCACTGGACAATGCAAATTTTTTCAAATCCACCCGTACGCTTCTAGTCTGATTTATCACTCCCGGTCCAACCCGAGTAAAAACATACCCTTGCTCATAAAGGGTATTGATATTTTGGTCAGAAAAATCAGTAATAGTTTTCTCGTCCCACTTTAGGTACATAAAATGTGATACTTGTTTTACTCTTGAGCAACATATCGGAGCCCGCCTCGCGGCGGGCGAGATCTGAAGTGCGGCGAGCCGGAGGGCGAGCCGACACTGTTTGCGAAAGGGTAAAACAAGTATCTGTGTTTAATTTTTTCAAGACGGAGCAAAAGGAGCGAAAAAGATATTTATTTCCAACTAATATAATGCTATCCAGAGACCTAACAAAACCACTGCCGCGTGCACCACCCAGAAACGCATTACCGTTTTTTCTTCACTCCAACCGAGCAGTTCAAAATGGTGATGAATGGGCGCCATCTTGAAAAATCTTCGCCCGCAAAGAGTGCGGCTGGTAATTTGGATAATCACGGAAATCAGTTCCGCATAGAAAATAAATCCAAAGAGCGGCAGGAGCAGCATTTTGTTAATCACAATGGCGTTGATGGCCAAAAGAGCTCCTAAACCCAGAGAGCCGACATCACCCATTTGAAAACGAGCCGGTTTGATATTGAAATAGGTATAGGTAATCAGTCCGCCGACCACGGTCGCGTTTAAGATGGAAATTTCCGGATAACCGTTAATCCAGCTTAAAATCGTCAAGGCGGCAAAAGTGATCAGGAGCGAACCGCCGGCTAAGCCATCCATGCCATCGGCCACATTAACGGCATTGGCCGTAAACATGACGAAAAGGATGATTACCGGCATGATCCACCAGCCGATATTGATGAAGCCGTCAAAAGGAAGATAAATGTCGCGCCAGTTTTCACCCAGTTTGAAGTAAATCCACCAGGCCGTTATGGCGCCGGCTAGAAATTGCAATAGTAATTTTTCATGCACATGCACTCCTTTGCCCGGGTGCCGACTTAACCAAACCGCCAACCGTTTGTACAGCGACCAAGGCAAGGTGATGATGTACCACACGCGCATCTTCCAATCCTTGTGTACTTTGATTAAAGTAAAAACTTGGCTTAGTTTTCTATTGCGGCGTTCATGTCCATAAATATGAAGGATATCATCAATTCCGCCCAACAGCGCCGAAAGCAACATCACCCCAACAGGGACATAAGTATATTTTCTTTCCCAGTTAAATAAGAAAGTGAGCACAGCCACGGTGAGGATTATCAATAGACCGCCCATAATTGGCACTCCGGCTTTGCTCCGGCGATTTTCCATGCTTAGGGTGGAATCGTATTCCCCGCGGCGGGTGATGTTAAATTTGTATAGTATCTTGATTAAAAAAGGCGCCCAGAGAAAGGCGACTATACAAGAAAAAAGCCCATAACCGATAGAAGTTTTGAGCGGGGCTAAAAATTCCGGAGAAATAAAAACCATAGGGTTTACTTAACCTTCTTATCTTACCAGATTGAAGACCTTTTTTCAATAAATTTAAAAAAAGAGCCCAAGTCGGGCTCTTTTTCGGAAGTTTTATTTTTCGTAGGCGCCTAGGTCAAACGCATCGCTCGGCCTGGCCTTTCCGGCGCGGTCAAAGTTGTAAGCGGTGTTTTTTCCGCGGTTTAAAGCCGGAGAAAGAGCGAGTAAATGGTAATCACCGGTAGTGGCGGGATTAATGAAATAAGGGTTAGTATCAATTAGATTTCCACTGTCCGGGGCGGTGAAATATTGATTGGTATTGGCGGTTATTTCTACTGACCCGGAGGAGATATAGAATAGACTGTTTTTCACACTCAAAGTTCTGGTTGCGCCATTGATGTTCGGCATATAGAGCACCGAGCCGTTATTGGCGCCATTTTGATAGATGATAGTATTAGTGATTTCTAATTTTAAGTTGCTGTTGTTTTCATTATAACCAGCGGCTAAGACATAAGCGCGGCCGTTATGGCTGGGTAAAGCAATAGTAGAGTTGATCAGTCGAGAATATCCGCGGTCGCCTAAATAGATGCTGACATCAGCCCCGGTGTCCACCACCAGAGCATTAATGATGTCTCCGCCGTTCCAGAGTTTGATCCCGTTTCTTTGCACATTATGCACATAAGGATTTATAATGAGAACATTACTGCCTTTAATGTCAATGCCATCGGCGGTACAGCCGGTTGCCTCCACATTTTTTAAGAATAGATTTCGTCCGTTTTCATTAGCGAAACAATCAGCTCCAGAACCGCCAGCGCTTTGGCGGTTAGTGATTTTTACATTGGATAATTTCCAATTGGCGCAAGCCGCGCTGTTGCATGAAACACCCATGACCGCGTTGTTGATCTTCACATTTTCCAATAGTAATCCATTGTTGCTGGCGTAAGCCACGATGCCTTCACTGTATCCGGCGCCGGTCATAACCAGATCAAGATTGCGGATGACGATATTTTTACTGGTATAAAGGGCGATGCCGGCCGTACGCGCGATATTCAGTTTAAAGCCCTCCAAGACCACGCCTTCGGCCCCGATTTCAATACCGCGGCGGTTGCCTCCGGCCGGAATATTTATTGTGACCGCTTCGCCATTGGCCGCGCCGATATAAAGCGCTTTATTGATAGAGATAAAATTAGCGACAGTGTAAGCGCCGGCGCGCAGAATGATTTTATCATTGACTTGAGCGGTGTTGATTGCGTTTTCCAGGGTGCCGTTGCCCGGATAAATTTCTATGGCTCGGCCGGAGAAACTATTGATAGTGAGCCGCGGGAAAGCTTCAAAATTTATGTTTTGTTGGTTGGCGTAGGTTTCTACCGGTACAGCCGGATCATTGGCTGGAAGGCCGGTAATTGGTGCGGGGGCGGGAGTTGGAGCCGGAGCTGAAATTGGCGCTGATACGGGGTTCGGTGTTGGCGTTGGCGTCGGACTGGGAACAGGAGCCGGAGTCGGTTCCGGAACCGGTGTTGGCGTCGGAGCGGGGGTGGGAGAAAAAGGAATTTTTACAAAACCATGGCCGCAATTATTGGCATCAGACTGGTTAGGACGCGGGTCATTATAAAAACAGCCCCAAAAAGCGCTGCCGGAAGACCCGTAAGGCCCTTGAGTGAAAAGCCAGTCATCATCCGGATCGTTTTCCACGCACATTTTTTCATAATTGTTCCAAGCGGTATTGAGTCGGGCGGCCACTCTATTCATTTGCGTCCGCACTACGCTAAAATCAGCTTTGTTCCAAAGATCGGGAGAAAGCTGGCAGGCGAGAGTAAAATTCGGCACGACGATATTGGCGTCGCCATGGTCTTCAATGCCGTCGGTATCTACATCCGAAACCCAGGAATCCAGAGCCAGAGCCGGGGATGGCCGGCCCGGTAAAAGAAGCAAGGCCAGAGCCAGAAAAAAAAGTATTTTTTTATTCATAAAATTTCACTTTATTATTTATACTATTTTGGTATGTTTTTATTTTACCCCGGATTATACTTTTTGTCAATAGTCTTTTTCAGGCGAGCGCCCGAAGTCGTTTTAAATTAAATTCACGAGCCATCCGCGCGTGTTTGAAAGTTTCGTTGTTCTTATCGGTTTGTTCTTTTTCTATCCATTTTTGTTCCAATAACCCCTCGCCGGCTTCAATGATTTCTATTTTTCCCGTTCGTACCCCGTGGCCGTATTGTCCTTCACTGCTCCAAGCGAAGGAGTGGACATAATGAATAATTCGCGGCAGATTTTCCGCGTAATCCACTTGATGTATCAACAGAAGATGATTAAAGTTGTGTTTTTGGCCGGTTTCCAGCATTAAAATAAAATCTCCCGGCATGATATTTTTTAAATCTATTTCCACGGCGTTGGCCGGATGCCCCAAAGTGCGGGCCCCGGCGTGTTCGGCCGGGCGAAAAATGGCCAGCAAACGGCGTAGTGGATTTTTGATATAAGGAAATTTAAGATGTTTGCGAATCGGACCCGATCCGCGGGCTCGCAGTTCAGCGTCCATCACATGATAAAAAAAACCCGAGCAGTCCACCCCTAAGCCGTTATCCACCAAGAATTTTTTTAGTTGCTCGTCGTCTAATTTTTTTAGATCAATTTTTTCTCGTAGAGAAATAATCATCGCTTCTTCCATAATATCTTCCACACTGCCCTTGCCCACCAGCGCCCGCAATCCGGCGCGAATATTAGTGTGGCGGTTATTAAGATAAGGACAATTCAGCTCACGCTCGGAGAAGGGAAGATGGAGGTAATTATTGATTATCTTTAAGGCTGGGGCGGAAAGAATTTTAGTGGTCATAATTTTTTTATTTTGTTGTGCCCGGACATCAAG
>CAZXFG010000042.1:0-5917 GCA_964640515.1 uncultured Gammaproteobacteria bacterium | reverse complement strand
TGGAAGTGGAGCCGGAAATAAAAATTCAAGAAATGATATTCAGCGCGATAAAATATTGGGAAGGACCGTTGAAGGTGAGGGGAAAAATGGCGGGAAAAGAAGTGCAAGGCCAAGGGTTTTTTGAATTGGTCGGCCGGCCTTTGCAGTACGGAGCTTTAAAATTGACTGCCGAACTGTTGAAAGAATTAAAAAATAAGATGACTTGGGACCGAGTATGAAATATATTTCACCCATTGATTGGAATTTGGATCAGTATCTCTGGCAAATCCGCGAGGGTTGGCTGGCGCAATTCTTTTTTTATTTTACCGAACTGGCCGAATGGCGAGTTGTGGCGGGACTAGTGGCGATTTTTGCGGTATTTTTTTGGGTGAAAAAAGAAAAAGGAAAAGTATTGAGTCTGGCCGTATCAGCGGTAGGCAGTGCGGGTTCGGTTCTGCTGCTGAAACATCTGATTGACCGTCCGCGTCCCACGCACAGCGTATATTTGGAATCCTTGGCCTCATTTCCCAGCGCGCACGCCGCCTTGGCCGTGGCTTTTTATGGCTTATTATTTTATTTTTTAATCAATGGCGTAGCCGACAAAACTCGCCAAAAAATATATGCTGTTTTTGCTATTTTGTTTATTTTGCTTATTGGTCTTAGCCGCCTTTATCTGGGCGTGCATTTCTTGAGCGATGTGGTGGCCGGGTATTTGGTGGGCGCGGCTTGGATGTGGTTGGGGATTTGGTTGGAGAAAAAATTATGCAAAACTGGAAAACCACAAAATTAAAGAAATTAGCGCGAGCATTTTTATCCCTCAAAAACGAGGTAGATTTGTTGAATTTTTTGCGTGATTTGTGTACTTTGGAGGAATTAGATGAGCTTTCTGTCCGTTGGGAAGTGGTGGAATTGCTGGTAAAGGGCATGTCATATAGGGAGATAGCCAGCAGGGTAGAGGTAAGCACTTCCACGGTAACGCGGATTGCCCACTGGCTGGAACATGGAGAGGGAGGATATAAGGAAGTTTTAAAAAATCTGAAGAAACAGCGAAAATAGACGCTGTTTTTTGTTTATCCACAAGCAGGACTTGACAAGGTTTGGACTTTGTGGTAATGTGTTAATACATTAAGACACAGAGAACCAGCACCTTCAAAACGGAGAGACACAAAGGAGTGGAAGATGGCTACCAAAAATAGCATGAGTGCCACGAACAGCCAGGGTCAGACGACCAAGTGCGAACCGCGTGAATGTGGCTGGCTGGACAACGTCTTCGGACGTTTCTCTGGTTACAACGTCACCCTCTCCGATGGGAATATCAAGTCTGTGGATACCCCGGAGGAGGCTGCCGCTTTGGTGGCGGCCGAGATGAAGAAGTAGGAAGAGGGTTCCTCGAACAGCTGGTTCAAAGTGTCAGGTGGTTGTGTGCTCGAGCGCCAACCACTCTAAATCAACAATATGTATTTGATTAAAAGTAAAATTTCTCACGATCCAGAGACCTAAGTGCAGACGCTTTAGGGCTGTTTGGCTTGGGTCAGAATCGCTTATTTAGGCGATTTTTTGTTTATTTAGCACTTTGGTGAAACGATGATCATATCCGTAAATAATGGAAGTTATCGGTGCGAATCCGATAAGTGCTACGAGGGAAGTACATTGAAAACAGATCAGTGAAAAATGGGCCACAGTAAAACTGGGCAAAGGAGGCGCGGATGCTTGTAGTAAGGGTGTTGGAGACAAGCGAAGATATCCAACGGGCGATCAAGGAAGCAAAATTTGATCCGGAGGAGGTTTGGCCTTGGGCGTTCAGAGCTGTAGCAGGAGTGTCGCCACGGACTTCCTCTGGGAAGAAGATATCCTCCCAGTTGGAACAATTACTACTCGTTTTTGTTTACGAAGTTTCTCCTATCGCCAGTGTGGTTGAATATAGTTTAGTCGGCGATGTCGATATTAACGAGAGAGCTCTTGATTATATTGAGGTTATGTTTAGGTCGAATTCTCGCACACCCAACCTGTTCGTCGTGTCCGTCAAACCAGTTACCTCTGAATTTAATTTTATTCGGATCAATGTTGAGGAATTCAAATCCCGATCCTCATATCGTAATTATGATAATAACCGTAGGGATGGCCCGATTCACTAATCTTTTTTTCAGCTGCGCGCGCCAGCTTTCCCACCTGCGCGCTTATCCTTGTGCGCTCGAGCACAAAAGATGATAAAAAGCTTGGATAATTTTTCCAAGTTTTTTATCTTTTTATAGATAGACAAGCTCGGTTATTTTTGTTATTATGTAAATGTTTTATAATAACATTTTTTATGCCCATCCTCGTTTCAGGTTCATTGGTTTATGACCATATCATGAATTTTCCGGATAGTTTCAAGAACCACATCATGCCGGAGCAGTTGCACATCTTGAATGTCTGCTTTATGGTGGATAAAGTAGAAAAAAGTTGGGGAGGCACGGCCGGGAATATCGCCTATACCATGAAAATGCTGGGAAGCGAGCCCCTTCTGGTGTCGGCCGTGGGCAAGGACGGGAAGGATTATTTGGAACATTTTAAGAAAAATGGCATATCTGTTAAATATATTAAAACAGATAAAAGCCGTTTAACTGCTTCGGCCTTTATTACCACCGACGCCGATGATAATCAAATCACCGCTTTTTTTAACGGGCCTTTGAATTTGGCCGGCGAGGTGGAGTTGGCGGCTGTTAAAGAACAAGTGAACTTGGCTTTGATCAGCCCTACGCATAAAGACACCATGATTAAACATATGTTGGATTGTCAGGAAAGAGGTTTTAGAACGGTGTTTGATCCCGGACAGCAGATTACGGCTTTTAATGAAGCGGAATTGAAAAAAATGATCAGCGCGGCGCATTTTGTGGTCGGCAATGATTATGAAATAAAATTGTTGCAGAAACGAACCGGTTGGAGCGCGGAAGAAATATTAAAAAATACCAAAGTTTTAATTACTACTCTAGGCGAGCAAGGGTCAATAATTTCCACAGCCGGGGGTGAGATAGTGGAAGCGAAATCTTGTCCGCCCAATTCTTTTGACGACCCGACCGGAGCCGGTGATTCTTATCGCGCCGGATTTTTCGTGGGGTACGAACTGGGATATGATTGGAAAATTTGCGCGCAAATGGGCGGGGTAGCGGCCAGTTATGCCATAGAGACTTTTGGCACGCAGGAATTTTCATTTACCAAAGAAGATTTTTGTACCAGATACGAGAAAACTTTTGGACAGAAAATTAGTTTAATGATTTAAATATCGGGTGGGTGACAATTCCCTCGCTTTCCTCGCCCGCCAAGGGCTCGGGGATGTCCGCCTCGGGCGGCCATAACCCGCTCGGAAAATGTCACCCACCCTCAGTTCAATAATTTTAAGGGGATTTTATGCACAAAATATTACGCGCTCTCATTCTGTCGGATTTATTTATCCTGGGTGGTCTGGGATTGGTTCAGCCGATTTTTGCCGTGTTCATGTTGGATAATATATTGGGCACTACGGTCATGGCTATCGGTATCGCCACCACTGTCCAGCTGGTGGTGAAAGCCGTTTTTCAAGTATTGGTCGGCAAATGGACTGATGAAGAACAGGGGAATCGTCGGGAGCTGGCGGCTCTGATTGTCGGTTCGGTGATGATGAGTTTAGTGCCCATCGGTTATGTTTTTTCTCATACTTTATCCCATATTTATGTTTTACAAGTAGTGTATGGTTTGGGCTCGGCCTTGGCTTATCCGGGTTGGGTGGTCGTGTTTATGCGCTATACCCGTTCGGACAAAGCCGGTTATGAATGGGGAATTTACAACACAACGGTCAGTTTGGGCACGGCCGTTGCCGCCGGTTTGGGAGCATATATTGCCGAACTTTACGGTTTTGATTTTTTATTTATATTAGTTAGTACTCTGTCTTTCATTGGCACGGGTTTTATCGCGCACATTTTTTTGCGTGAGTTCGTGCATCTGGGCCTTGCCAAAAAACACCGGAAGTAGTAAGCTAGCGGGTACTTTTTAAGTTAATGAATATGAATCAGGAATATAAAGTAAAAGACTTGGGGTTGGCAGAATGGGGGCGCAAGGAAATGGAAATCGCGGAAAAAGAAATGCCCGGTTTAATGTCCATTCGCGCCAAATACGCGCCGCAAAAACCACTGCAGGGCGTAAAAATCACGGGGTCTCTTCACATGACCATTCAGACAGCCGTGTTGATTGAGACACTAGTCGCTTTGGGGGCCGAAGTGCGTTGGGCTTCTTGTAATATTTTTTCTACCCAAGACCACGCGGCCGCGGCAATCGCCAAAGCTGGGGTGCCAGTTTTTGCTTGGAAAGGCGAGAGCTTGGAAGACTATTGGTGGTGCGCGGAACGCGCTTTAGATTTTGGAAACGGAGCGGGACCGGATTTGATTGTAGATGACGGGGGAGATGCCACTTTAATGATTCACTTGGGAGTGGAAATTGAAAAGGATGCTAGTATTTTAGACAAAGATTACAGCCAAGAAGGGTCTGATTATCAAGAACTTATCAAAAAATTGAAAATGGAATACGCTAAAACTCCGGGTCGTTGGACAGCGGTCGCGGCCAAGATAAAAGGCGTGTCCGAAGAAACCACCACCGGCGTGCATCGCTTATATCAAATGGCCAAGGAAAAGAAATTATTGTTTCCGGCCATCAATGTTAATGATTCAGTAACCAAAAGTAAGTTTGATAATATCTATGGTTGCCGTCATTCTATTGTTGATGGTTTGAACCGGGCGATGGATGTGATGTTGTCTGGGAAAGTGGCTGTGGTGTGCGGTTTTGGCGAAGTGGGCAAGGGTTGCGCTCAAGCTTTGCGCGGACAAGGGAGCCGGGTGGTGGTCACGGAAATTGACCCTATTTGCGCTCTGCAGGCCGCCATGGAGGGCTATGAAGTGAAGACTTTGGAAGATACTTTAGGTTGGGGAGATATTTATGTGACCACGACCGGCAACAAAGAAGTAATCAGGGTGGAACACATGGAAAAGATGAAAGACCAAGCCATTGTTTGCAATATCGGACACTTTGATAATGAAATTCAGGTGGATAAATTAAATGTTTTGCCCGGCGTGAAAAAAATAAACATCAAACCGCAGGTAGATAAGTATATTTTTCCGAGCGGTAAAGAATTATATATGTTGGCCGAGGGCCGTTTGGTGAATTTGGGCTGTGCCACCGGCCATCCGAGTTTTGTGATGAGCAACAGCTTTAGTAATCAGGTGCTGGCGCAGATGGATTTATGGAAAAATACCTATGAAGTGGGAGTATACCGATTGCCCAAGTATTTAGATGAGGAAGTAGCTCGGTTGCATCTGGAGAAAATAGGCGTTAAACTGACCAAACTCACTCCGGATCAGGCCAAATATATTGATGTGCCGGTGAATGGACCATATAAACCGGAACATTATAGATACTAGAAATCAAAAGAAGGCCCTTGTAAGGGGCCTTTTTTGTTGGTAAAATGTAATTAATAAGTCTTGAATAGTGATTTTATGGGAGAAATAAAATTTGGCAAGTTAAAAACAAAATATAAAGGCCGGGTTTTGGAGATGAAAGAGTGCCTGGTTACCTTTCCTAATGGGCAAAAAGAGATTTTTGAATTTTGTGAACGGCCGGATTCAGTGACTATTTTGGCCTTTGATAAAAAAGGCCGATTACTCTTAACCAAAGAGCGTCGGCGTTTTGATAGCGATCATGCGAGCTTGTTTTTGCCTGGCGGCCGGGTGGATCACGAGACTGATCCGGCTTTGGCCGCGCACCGTGAACTGCGGGAAGAAACCGGTTTTGACGCCAAATATCTCAAAAAGCTTTACTCCCGGACTTCGGGCAGTAATATGGTGGTTTTTCATGTGCATGTTTTTGCGGCCAGAGGGCTTTTTCCTTCGCCTTTGGTCGGGGATGAACACTATCCGATAAAGATCGTGCCCAT
>CAZXFG010000041.1:0-5928 GCA_964640515.1 uncultured Gammaproteobacteria bacterium | reverse complement strand
ATTTCTGAGCGGACAAGAGATCCTTCGCTTCGCTCAGGATGACACTTCGTGTCATTTTACTCTCACAAAAAATCTACTGCCCTTCTGAATTACATCACCCTTCTTGACAGCAGTACCGTATCCTTTGGCCTCCACCTTCACATCATTGATTTTCACTCCGCCCTGATCAATATTTTGCCGAGCTTCGGATTTGCTCTTGCAAATTTTCCCTTCTACTAACGCGGTCACCACATCATAGACGCTTGGTTTCACCTCCGGCATTTCATTCGGAACTTCTTTTTTGCTGAAAGTAGAGACAAAGTATTCCTGCGCCTGTTTAGCTTCTTTTTCCGAGTAATACATCCTTACGATTTCATAGGCCAATCTCGCCTTGATGTCCCGCGGATTCTCTCCCTTTTTTAATTTAATCTCATATTTTTTCACTTCTTCCAAAGACACCCGGGTCGCCAAGGTAAAATATTTCATAATTAAATCATCTCCTATGGACATCACTTTGCCAAACATGTCGTTTGGCTCGGCTGTGATATTAATAGTGTTGCCCCAGCTTGAGCTCATCTTGCGGCCGTCCGTGCCTTCCAAAATCGGTCCCATAATTATGTCTTGCGAGGCCTGACCAAATTTTTCTTGCAACTTCCGACCGGCCAAAAGATTAAATCTCTGATCAGTGCCCCCCAACTCCACATCGGCCTTGATGGCGACTGAATCATAGCCCTGCATCAACGGATAAAGGATTTCCCGCAATGACACTCTGGTACCGGCATCCAAGCGTTTTTTGATATTTTCTCTGGCTATAAATTCTGCCAGGGAAAATTGATCGGCCAATTCGCCCACCTCGGCAAAATTCATCTTGCCCAACCATTTGCTATTATAATGGACTTCGCATTTTTTAATGTCCAAAATTTTGGCCGCTTGTTCTACATAATCCTTCATGTTTTTCTTTACTTGCGCTTTGCTAAGCATCGGCCGTTCACTACTTTTATCTGAAGTATCTCCAATCACGCCGGTAAAATCACCGATGATAAATACTACCTGATGCCCCAGGTCTTGAAAATCCCTTAGTTTTAAAAGAGGGATAGAACGGCCAAGATGAATATTGGGGCTGGTGGGATCAATCCCCAATTTTACTCGCAACATCTGGCCGGACTTCAATTTCTCCTCTAAATTTTCTCTGTTAATCACTTCGTCCACTCCCCGCTCTAAAAGCTCGGCTATTTTTTTAGCATCAGTAAAAACTTTCATATAAATATATTTTCTTTTTATTTTTTTCAATAACTCTCGGCCCCCATAATTCAAAAACAGTAGATGGTGTAAAACCTACTTTCTCCCCTACCAGCGCTCTTTGCTCCAAAATCCATTCGTCGCGTCTCCGCGCGATTTCCGCTAAGATGTCCGCCTCCGTAGTTTTCTTTCCTAGACTTTCCTCTTCCACTTCTTGCCGCCATTTGTTCTCCAAAGCGCCTGAACTGTCAAAAAAAGCCGGCAGTGGAGTTTCTTTATCTCTTTCCATGCTCCAGACGCGTAATTTGGCTTGCATGGAATGAAGACGGCCGGGTAAATTAGTGAGCCCGTATCCACTACTCTCACGGTGGCTCCGGCCTTCTTGAAAAATATTTTTTTTCGTTCCCTCCTGCAGATAATCGGCCGACATGCCCTTGCCATCATCAACAACCGTAAAAACAACATATCTATTTCCCTCGTCGTCTTCCCGAATATCTGCCTCCACTGCCACATGCTCGGCGCCCGCTTCTTCAAACTCTGTCGCTTTCCCGTCCGAACCGGATTTAACCGATTTAAGATATTCGCCGGCGGCGTTACGCATAATATTGCATACGGCATTTACTATCGCTCCCGGCGCGCCGACCAATTCTTCATTTTCCATCACCGGAAGATGGGTAATATCCATGTCAGGAAGCGAGACCTCCTCTAAATTAACCGACTCATCAATCCTGTCCCCGCCTAACCCCACCATATGCGCCGCGGCGCTTTTTCCCAAAAGATCCGCGTTTTGCAGGCGCCATTTTTTCATCTTTAATTTCTCCAAAATTATTTTTTTAGTCCCTCCGATAGCATCATTCATGGATGCTAGGTCGAAGTCTCTAAAATATTCTTTGTCTACTTTTCTTTTACTCACTCCTCGCAAGCAAATATCCTCCATTATCAGAGAAAAAACCGGCCATTGTCGCATGATATTCTGAACGGCGTGTTTATTGTATTTGCCGAGCTTTTTCTCCTGTAGCAACTGCGTATTGCCGATAACCACCATGGCTAGATTTCCCAAATCATGCCCCATAAACTTTTTTAAGTAAGGGCTGGCCTCTTTGATGCCTCCATAAACTCTCTCATCAAATATGGGACTGGACAAAATTTTATCCACGACTCTCTGAAGACTTTCCTGGTCATCAAGATTGCAACCTACGAAGTCAACCGCGCTTATGTCCCGAATTTCCTGAAGTAAACCGCGACAGATTATCTCAATTGACTTTTTTTCCCGCGCTTCACTTGGCGCTCCTCTTTCTCCGACTTCTGCCATATTATTTCAAATTATCCAATTGTTTTTGTAATTTCTCCATTTTTTCCTTGGCTTCGGCTAATTTTTCTTTTTCTTTAGCTACTATCTCGGCCGGAGCGTTTTTCACAAATTCGGCATTGCCTAATTTTTTCTCCAAACCGCTTATATATTTCTTGGCCTGTTCTACTTCTTTTTCCAAACGCCCTTTTTCTTTAGTCGCGTCTACCGCGCCTGACAAATCCACAAAAACCTCTACTCCGCTCTCCACAAAGCCAACGCTATTTTTCATTTTATGAGCAATGGCCAAAAATTCCAATTTTTCCAAACGAGCCAATCCTTTGATAATTTGCTCGTTCAATACCAGCGCTTCGTTGTGTTTCCCCGCGCTGATTTTCACTTCCAGCTTTTTTACCGGTTCAATTTTGTAATCCGCCCGCAAGGTGCGAAGACCGGAAACAATCCGGCGCGCTAATTCAAAATCATTTTCTTTTTTAGCGCTTCCTCGGCCAAATAATTTTTTCCACCAGCTCATTTCCTCGCTCGCCAGCTCCACCCCCAAATACTGCGGCCAGCCACTGATCATCAACATTTTTTCTTGTCCATAAATTTCTTCCCACACGGCTTCGGTCACAAACGGCATGAAAGGGTGCCACAATTTTAAAACTGTGTTCAAAAGATAATTCAAAATCTCTTTTTTATCGCCCTCAATCTTCGCCACTTCCAAATACCAATCGGCCAAATCACTCCAGGTGAATTCACGCAGACACTCCCCGGCATAAGAAAAATTAAATTTTTCTAGATTTTCCGTGACTGTTTTCACCGTCTTATTCATTTTCTGCAAAATCCAACGATCGGCAGAAGTTTTAGCTTCCGGATAGGGTAAATCCACTGTCGGCTCGTGGATATTCAACAACATGAAACGAGAAATATTCCACAGCTTATTGGTAAAATTGCGAAAACCCTCTATCTTAGCCACAGACAGACGCATGTCATTGCCCGGCGTATTGCCAAGCAATAATGAAAGCCGAGTGGCGTCAGCGCCGTATTTTTGAATCATATCCAACGGATCAATCACATTACCCTTGCTTTTAGACATTTTTTCACCGGCTTCATCGCGCACTAAACCGTGTAAATATACTTTTTGAAACGGAATTTCGCCTAAAGTGTAAGTGGTCATGAGAATCATGCGCGCCACCCAGAAAAATAAAATGTCATAGCCGGTTTCCAGGACACTGGTCGGATGATAATGTTTGACAAAATTATCCACGCTCGGCCAATCCAGAGCGGAAAAGGTCCAGAGGCCCGAACTAAACCAGGTATCCAAAGTATCTTCATCCTGTTTCCAACCATCGCCCGTAGGCGCTTCTACGCCTGCATAAATCTCCTCGCCTTTGTACCACACTGGAATCCGATGTCCAAACCAAATCTGCCTACTAATGCACCAATCGCGCAAATTATCTATCCAATGAAAATATACTTTATTAAATCTATCGGGAATTATCTCAATCTGCTTATTTTCCACCACCTGGCGCATTAATTTTTTTAAAGTAACTTTGGCTCCGTCTCTTATTCCTTTGATTGGATGACTGGCCGACTGATGGAAGATAAAATCTTTATTGACATTGATAAACCATTGTTTAGAGGGTAATGGCTCTACGGCCGAGCCACAACGATAACAAACGGATAAATTATTCGGCGCTTCTTCTTCTTTCTGCAACAATCCCGCGGCGCTCAATTCGCCCAATACTTTTTTTCTGGCGGCCAATACTTCCAAACCAGCATATGATTCTCCGGCTTCTTTTGTCATTTTTCCATCTTCATCAATTACTTTTAACACTGGTAAATTATTTTTCCGCGCCATTTCATAGTCGGCCTGACTATGCGCCGGAGTGACTCCCACTGCGCCTGTGCCAAAGGCCGTGTCTATTTGCTCATCAGCGATTATTTTTATCTTTAAATCCGGTCCGCCGGCAAAATTTTTAACTTCCAAGGTTTGCCCAATATATTTTTTGTATCTCTCATCTTTCGGATTCACCGCCACCGCAGTATCACCCAACTTCGTCTCAGGGCGTGTAGTGGAAATAGCAAAAGGAAAATCTGGACTATATTTAAATGTATATAGTTTTGCTTTTTGTTCCTTATATTCCACTTCATCATCAGCCAAAGTGGAATGGCATCTCGGACACCAATTCACCAGCCGGTATCCACGGTAGATCAAACCATCATCATACATTTTTTTGAAAACCGTACGCACGGCCAGATTTCTTTCTTCATCCAAAGTATAGGCTTCACGACTCCAATCCAGTGACGCGCCCATTTTTCGGCATTGATTAACAATAGTGTCATGAGATTCTTGAGCATATTCTTCCACCCGTTCCAAAAATTTCTCTCGGCCCAATTCTTGCCGCGGATCTTTCATCCCTTCTTTTTCCATTAATAGTTTCTCCACTTTTGTCTGCGTGGCAATGGCCGCGTGATCAGTTCCCGGCACCCAAAGAGTTTTATCCCCTTTCATCCGATGATAACGGGTCAACGCGTCTTGAATCGCCAACATTACCGCGTGACCCATATGCAAGGTTCCGGTTACATTGGGCGGAGGCAGTACTATGGAAAAATACGGGGCGTCTACGGCCGTGACTTCTTGGTTGACGCAAACATCAGAATCAAAAAAACCGCTTTCCTCCCAGCGTTTATAAATATCGCTTTCGTATTTTTGCGGTTCGTAGGCCTTAGCCAATTCGGGCATAAAAATAACCTAAATGTGAATTTGTCTACTGTCTATTTTACTAAAATGAAAGGAAAATAGCAAGAATATTGACAAAACAGCTTCTTTACTGATAAAATCCCCTATTCTCTATGCTTACTGATTTTCAACAACTACATCATTTGATTACTGACAGCCGGCAAATCCTGCTGGTTTTGGATATTAATCGCACGGACGATGATATTGCTTCCGCCCTGGCCATGCGGGTATTTTTGGAGAAACAATCCAAACAAGTGGAAGTGGCCAGTGTTGATTTTAAAGCTCCAACACGCTTACGCTTTTTACCCGGCTTGGAGGAAATTAAGCCCCAGCTTTCCGGCTTGCAAAAATTTACCATTAAAGTAGATGTGTCCAAGGCAAAAATAGAGACCTTAAGTTATGAAGTGAAAGATAACTGGCTTTCCATTTACCTCAACCCCACCCAAGGCACCATTACCAAAGATGATTTGCGCACCGCCCAGTCAGATTACAAATTTGATTTAATCATTTCCATTGGCGCTCGCGATCTGGAATCTCTGGGTGAAATTTTCTTGCACAATACCGATTTATTTTACAAAACTCCGATTATCAATATTGACCATCAAACCAGCAACGAACATTTTGGACAAGTGAATATGGTTGACACTACGGCCTCTTCCAACAGCGAAGTGATTTA
>CAZXFG010000040.1:0-6583 GCA_964640515.1 uncultured Gammaproteobacteria bacterium | reverse complement strand
ACCAGACATATTTTTTACACCAGTTATCTCAAGCGCAACTGCAACATGTTTTGTTTCCCCTGGGCAATCATACCAAGCCCGAAGTAAGGAAATTGGCTAAGAAATTCGGTTTGTCCACAGCGGACAAGGCAGAAAGCATGGGAATTTGTTTTGTGGGTGAAGTGCCGATGAAAGAATTTTTACAGAAAAAAATAAAAATAAAAAAAGGAAAAGTTGTGACCGGTGATGGTCAGGCGGTGAGGGAACACGATGGCTTGGCTTTTTATACCATTGGCCAAAGGATTGGTATTATGTCATCGGGAGGACCGGCCGCGCCCGCTTCGCGAGTTCGCAATGACCATACGCAACCGTTATATGTGGTTGACAAAAGTTTTAAAGCCAATGAACTGGTGGTGGGGCACGAAGATGACCCTCTATTATATAAAGAAGAAATCAGGATAGGGGAGATAAATTGGATTGGTGGACAAACGCCTCAATTTCCGTTAAAATGTAAAGTGCGATTGCGTCACCGTCAGGAATTGCAAAATTGCGTCGCGCAATGTCATTACGAGGAGGCCAAAGGCCGAAGAAGCAATCTCTCGCTTAGGTTTACCAAATCACAACGCGCGGTTACTCCCGGACAATTCGCCGTATTTTATTTAAAAGGCGAGTGTTTGGGAGGAGGAGTCGTAAAATCCTAATATTTTATTCATTTTAAAATTTAAATTATATGGGAATAGATTCTCCGACTCCCGGCGAGGAAGGGCAGAGAGAGTGGTCCGCCCCTAGAGATTCTAGCAAATCCAGCGCGATGATACATGGGTGTTTAACATGGATGAAGCGCCGGCGGATATTCAGGCATTAATAAAAAAGGTGCAAGCGGAAGAAGCGGAAAAAGTTAAGTTAAAAGCGAGAATAGCGGCGTCCGGACATGCGCAAGTATTTACTAAGGAAGAAGTTGAGGCCGCATTGGCGCGAATACCTAATCAAGAAGTTCCCAGCTCCCCGGAACCAAAAAAATCATGGTGGCAGAAAATTTTACAGAGGTAATAACTAAAGGCCAGAGATTGATAAATTATGATGACATCCCGACAACTTCGGCAAAAATATTTGGATTTTTTTAAGAGCTCCGGGCATAAAATTATTCCTTCGGCTTCTTTGGTTCCGGAAAATGACCCGACCGTGCTTTTTACCACCGCCGGCATGCATCCTCTGGTGCCATTTTTGTTAGGCGAAGCTCATCCGGAAGGCCGACGCCTGGTTAATGTGCAAAAATGCGTTCGCATGCAGGATATTGATGAGGTGGGGGATAACCGCCATGAGACTTTTTTTGAAATGCTCGGCAATTGGTCACTGGGCGATTATTTTAAACAAGAAGCGATTGAGTGGAGCTGGGAGTTTTTAACTGCCAAAAAATGGCTGGGATTGGAGCCAAAAAAATTGGCGGTATCGGTGTTTATCGGCGACCAAACCGCGCCCAAGGATGATGAAACCGCTAAAATTTGGCAATCATTGGGCGTGCCGGCTGAACGGATTGCTTTTTTACCCAAGGAAAATAATTGGTGGGGTCCGGCCGGACAAACCGGTCCTTGCGGTCCGGATACGGAGATGTTTTATTGGGTGGGTGAAAGTAAATACCCGCCCGTCGGCAGTAATCCGGGCAATAATGAAGCCGGTTGGCTGGAGATATGGAATGATGTTTTCATGCAATATAATAAGAAGGCCAATGGCGATTATGAATTGCTAAAAAATCCCAATGTGGATACGGGCATGGGTTTGGAGCGCGTTTTAGTAGCGCTGAACGGCTTTGCTGATGTTTTTCAAGTGGATACTTTTTGGCCTTTGATTCAAAAAATTCAAGAGATTTCCGGACATGAATATATTGAAGGAGAAGAAATACAGAAATCCATGCGCGTCATTGCCGACCATTTGCGCACCGCGACTATGATTATGGGTGATGATAAAAAAATCGCCCCTTCCAATGTGGACCAAGGATACATCGTCCGCCGTTTGATTCGCCGGGCCGTGCGCCATGGCCGTATTTTGGGAATTAAAGAAAATTTTTGTTCGCAAATTGTTGAAGAAGTGATTAAGATTTTCGCCGATGTTTATCCGGAAGTAAATCGCAATAGAGATTTTGTTTTGACCGAGACGGGTAGAGAAGAGAGTAAATTTAGGAATACTGTTGAGCAAGGGCTTAAAAAGTTTAATGATATTGTTTTGCGACGAGATTTTAAAAAAGGTAAAGTAGGAGTAGCGTGGGACCAAAGTATATTATATGGCGATGACGCTTTTGACTTGTTTCAAACCTTTGGTTTTCCCAAGGAAATTATGATAGAACTATGCCAAGAAAATGATGTAAAATTTGATGAAGAAGGATTTGAGAAACAATACAAGAAACATCAAGAGCTCTCCCGAGCCGGAGCGGAACAAAAATTCAAAGGCGGGTTGGCCGATACCGGAGAAATGTCCGTGAAATATCACACCGCATCCCATCTTTTGCTGGCCGCCCTGCGCTCCGTATTGGGGGAGCATGTCATTCAGCGCGGTTCCAATATCACGGCTGACCGTTTGCGTCTGGATTTTTCCCATCCGGAGAAATTGACGGCCGAACAAAAAAATAAAGTGGAAGAGTTGGTCAATTATGCCATCAAAAAAGATTATCCGGTGCGTTGCGCGGAAATGACCGTGGGCGAGGCCAAAGCCAAACACGCCGTGGGTGTGTTTGAAGATCGCTATGGCAGTAAAGTAAAAGTGTATTCAGTCGGAAATCCGGAAAATCAACCCGAGGCCGGTGAAGATTCTCCCACCTTCAGCAAGGAAATTTGCGGCGGACCGCATGTGGAGCGGACCGGGATTTTGGGCATCTTTAAAATTATCAAGGAGGAAGCGGTTTCTTCCGGCGTGCGCCGCGTTAAAGCGGTGTTAGAATAAAATTATGGAGTTGTTTATCAAGCTGTGTAAATTTTCTTGGGGATTGCGCCATCAGTTCGCCAAATACTTCATCGTGGGTGTTTCCGGATTTGCTTTGAACATGACCTTGCTGATTTTTGCCAAAGAATATTTGGGGATTTCAGCAGTGGTAGCCACTTCGGTGATTGGATTGTTTATGCTGGTTTTTAATTTTTGCCTCAATAAATATTGGTCGTTTAAGGAAAAATCCATGCCGCACAAACAGTTTATGCGTTATTTGATTTTAGCGGGGGGCGATTATTTTTTTGCCATTTTAACTATGTATATATTTCACCGGCTCATTGGCTGGGATTATCGCTTGGTGAATATTGGCACAGTCTCGGCCATGGTTTCCTGGAATTTTTTAATCTATAAATACTGGGTTTATCGTTAATTTAAGCCCAAAAACAGACCCCCTTGACTAATTTCCATTTCTTTACTATTATATAGCCAACTTTAGTTATGCCTAAAACCGATATCATAGAGATAACAGGCAAGGTGGAAGAACTTCTGCCGGCCGCCACTTTCCGAGTCAGATTGGAGAGTGGACAGATTATCATCGCCCATTTGTCCGGAAAGATGCGTTTGCACAAGATTCGTTTGGCGTTAGGGGATAAAGTCAAAGTAGAAATGACCCCTTACGATTTATCCAAAGGCCGAATCACTTATCGGGCGTAAATAAAAAAATAAAATTTAAAAAAGTATCAACCATTGCGGTGGAGTTGCGCCAAATTGACTCAAAGACAAATGGTCCGTAGTCAGTGGGAGCGCGGCCATGATATCGCGGCAGTGGTTGGTATTTTTTCTTTGCCATTTAATTAAAAAATATGAAAGTGCGAGCATCAGTGAAAAAAATTTGCATGAAATGCAAAGTGATCAGGCGTAAGGGCAGAGTGAGGGTAATCTGTTCCAATCCTAAACATAAACAGCGTCAAGGATAAAGTAAATTTCTAAATTTTATCATATATGCGTATTACAGGCGTCACCATTCCCAATGAAAAAAAAATCGGAATTTCTCTCCGCTATATTTTTGGCATCGGTCCGACTTTGTCCGGCAAAATTTTGCGCAAAGCCGGTGTGGATGAGAATATCAGAACTAAAAATTTGACCAGTGAACAGGAAGATAAAATTCGTTTAGTTTTAGAAAAAGAATACAAAGTAGAAGGTGATTTGCGCCGCGAGATTTCTTCCAATATCAAGCGTTTAAAAGACATCGGCAGCTACCGAGGTTCTCGCCATATGAAACATCTGCCGGCGCGCGGCCAAAGAACCAAAACCAATTCTCGCACAGTGCGCGGCAATACGAGAAAAACTATGGGTAGCGGCCGCAAAGCGTCAGGTCTCAAGACATAATTTGTCAATTTTATGACTAATGAACAAATTAAAAATATTCCCGCCAAACCGGCTTCAGTTTCGTCCAGGAAAAAGAAAAAAATAATTAAACAGGTTCCGCGCGGCAACGCTTACATTTTGGCTTCCTACAACAATACCATTATTACTGTCGCCGACACGAACGGCAATGTGCTGGGCTGGTCTTCCTCCGGTGTCGCCGGATTTAAGGGGCCTAAAAAAGCCACTCCTTACGCGGCCAGCGTGGTGGTTAAAAATTTATTGGAAAAAGTGGCCGAGTACGGATTAAAAGAAGTAAGCGTCTATATTAAAGGTATTGGCGGCGGACGCGAGAGCGCCATCAGAGCTTTGCATACCAATGGTTTAAATGTGATTTCAGTCACCGATGTTACTCCGATTCCGCATAACGGCTGCCGCGCTCCCAAGCGCAGGCGTGTTTAATTATCTCTAAACTTTTGATTATGGCTAGAAAAATCGGTCCGCAGTGCGCGCAGTGCCGCCGAGCGGGTGAAAAACTTTTTTTAAAGGGAGATAAGTGTTTCGGACCCAAGTGTCCGATGTTAAAGCGCAATTTTCCTCCCGGACAACACGGCCCTAAACAAAAACATGTTAAAATGTCTTCTTATGGCCGTCAACTGAAAGAGAAACAGACCTTAAAACGCATGTACGGCTTGTTGGAAAAACAGTTCGCCAATTATGTGGAAGCCGCTTCCAAGAAGACCGGTGATACATCCAAATTTCTTTTACAATATCTGGAATCTCGTTTAGATAATGTGGTTTACCGCATGGGCTTGGCTAAATCCAGAAAAGCGGCTCGGCAAATTGTCAGCCATGGCCATATTACGGTTGACGAACAAAAAGTGGATATACCGTCTTATCGCGTGCGCGTGGGCGAGGTGGTGGCGGTAAAAGAACTGGATAAAAAGAAAAAGGTTTTTGATGGGGTGAGCGAGAACTTGTCCAAAATTGACGCTCCTTCTTGGTTAAGCGTGGATCCGCAAAAAATGAGCGCTAAGATACTGAATAATCCCGTTTTGGATAACCCCAGTTTCAACGCTAAGGCCATTATTGAGTTTTACAGCCGTTAATTAAATTTTTGTTTAATATCTAAAAGATAATGTATATGGAGAATTTACTTTTGCCTTCAAAGGTAGAGTTCCAGGAGGGCTCCAATCCTAATACGGGGTATGTTGTTATAACCCCATGTTATCATGGTTACGGCACCACTTTAGGCAATGCCTTGCGCCGTGTTTTACTTTCTTCTTTGCCGGGCGCGTCAGTGGAATCGTTTAAAATAAAAGGCGCGCAACACGAATTCAGCGCTATTCCCGGAATCAAAGAGGATGTGGCGGAAATCATGCTTAATTTGAAACAGCTTAATGTTTTGGTTTTTTCCGATGACCCGGTTATTTTGCGTTTAACTAAAAAAGGCGCGGGTCCGGCGCGGGCTAAAGATATTGAAAAAAACGCTCAAGTGGAAGTTGTTAACGGTGATTTGGTTATCGCGAATCTGACCGATAATAATACTGTTTTGGACATAGAAATCACGGTTGGACGGGGGCGCGGTTATAAGCCGGTAGAGGAAAAAGATAAACAAACTCAAGATTTAGGCACGATTATGGTGGATTCAGTGTATACTCCGGTCAGGGATGTCGGCTATGTGGTGGAATACACTCGTGTCGGCGATATCACCAACTATGAAAAATTAACCGTGCATATTGAAACCAACGGCACGATTAGCCCGGTTGAAGCGCTTAAACAATCAGTGCAGATTTTGATTGACCATTTTAATATTGTCATGGAAGCCGCTAATCAAGCGCCGGCAATTTCCGTCCCGGCGCCGGCAGAGGAAAAAACTGAAGATTCTGAACCGGCGGCCGCGGCAGAGGAGCCGGAAGCAGTGGAAGAAAAACCAAAAAAGAGAAGCAAGAAGAAATAAGCATTGTAATTTGTAAAATTATGCGACATCAAAAGAAAAAAGTGACTCTCGATCGTAAAGCCGCTCCTCGCCGGGCTCTTTTGGCTAATTTGGTGGAAAGTTTGATTTTTTACGAAAAAATTAAAACCACCAAAGCCAAAGCCAAAGCCACTCGTTCTTTGGTAGAAAAATATATTACTATCGCCAAAGCCAATACCTTAACTGCCAGACGCGCTTTGCTGGCAAAATTATTTACTGAAAACGCGGTCAAAAAATTATTGGAAGTGATCGCCCCCCGCTACAAAGAAAGAAAAGGCGGTTTTACTCGCATTACCATGCTTAAATCACGCAAGGGAGACGGAGCCGAGGAAGTGATAATTGAAT
>CAZXFG010000039.1:0-6873 GCA_964640515.1 uncultured Gammaproteobacteria bacterium | reverse complement strand
TAATTATTACTTTGGCGGCTTTGATTACTTTTTCTCCCATTTTATATCCGCCGTCTGTTTCTTTTAAAATTGTTCCCGGTTCTTTTTCCTCCACGGCTTCCTCGCCTACTGATTCATGATATTCCGGATTAAATTTTTCTCCCACTGTTTTGATGTCCTCCACATTATGCTCTTTCATCACCTCGCCGAACTGCTTCATAATATATCCGATGCCTTCGGTCCAGTTTTTCATCTGTTTGTGCTCTTCATTGTCGGCTTGCAAATCCGGATGATGATTGAATGCTTTTTTGAAATTATCATAGACCGGAATAAATTCTTCCAAAATCAGCCGTCCGCTCATCTGCGCCCACTCACCCATCCGGGCTGTGGTTTCTTTTTGCAGATTTTTGTAATCCGCCAAAGCTCTCTGCCAACCGGCTTTATATTCCGCGCATTCCTGCTTCATTTTCTCGCAGTCTTTACATTTCTTGGCGCCGAATAAACCTTTTTTCTGTTTTACAAAAAATTCAGCGACAATCTCTTTAGTAACCTTCTCTATATCATTCCTTTTTACAATATCTTCAGGCTTCAGCCATAAGTATTCTGTGGCTTCCTTACTATCCAACACTGGAATCTGTTGCTCATCAACGAGCTCAACTTTGTATTCTAAAGATACAAAATGTTTATTGGGCTTATAAAAATCTTTTGGCGATATCCATTCAGCCGTTGTAATTAACTCGGGGTTAATGACATCAAGCCCAGTTTCTTCCTTTGCCTCGCGTACTGCTGTATCCACCCCTCTTTCATTGAACTCCACATGCCCACCGCATGGCAACAATTGATTGGACCATTTGGGCGAACGGATCAAAAATATTTCCCCTTTCTTATTGAAAATAAATATCCCTGTCCCTAATTCCGGAAATCCGTATTCTGAAGCTAATTTTTTTTCTTCCACCATAATTTTAGATTATTGCTTTAATCTTGTTCATTAAACCCCAATTTCTCTTATAATCCATTCTCTGCAAACCCATTAGAGCCAACAAACTGTTTTCCCCAAAACGGAAAGAAACGACGCTTAACAGCCGGCCAAAATTATGTTCTTGGCCGATAAAACATTTCGGCTCGGTGTCTATTCGGTCAAAGAACTCGCCCAAACATTCTTCGCAGTGATCAAACATGGAAGAAATGTCGGCCACCAAACTCATTTCCGTAAACTCCGGTTTATTAAATAAATTAGATAAGCCGGTATAGTAAACTTTATTCGGAGAAAAAGCCAGCAATACGGCCTCTTCTGAAAGCTCGGCCAATCCCTTGGCCAGATTTTTCAAGGACACTTCACTGTCTTCTTCTTCCTGCCACATTTTATCTAAAGCCGTTTGGTCTTTTCTGGACAGCTTAATATTTTCTTTATCCAAAGCATCCACAAAATACCGATAACCTTTCTCCGTGGGCACGCGGCCGGCCGAAGTATGCGGATGGGTCAAAAATCCCTCTTCTTCCAGAGCCCGCAACTCATTGCGCACCGTGGCCTCGCTCCAATCCAAACCACCTTCGGACACCAAAAACTTGGAACCGATCGGCTCGGCCGTGGAAATATAATTTTGAACGACCAATTTAAGCAATTGTTCCTTACGGGTGTCCATATTATCACTCTAAGTCCTTGAGTGATAATATATCACCCCCTTTATTTACTGTCAAGAGCACTGGAAGTGGCTTATTTAATATAAAAATGATAACCAAGTGAGCATTGAAAATGTGAAGCTATAATTTAAAGACAAGGAGGAATGTTCCTAAAAGGATTTGACCAACATGACTTTTGCGCTTTTGGTCAAAAATTCCGACGAGTCCTAAATTATCTGAACATTTTCACCGCGAACGAGTTATCATTTTTATATTAAAAAAGAGCTATTTCTAGCTCTTTCCAAATAACTGTTTAAATTGAAGAAATCTCGCTCAATAAGACATTTTCCACATAAATCCCTCGGGCGTAAAATATCCTTTCCAATTCATTTTTCATTTCCATTTCCACGGTATCGCGCTTGCCTCCCACAATTTCTCCATGGTCAAAACGGCTAAATACCATGCGGATGCGGCTGCGGATGGTCGGACGAACTATTTTCGCCACAAAATCCTCGCCAATCGTCTGCCAGATGCTTGGTATTTGATGCACATCCAGACGCAGTAAAATAGTGCCTTCCACCCCCACTCTCTTCCCGTCTTTAGTCACGGCGGCAATCGGTATATCGCCTAAAGCTCGCTCATTTTCCTGATTAAATTGGCGGTTGATGCTGTATTCCAGAGTTTGGGTGTTAAATAATTTGGCTTTCTGCCAAAACGGAATCTTAAAATGCAGACCCGGGGTCAAAACTTTCTTCAACACTCCCCTGCCCAGATCATAGACGCAGGCCACATATCCGGGAGGGACATAAATAAAAAAACCTTTTAGGACATCCTCCACGACGAAAGAATACATCAATTTATCCAAAGAATCGCCGGACATATGGTAAAAATTATAATTCCTAGATTACTTTTTGACGGCTGTTTTAAACGGAAAGAGTATCTTGCGGATTAAAGTCAGTATATCAGAAAAAATCATGGTTGTCAAAATAAACAGAGATTTGACCATGGGCAAAAACCAAAGCGCGGTAAAGGTAAACAAAGGAAAAAATATCAGATAAGCCACCTCTGATCTTACCCACTTTTTACGATGGTAATTCTCGATAAAAATAGAACAAAAAAGATACAGGGAGGCGATGCCGGCCCAAACCGCATCATGCGCTTTGCCGATTTCAAAGCCGTAAAAAACAGCATTGATTTTCCCGGGGAAATCCACGAACCAAGGATAAAGATATTTTATCACTTTCTCTCCCGTGATGCCGCGCATGAAAACTTGGTAAAGTAAAACCAAGACCAAGGCCTGAATTAACAAAGTAACCACTTTGGCCCAAGGGGAAATATGATGTTTTTTCATTACTCGTTTGATTTCGTCTTTTTGGGCAATCGGATCGTTCTTAAAAGCCCTTAATTTTTCTCCGGCTTCTAATTCAAATTTTTCCTGCCGGATGGCGTTGCGTTCTGAAAGTATGGATAACGGCAACAATAACACCCGCAAGCCAATGGTCAAATAAATCACGGCCCAGCCCAAGTTTTGGCCCGCCCAATTGCTGTAAATCCAAATCAGCACATTGAACAACGGCTGATAAAGATAAGTAAACCAAATATAGCTAAACATAAGAGTTTCTAATCCACCCATATTATACCACAGGCCGGGCTTTAAAGACAGTCGCTAAACTAATTTTCCGGTTTCTCCCGATATAAATCTCTTAGCTTCAGCGACAGTGCTCATGAGCTGGGCGGGAAAAATAATAGTGGAATTTTTCTCCACGCTGATTTCCGCCATAGTCTGCAGATTGCGTAATTGCAAAGCTACCGGATGAGCGGCGATAATATCCGCGGCTTCAGCTAATTTTTGCGCGGATAAAAACTCACCCTCGGCCGCGATAATTTTAGCCCTTTTTTCACGCTCGGCTTCGGCTTGCTTGGCCATGGCTCTTTGCATGCCCTCCGGCAACTCAATATCTTTAATCTCTACCACGGAAACTACCACGCCCCAGGGCTCGGTGTGCGCGTCCAACACTGTGGCGATTTCCTTGTTTATCACTACGCGTTCACTCAAAATTTCATCCAACTGAAACTTGCCCACAATATTTCGCACCGAGGTTTGGGCGATTTGATTGATGGCGCTCATCACATTTTCAATGGACACGATGCTTTTAACCGCGTCCACCACTTTGTAATAGGCCACAGCCGACACATCCACCGATACATTATCTTTGGTAATGATTTTCTGGGTGGGCACGGGCAAAGTAATAGTGCGGAAATCCACTTTTCGCATCTGATCAATCAAGGGAATAATCCAATTTAAACCCGGCTCCTTAACTCCTATAATTTTGCCCAGGCGAAAAATCACTCCTTTTTCATATTGCTGAACAACGCGCAATCCGGAGATCGCCACCACGATAACAGTCAAAATTAGATACCACATAGGCCTAAAAATTAAAAAATAAACCGCCTTATTTTAAACTAACACACAGAATTAAAAACCACAAGCTATTACTTTATTATCTCCATCTCCACCACCCGCGCGCCAAAATTCCGCGCGGCCTCGCGAGAAGTCATCCAAATATCAATTCGGTTGCCGCCGTAGCGCGGATTCATGCGATCAGCCACCGTAAAAACTCGGTTGCCGAATAACCGGGGAAGGCGCACTTTTGTGCCAAACACCAAACCATTGCTGGCTATTATTTCCTCTACTCCGTTTTCGCATAGATTGAAACCGTTGGCCGTGATACAAGGAGTGCCGTCGGTCTGGTCAACGGTGCTGGAATAAGCGGTCGCCACCACTTGCTTTTTAGCGATCACCACCAAAGCGTCGCGTTTAATCAGATAGGAAACTGATAAACAAGGGATAATAAGCAGAATTAGAAAAAAAATCCGCAATATAAAATATCCGGCTATTTTTCCGCCTCTGCTTTTTTGTCGTCTGGATTTAATGGCCTTTTTGTTTTTCATCGCAATTCATAATAACGCTACACTTTTTTATTTTTCAGCCAAACGGCGGCCAAAATCGTAGAAATCGGCATAGAAAGGGCCACGCCGATACTGCCAACCAGCGTCCGCACAATTTCAGTGGCGATTATTTCGTTATTCACGACCTGGGTAAAAGAAACCACGCCAATAGGGTTTAGATAAAAAAGCAACAAAATCGGCAAACTGGCTCCGGCATAAGTTAAAAATAACGTATTCACTATCGCTCCTAAATGAGTATTTCCAACTTCATATGCGGATTGGTAAACCTGCAAAATAGTAAAATTGGGGTTCGCCTTTCTGATCTGCCTGACGGCCTCCACTTGCCCTACGATAATATCGTCCAACACCCCTATCGTGCCGATTAAGATACCGGCCAAAAGCAAACCTCTAAAATCTATCATACCATTATTGGCGCCGAGTAAAAATACCGCTTCTTCTTGAGCTAAACCGGTTAGCCGGGTTAAGTGGGTAAAAATCCAGGAAAGGATAAAAGTAACCACTAATGATAGAAACACGCTAATTACGGCAATATGCGATTTTTTATTAAACCCTTCAGTTAGATAAATAATAACGGTTAGAATGACCAGCGCTCCAAGAATTCCAACAATCAACGGGCTGTTGCCGCTAATAATTTTTGGAACAATAAATTTGATGATGATTAAAAAACTGACTACCAAGCTGATTAATGATTTTACGCCTTTCTTTTTTCCGATGATAATGATGATTGCGGAAAAAATCAAAGCCAGCCAAAACAAATAACCGCTTCGAATGAAATCGGTTATATAATAATCAGTGGCGCCGTCAATATTTTTTACCTCGCTGACTAAAACTTTGTCTCCAACTTTATAAATATTGGCGCTGGCCATATCTATCTCGGAGATTCCTTTATGTTCAATTTCTTTGTCTTTCCATTCCTTTTCTAAACCCCGCAAAAGCAAATTTTGCTGTAAAGCTTTTGATCCGTTTTCTCGTTCAATCATCCTTTCTTCTAATATTCTTATGACTTTGGCCTTGAAAACCCGATCATTGGGAATATTATTTTCTTCAGCTTGAGCAAAAACAAAAATGGGAATAAACAGCGATAATATGAATAACGGAACTATTTTTTTGAACATATTTTTATCCCAATAAATATAAACTAAACGCCATGAGGACCATGCCGCAAACCAATCCAAACAAACTCATATGCCCGCCATATCTTCTGGCGGTAGGCAAAAGTTCATCAAAAGATATATATACCATAATACCGGCTACAATAGCCAGCATTACGCCCAAAACATTATTATTGATAAAAGGCAAAAGAATAACATAGGTCAGCAATGCTCCGACCGGTTCAGCCAAGCCGGCTAATAACGCGTACATGATGCTTTTCTTTTTATTGTTGGTCGCGTAATAAATCGGCAGAGCGATGCAAAATCCCTCGGGTATATTATGAATAGCGATCGCGATGGCGATTGGCAGTCCAAAGACCAAACTAACGCTGGAGGCGGTAAAAGTCGCAATGCCTTCGGGAAAATTATGAACTGCTATGATAACGGCGGTAAAAATACCGGTTTTTAAAAGCGCTTGTTCCGCTGAAAAACGCCGTCCGTGTCGGTGTCTATGGCCATGCCACTGATCGCCCATCGCGTTGGGCATGCCCATATTTTTACATTCCGAACGAGGGCACACCTCCAATCTATTGTGGGTAAAAGCATCAATTACGCCGGCAATGGCCAAACCAATCAAAAACATAATTACCACCAAGCCGCTATACCCACCATTGACGCCGCCGGTCAACAAATGATTTGACTCTTTTAATAACTCAAAAAATGAAAGATAAATCATTACGCCGGCAGACAATCCCAAGCCAAATGACAAAAATTTGGTGCAAGTGGTTTTTACCCAAAATATCATAAAAGCGCCAACCACGGTGGACAGGCCGGCTAAAATTGTCAAAACAAAAGCTAAGATTATATTATTCGGCATAAAATTATTGTTTGACAATCTCGATAGCCTTACCGTTGACTAAGGCGTCAGTTATTTTTTTATAGGCCGATTCTAAAATTCGCTGAAAAGTGCTTTGGGAAGTATTCATCATTTCGGCGCATTTGGTTTGATCCAAATCTTTAATATTGCGAAGTCGTAACGCCTCCAGCTCTTCAGTGGTTAAATTAACAATTTCCAAAACAGACATGGGCACGCCTTGCGGTTTAAAATATGTTATATCGGGGCTTATCCGCACCCTCCGGCAACCTCTTGGTCTAGGAGACATAAATTGATATTTTAATTTATCTTTGTTAATATTATACCATAAAGAAGACC
>CAZXFG010000038.1:0-7044 GCA_964640515.1 uncultured Gammaproteobacteria bacterium | reverse complement strand
TTTTTGATGTCGGAAATTAATTGATCGGTAAGCCCCCCCGCCGCTTTCAGATATTTGGGACGCTGATTGTCATAGGCGAGTCCGTTTTTGATTTTTAATTCCTCGGCTTCTTGAAAAGAAATTTTTAGTTGCTGGACCAGCGCGGTGTTGACTAAGTTGCCGGAAAAATTCAATTTGGTGCTGAACTGAATGGAGCCATGGTCGTAGAGCACCAGTCCGGAGCGCGTCGCTCCCAGGTCCAGGATAAGCCGCGCTTCGTTTTCATATGTTTTATTGGCCGTAATCATGGCGCGAGCGATGGAGAGAGCTTCAATTTCCAAAGCCATGATGTTGAGCCCGGCGCTTTCCAGGAGATAGGTGTAAGAGTCGGAAATCACTTTAGATACGGCCCCCAAAAGTATTTGAGAGGTCTTTTCTTTCGCTTCGATGATTTGCCAATCTAAATATACTTCTCCAATGTCTATGGGCAGGTGTTTTTTGGCTTGATATTGTATATCCTCGTCAGTCATGTTTTCGGGGGTCATTTCCAATTCAATCAATTTGAGAAAGGTTTTGGGCTCGGGGAGGTTGGCCACTACCCAGGGAGATTTAATTGATTTATTTTTTCCTTCTTTGCCCAGTAATTGCAATATTTTTTTTCGCACCATTTCCGGTTGTTGCAGTTCTCCGTCAGCTATGCACCCCGGCAACAGCTCCACTCCCCGTAGTTCTTTCACTTTGTAATAGGATGGCTGAAAAAAAGAACCGCGTCTTTCCAGCTGTACCAGTTTGATGGAAAGGTCGCCGATATCCAGACCAAAAGCGCCGAGATAAGGATTGCGTAAAAACATAATTAAAAACTTTGGGCCAAGCTGTACATAGGCATAATCACCGCTACCGCGATGCCGGCTACGGCCAGACCCATAATCAAGATGATAACCGGTTCAATGATGGTGGAAAAGTTTTTCATGGTAGAGTCCACTTCATTGCCGTAATATTCCGCCATTTCGTTCAACATACCTTCTACTTTACCTGATTCTTCTCCCACCATCACCATTTCCGTCACCATCGGCGGGAAAATTTTAGGGTAGGCGGATAAAAGTTTGGACAGGGTATCGCCTTTTTTCAACTCCTCGGCCACCAATAATAATTTTTCTCGATAAATCAGATTACCTTGAACTTCGGCGGTAATGCGCACGGCTTCAATGATAGGGATGGTGCTTTGGAGCAGTGAAGAAAGGGTCATGGTAAAACGCGCCAGGTTTATTTTTTTGATGATTGGCCCGGCAATCGGTAAATAAAGATTAGCCAGGTGAATCATTCTTTTAACTCGGCGATTTTTATAGATTTGCACCGATGCTATTGCCAAAGCAATGATGCCCAAGGCCAGGAAGATTCCAAAGTTTTGGATAAAGTCGGTTATTTTGATTAAGACGCGGGTGGCGAAAGGGAGTTTGGCGTCAAATTCTTTAAACATTATCATCAGTTTGGGCAGAACAAACACCACCACTTCAATGCTGATGCCAATCATCGCGATCAATATCACAGACGGATAAATCATCGCCCCTCTGATCGTGGATGTCAGATTATGGCTTTTTTTCATTTGCGTGGAAACCTGTTCCAACGCCTCTTCCATTTTACCGGCAGTTTCTCCGGCGCCAATCATGCTGACATATACTCTGGGGAAGATACGGGGATATTCGGCCATGGCTTCGCTTAGTTGTTTGCCCCGCTCCACCCCTTGGCGCACTTCCCCGGCAATTATTTTTAATTTTTTATTCTCTATTTCGGCCTCCAGAATTTTTAACGCCGCGACGATAGATAGTCCGGCTTTAACCATGATTTGCAAATGATGGACAAAAAACATTCTCTGCACAAAGGGGATGCGTCCGAAAACAAAAGCAAACAGATTGTTTAATTTCTGTTCAAAGGGGGAGAGTTTTTTGCGTTCAGCCCGTGCCGGTTCTTCTTTGGATTCGGCTTCAATAGAAGGGGGTTCTTCTTGAATTTCCTCTTCTTTTATCTCTTTTTCTTCCTCTTCCGGTTCGGGCGCCGCTTCTTTTTTGCGTTTGGCGAAACGAGGCATATTTAATCTTTGGTCACTCTTAGTATTTCACTGATAGTGGTAATACCCATTTTAGCTTTGATGAGGCCGTCCTCAAACATGGTTAACATGCCATGAGCGCGGGCGTATTCGCGGATCTGATCAGCCGTGATGCCGGCATTTATTTTTCTTATTAACTCATCGTCTATTTCTAAAATTTCATAGATCCCCAGGCGTCCTTTAAATCCGCTTTGTCCGCAACGACGACAGCCGGCGCCTTGATAAAAAACCATTTTAGACAAGTTTTTTTCCGTTGTTTTCAATGCCCCGTATTCTTTAAATAGTCGCGAAACTTTTTTTACGTCAAAAGCGCGCTCCAACTGTTTGATGGAATCTTTGTCCAGATGAAATTCTTTACGGCAGAAGGTGCAGGTTTTACGCACCAGACGCTGGGCCACGATAATGTTGGCGGTATAAGCCACGAGAAATGGCGGAACGCCCATGTCAATCAAACGAGGCAGGGTAGTGGGAGCGTCGTTGGTATGCAAAGTGGAAAGCACCAAATGGCCGGTCATGGCCGCGTGTATGGCGATTTCAGCTGTTTCCTGGTCGCGGATTTCACCGACCATGATAATGTTGGGGTCTTGGCGTAAAAAAGCGCGCAGACCGGTGGCGAAAGTAAAACCCACTTTTGGGTTTATCTGGCTTTGGTTAACACCGGCGATATGATATTCAATAGGGTCTTCAATAGTGGAAATATTCACTCCCGGCTGGTTCAAAATGCCCAAAATGGAATAAAGGGTGGTAGTTTTACCGGAACCGGTCGGGCCGGTTACCAATATCATGCCGTGCGGTTTTTTGATGGCTGTTTCCACCAATTTTTTGGCTTTATCCAAAAAACCGAGCTGATCTAAAGTTAGCGGTTTAGCGCCTTCATGCAACAGACGCAAGACAATTTTCTCCCCGTCATAAACCGGGATTATAGAGGTGCGAAAAGCCACTTTATCGTCCTGAATTTGTATTTTGAAGCGTCCGTCCTGGGGCGCCATGTGCTCGTCCAGTTTTAAATTGGCCAAGATTTTGATTCTGGCCACAATGCCGTTTTGAATTTGTTTAGGCAGGGTCATGACCGGTTTAAGAATGCCGTCAATGCGATAACGCACGGAAATCTCTTTTTCCAAGGGTTCCAGATGGATATCAGAGGCGTTTTCAAAAACCGCGTGTTCCAGAACGCTATTCACGATATTGACGATAGGCAGTTCTTCAGCCGCTTTTTTCAGTTCTTTGGTGTCTAATTCTCCGACGCCGTCTTGGATAACGCGTAAATCTTCTTCCAGTCCGGCGTGATAACGGCGCAGGGCCTCACGCAGGTCGCCGGGAGTGGTTATATACGCCTTGGGCTCTAATCCGGTTTTGCGGCGCAGAAATTCAATGGTTTGAATATCGGTCGGGTCAGTCATGGCCAGCTTGATTTCATTTTTATCTTTATCAAAAGCCACCACCTGATGAGCGCCGGCCAATGGAGAGGGGATTAGTTCCAGCACTTCCTTTTTTATTTCTTTTCCTTTTAAGCCGATAAATGGGAATCCCAAATAATCTCCGGCTTTTTCGTATAGTTCTGTTTCGTCCACCAAGTTATCATTAATCAACACCTCCTCCGGCTCTTTTTTTAATTTGACGGCCTTAGTTTGCGTGGTCTTCAAGTCGGCCGCGGTTAGTTTAAATTTGTATTTTTTCAAGACCTCTTGCAAGGTTTTTGCTGATAACATAAAAATAGCGCAGTACTTTAAAGACTAAACATATTATAACATAAAAATAGCGCCTGAACCAGAAATGTTGACTTTTTTTGGCTAGGATGTTAATATATCCCCACTTATTAACCTTGGTCGCAGTCCTAATTTGGCGGGGTTTGCGGACTTCCGAGTTAATTTAAACAGAGAAAGATTTAAATTTTATGCAAAAGTACGAATTGCTTTTAGTGTTGCCCGGAACTTTGGATGAAAATGAATCCGAAGAAAAAGCGGGAGAGATATTAAAAATAGTAAAAGAGCATTCCGGCGAAACCGAATTGGTAAAGATGGGAAAAAATCGTTTAGCTTATCCGATCAAACAGATTCGTTATGGTTATTTTTATACCATTATCTTTAGCGCCGAAGCTGATAGTTTGAAGATTCTGCACGAAAAACTTGGTTTGATGAGAGAGTTGTTGCGCGCGGTCATCACTCGTTTCAAGATAAAATATGCTCCGAGCGCCACTCCGGCCTATGGATATAGCCGGGAAGATTTGGGAGTTGACAGCCGTCCGGTGGTTTTTGAGAAAAGAGAAGAAAAGAAAGAGGAAATAAAGGCGGAAGTTCCCGCCATCAAGACTGAAACCCGCAAAACAACCTTGGATTTAAAGGATATAGATAAGAAATTGGATGAAATTTTGGATGATAAGAATTTAGTGGCCGGCATCTAAATATTATTTTTTAAATTTAAATGTATGGATCTCAATCGCGCCACCATCATCGGACGGTTGACCCGCGACCCAGAATTGCGTAGTTTGCAAAGCGGGAAATCAGTCACCACAATTTCGGTTGCGACCAGCCGCGTCTGGACCGACGCCAGCGGTCAAAAACAAAAGTTGGCTGAATATCACAATGTAGTGATGTGGGGAAAATTGGCTGAAACAGCCGGGCAATATTTAAGGAAAGCCAGCCGGATTTATGTGGAAGGCCGATTGCAGACCAGAGATTGGACCGGTCAGGATGGAGTAAAGCGCTACCGCACTGAAATAGTGGCGGATAGCATGATAATGCTGGATGGCCGTCCGAGCGATACGGCCGGTTCTGCCCATGCTCCGGCGCCAGCATCCGCTGGAGTCCCTGCCGCTGAAGCGCTGGAAGAAGAAATTAAAGTAGAAGATATACCTTTTTAATTATGATAATGAGAAATCAAAAACGTAAACCCCGTGAACGGAAAAAGACCACCCGCGCTTGTTTCTATTGCACCAACAATAGAACGGTGGTGGACTACAAGGATGTGGGGAATTTGCGCCGTTTCGTGTCTTCTTACTTGAAGATTGCCCCGCGACGCAGAAGCGGGCTCTGCGCCAAGCATCAGCGCCAGGCCGCTAACGCGATTAAGCGCGCTCGCCAAGCATCGCTAATGTCCTTTTTGGCCAGATAATGGTTCTCTAAATTAAACCGAAAATACGGTCCGCCCAAGGGCGGATCGTATTTTTTACCGCTTTTATGTCCACTTGGATTGAATTAAAGAATAACCCGAGAATAGCTGAAATATACCGGCAACGAGCTGTTATTATCCATTTGATTCGCGATTTTTTTTGGTCGCGAGATTTCGTGGAAACTGATACTCCGGTGGCCGTAAAATTACCCGGACAGGAGCCGTATTTGAACCCCGTGCCGGTGGAATTACATGATCCGCGGAGTGAAAGTCATAAATTTTATTTGCAAACTTCTCCGGAATTCGCCATGAAAAAATTACTGGCCGCGGGCTGGCCGAAGATTTTTCAAATTTGTAAATGCTTTCGTGATTATGAAGATTTTGGCGGCCGGCATAACACCGAATTTACCATGATTGAATGGTATCGGGCGCCCGGAAATTTGTCGGAGATTATGGATGACACGGAAAATTTATTTAAATTTGTGGGGGCGAGATTAGGAGTGAATAAAATTAAATATAAAGAGCGGGAAATAAATATTGATGGGGTTTGGGAGCGCCACAGCATGAAAGAAATTTGGCAGAAATTGGTGGGAGTTAATTTAGACGAGTATTTGGAGTTGCCGGCCATGGGCGAGTTGGTTAAAAAATTAGGGCTGGCGGTGTCGGCAGATGATGTGTTTGAGGATTTATTTTATAAAATATTTTTGAATCAGATTGAACCGCGTTTGGGTTGGGAACGACCGGTATTTATTTATGATTATCCGGCTTCTATGTCTTCTTTGTCCCGTCGGAGCGCGATTGATTCGCGTTATGCGGAAAGGTTTGAATTGTATATTGGCGGTTTAGAATTGGCTAATGCCTTTGGCGAATTGGTAGACGCGAAGGAACAGGCCGAACGCTTGGAAGAAGATAGAGAGAAGAGAAAAATGTTGGGTAAAGAAACTTGGCCGGTAGATCCGGATTTTATCGCCGCCCTGCAATCCGGCGTGCCGGAAGCCGGGGGCATTGCCTTAGGAGTGGATCGCATGGTATTATTATTTACCGAAGCGCGGGATTTGAATGAAGTAATTTTTCAATCAATAAAGGATCAAATAATTTAAAATCAGCGCGTTTGGCAATTTTTTCGCTTTCCTCGCCCGCCAAGGGCCCCGCCTAGGCGGGTGAAGCCTCGGCTTCATAACCCGCTCAAAAAATGCCAAAAGCGCCGGGATTATAAATATAAGAATATATGGCCTCAACCAATGAAATCAGAAAAGGGGTAGTAATCAAGCAAAATGGCGAATTGTATGTGGTAGTGGAATTTCAACACATCAATCCGGGCAAAGGCGCGGCTTTTACTCGTACCCGCATGAAGCATTTAGGGTCGGGCAAAGTGATTGAAAATACTTATAAAACCAGCGAAACCATAGAAATCGTGGATGTGAATTTTCAGACCATGCAGTATTTATATAAAACTGGTGACAATTACGCCCTCATGAATATGAGCTCCTATGAACAGGTGGAGATGAATGGTGATTTGGTGGGGGGTGAAGGCAAGTATCTCAAGGATGGATTGGAAGTGATTGTAGGTTTGTATGAAGGTGTGCCAGTCAGCATCCAGTTGCCTAAAAAGGTGCAGTATAAAGTGGTGGAAGCTCCACCGGCGGTAAAAGGGAATAGCGCCGCCGGGAATGTGACCAAAGAAATTGTTTTGGATAACGGCCTCCATCTTCAAGCTCCGATATTCATCAAAGAGGGTGAAGATATCTTGGTGAATACGGAGACCGGCGATTACAGCGCCAGGGCGTAAGAAAAAAATAAAAAATCCCGATTAACTGTCGGGATTTTTTGATTCTTGAGCTGTATATACGAAC
>CAZXFG010000037.1:5795-7331 GCA_964640515.1 uncultured Gammaproteobacteria bacterium | reverse complement strand
GCAATGACAGATAAAACCTCCTAACAGGGGGTTGCGCCCTCCCGCCGTAAATGGCGGTATGACCCGCCGATTCTACGGTCTAGGCGGGCGCCAACCCCCTGTCAAGTTTATATTTTACGGTAAAGGAACAACATTAGGCGTAGTAGTAGCGTCAATCAAACTTTTAATAACGAAGCTGGATAAAGCGTAAGCGGACAAAATAATGGCCAAGCCGATAATACCGGCAAAAATCCATTTTTTCGCTTCCCCCACCTTTTCATCATTTCCTCCGGCCGTCATCCAGGTGAAACCGCCAATCAAGATAATCACTACCGCCACAATTCCGAGTAAGCCCATGGCCGTGCGAATTATGCTCGCTATGGTGGTGCGGATATCCTGACCGCCCAAACCGATTTGACCGGCATACTGGGTGCCCAAAGCGGCCTCATCAATCTTGCCACCTTGAGTATAGGCCACTGTCCCCAGAGCCAAGCTCAACATCATTACCATGACTAAAAAAACAACCAACTTTTTCATATTCTCACCCCCTTTCTATTGTTTATTGTATACATAAACCGCAATTTAACTTAACAATATTATATCACACTCTTTTCCTGAAAGCATCAAGTATATTTTAATAGTGTGGATAGAGCCAAATAGCTGATAAAAGTGATTAAAACTCCTATCGCCGCCCAGAGCATGGTTTTGGCACCGCTTTTTACCTTCTCGGGGTTGCCGGCTGAAGTAAGCCAAATGAATCCGCCGATGATAAACATATACAAACTCAAAGCACCGACTATTCCCAGGGCGGCTTTAATGATGGTTCCAATCAGGGTGGGGACATCCGTGATATCTCCGGACAACGGATTTTCTAAATAACATACCTCTTGTCCATTTTCCATCTTGCAATTTTCATTTTCCACCTTTCCTGTCGCCGGGTGGGTTGGTGTGGGCGGAGGAAGATCTGGGGAAAAATACGGAGGACATGTGCCATCACCTTTTACACATCCTTGCGGGCAAATATCTCCACCAAATCCTCGCGCCCCTTTTCTGTGTTCTATACAGCTATCCGCCTCACCTTGAGCATTCCAACAAATACAATGAAAATCATTGGCGTCGGCCTTCACGACGACGGGGAAACACACTAAAATTGCTATTATCAATATCTCAAAAATTCGCGCCTGCATATTTAAAGTGCTAATACATCTTTGAAAATAAAACTCACGAGAATATAGCTGGAAAGAATGACCACTAGCCCTAAACTGGTCCAGAGCAAAATCTGTTTGGCTTTGGTGAGTTTTTCCTGATTCCCTTGAGCGGTCATCCAGGTGATACCGGCCCAAATATACAAAGCTAAAGCAATGGCGCCGATATTTGCCATCATCCCCGCGATCATCCGGCCGAGAAAATTGGTCGGGTCGGTAAAATTGAGAGGATTTAATTTGGCTGCCGCGTCTTGCTTTAATTTTTCCATACTAATATCAAAAGTCTGTTTTTCCGGGGTATATATTGTCTGTTCTTCTTCCAAAGATTTGCAATTACCATCTGGAGGAAGAG
>CAZXFG010000037.1:0-5785 GCA_964640515.1 uncultured Gammaproteobacteria bacterium | reverse complement strand
CCCGCCGCTGCTTCGCATTGATTATTTCTCCCCAATGCCCCTGCCTCAATCGCCTTACAACAACACAGCGGTTCACCATAAAACCGACATGTTGGTGGAGTGAGATAATGAAAATTCCACTGACTACTAGCTGCTATTTCTTGCGCGGCCAACACCTCACTTCTGGTAGCTGGTTCTATACGACCTGCCTCTGGTACAGAACCGACCCAATTTGTATATTGTTTTTCATATATTATTCGGCAATTTTTTGCCTCCAATCTATATGTTACATGATAAAGTGGTTGAGGAACTCCTCCTTGGAAAGGATCTGGGTTAAGATTGGTTCCTGGAGCATACACAGGGATATGAAAAAAAAATAGCGTATCCTGATTATAGTATTTCGTCATATCTTTGGTAAAATATCTATTTTCATGCGTAGCACCAAAGACGGCTTCTTGACTACTATACTTATAGGTAAAATTAAAACGGCATTCACAATCATTAGGTTCTGGACTTTCTATAGCATTTCTATATATAGGATCGGTATTGTGTGATGAATCCCAAAGATCGCCCGCAGCCCCCACTTCACCGGCTCCTATTAAAAAAAACAGTATTATAAACAGCGCCACTAAACATCTCTTAAAAAAAATAAATCTATAAACTTTTTCGGACATAATGAATACTCACTATCTTACGATTTTAATTTAACATATATCCTTCAACTCCGCCCTTCAAACCCACCGCCCCACCCAAAAATTTCACTAACATATAAGCGCCGAAAACTATTATTAAACCAATCAGGGCCGAAAGCAATATCGTACCCCCTTTTTTCACCTTCTCCGGATTTCCACCGGATAACACTAAAGTAAAACCTCCATAAATGAACATGAACAACGCCAAAGCCCCAATAATACCTAATAAATAATCGGCTATGTTAATCCCCATCGCCACAAAAACCCCCGCATCCCGACAACCCTCTTCAGTGTTAATACAAGCCGGCAAAAAAGCCCCTAGCCCGCGCCGTGTGCCTTCCTCCGATTTTATGCCGGCCTTTAATTTTGCTTCTTTATTTCTCTGCCAAATGGTAAGTTCGTCTCTACAAGAGGTGGAATTCACTAATTTTTCCGCCGGACTGCACCTCCATGTCTCTGATTTCTTCCCTCCGATTCGCTCAATTATATCAGGATTACAAAATCGCACTTTGCCCGCCTCTTCACAATATTTTAAACCGGTAGAAATAAAGTCGGTTTCCGCTGTTTCATAATTCAAAATGGTTATTTTTTCCGGGTCATCATAACAAAAACAAAAAGTACTTGCTTTAGCTGGATTTACTCCCAGAACAAATATTCCCAGTATCAATGCCGCCAAAAATAATTTTCTATTCGAAAGTGACATATATTTTACTAGATCCCCTTCTGCCCCAATAAGGGAGTCCCTGGCTCGCGGGGATGATAGATTAAAATACTAAGCCAATCCGCTTAAAAATTTATCCGTACTCGATCCAGAATTTAGGAGTTGGGTCCTAAATTCTGGATTATAATGTCTGGCCAATTTTAGACGCCGCTTGATTTAATAATCCCTGGCGATATTCCAAAATCTTCGCCGGATCAGGCGCGGGCAGAAGCCAATCGCGCGCCAAATCTTTTAAAGCTTTAAAAGCAGTGTCATAATTACGGCCCCGATACCAATTTTCCGCGATTAGCACCTGGGACACAAAGGGCTTTAATTCTATTTTTTCCTGCTGGGCGCCGATATAGGCGCGGAGAGCGGTCGGACGGCCGGTTTTGTCCAAATAAGTTTTGGTGTTTTTAGAATGGGTCATAAAATCAATCAGACCCCAGGATTCATCTTTGTATTTAGATTTATCCGTTACGCCCTGAATCCAATAACTGGCCACATTGATTGGCTTGTCCGGATTGAGCTGAAGCATGGGCAAAACCTCAAAATTCAATTGCGGGGCCCGCGCTTTGACGACCGGGTAATGATAACTATAGCCAAAGAAAAAAGCCACCGAACCGTTTACAAAACGATCTAGGGCATTTCCAAAATCTTCACTCCAAGTATAGGTGTCGCGGGAGGAATTGGCGAAATCAGTATAAAAATTCATCACATTCATGGCCGGAGTCTCTTCGGTCATCCGAGATGGCGCGGTATGAAAAACGGCTTGGCCGGATTTGGAAACAAAATCCACATTGCTCTGCTCAAACAGCATAAACAACAGATCATCCATGCCCGGGATGTTGTTGCCGGCTCCCAAAGCCGCGCCTGACTGCAAAATCTTACCGGTTTTTTTGTCATATTTGGTAATCTTTCTGACTGCCTCCTGGAACTCTTCCCAAGTTTTCGGCGGTTCGGGCACGCCGGCGCGATCCAGTAAATCTTTATTGTAAAACAAAGCCATAGTATCCACGGACAAGGGCAGACCATAAATTTTTCCATTAATCACAGCGTCATTTTTTACCACCTGCACATATTCTTTGTCCAATTGTAAGGTGGAAATCATCCCTGCCTGTTTGGTGGCCACGATTGTTTCGTCCCCCAGCTGGCTCTTTTTCACATAAGCCGTGGTATCCTGAACACTGGCCGGCATGGGAGATAATTTGCTTAAAAAAGTCTGGATGGAACGATTGTTTATGGATACAATATCCGGCCCTTTGTCTTCGGCAAGGGCTTCCACCAAACGAGGATAAAACTCTTCCGCCTTTAATTGGCGCAACTGCACATTGATTTGCGGATGAGTGGCGCGGTAAGCGGTAATTAACTCCCGCATGGCATCAACATCATCATAAACCGTCCAATATTCCAAATTAATCGGTCGCAAAGCAGTCTTTTGCTCCGTGGACAGACCCTTGCAACCAAACCCTGAAGCAAGAAGGAATGAAAAAATAACTAAGGAAGATAAAATGAATCTTAGTTTAAGCATAGGCAAAAAACTTTGTTGATTGGTATAACCGATTTTATACATTATACCACACTTCGCAGATACTTCCTAAATTCCGCTCCCAATTTTTTATCACGCAAGGCAAACTCCACATTGGCGCGCAACCAACCGATTTTAGAGCCGGTGTCATAATAGGTGGCATTAGTCACCTCGCAGGTATAGACCGGCCTTTTTTTCATCAAAACGCGGATGGCATCCACCAGCCAGACCTCCCCGCCTTTTCCCGGCTTTATTTTTTCCAAGGCCTCAAAAATATCCGGAGTTAAAACATAACAGCCGTGCGTAGCCAGATTGGACGGCGCGTCTTTTGGCTCGGGTTTTTCCACCAAAGAAGAAATCTGATAAACATTTTTTTCCACCTGTGTCACTTCGGCAATTCCATACTTGGAAACATCCTTTTTATCCACGCGAATACCCGAAATTACCGGATCGCCATATTTTTCAAAAACTTCAATACATTGCTTGGCGCGCGGCGGAGTGGAATAAATAAATTCATCGCCCCAAATCACCACAAAGGGCTCATTGCCCACCACTTCTTTGGCGCACAATACCGGCGTCCCATTGCCATAAGGCCCTTTTTGACGAATATAGATAAAATTGGCCAAATCAGCGATATGTTTGATTTCTTCGCGCATCTCTTCTTTTCCCTGCTTCTTCAGCCAGCTTTGTAATTCGTAATTGTAATCAAAATGATCCTCTACCGCCCGCTTACTGGCCCCTGTAACCATAATAATGTCAGTAATGCCTGAAGCTACCAATTCTTCCACCACATATTGGATAATCGGCTTGTCCACGACCGGAAGCATTTCTTTGGGCTGGGCCTTGGTGGCCGGCAAAAATCTGGTGCCATAGCCGGCTACCGGAATGACGGCTTTTCGTATCTTTTGCATAAGTGAATTTTATAAAACTGGCGCGTTTGGTTGTTTTCGAGCGGGTTATGAAGCCGAGACTTCATCCCCTCGGCCTTAGCGGCCGAGGAAAGCGAGAAAATTACCAAACGCGCTAAGTATCGTATATTAATGTCTGTTTAGTATAGCAAAACCTCTATTTTTAGCAAACCTTACTCCACTTCTTCCCAGCTGATAAGATTATATTCCGACCCAACCGGAAAACCCGGGGGCGGGCCATAAGTGAGATTCACATCATAGGTAGAAACAGTATTCCTATAACCGGAAACAACCGACCCTCCGCCCGATACCCAGCTCCAAGTCCAAACTCCGGCGGAAATAATTGAGCCGTAAATATTCAAATTATCTTTCGTGTCTCCGGAGTAATAATATCTTTTAGCCGCGCCTTTTTGCGCCAGAACAGCGGCGTTGATTTCCAAATCATCCGGAGAATTATGCGGCACTAAAATATTTTGTTCGCCAATCAAACCTAAAACATGGTTGCCGTCTTTAGCCAGATAAGTGATGTTGCCGTTAATGATGATTGATTTATCCACTGCCGTGCCGATTGTGGCTCGGCCATTCACCACCCCGTCCACCCAGACTATATCTTCCACAAAAATAAAACCATTCGCAGGCATACTGTGCGTGGTAGCCACGCCAGTGGTTTTAATATCAATACACGACCAAAACTTCTTGCCGTCGGTATCCTGTCCTTTGTAGCAATCGGTAGCCGTAACTTTGCGGGCCTTGATAGCGCCATCATTTAAAAATTCCAGACGCCATCCTTGTTTCCCCGAAGAAGGGAAATAGAGACCCTGGCCTTCTATTTGCGCTCCCTCTTTAATTTCAGCCAACTTCACGGTTACTCCGTCAAAATCCTTGGCCGGCACGGGAAATTTCCAATATTCTTGCGGACCGCCTTGACCCCAAATACCCGGTTTTTCCTGATTACCGCAACCATGATGCTCTTTACAAATATACGAAGAGGTGGCGCTGGTTACCGGCGCGTCGCTTACTCCGTCAAAACGGATACCGCCATTGGCATGCATCTTTCCGTGCACTACTTCTTCATCGCCCATCCAGATATCTTCATCGGAAAGAAAAGCGTAATCAGTCAAAGAAGGAAAACCGACTCTGGCTTTTAGCTTGCGCTGACTCTCGGGCTGGCTGTCCAGCCAGCCGGTAGATTCTATTATCACCACGGTAGACCCAACCGGCGGCGGAGTGATGACGAGTGAGAAACGGCCGATTACATTCCCGTCTTTATCTTTATATTCATGCGCGTAAGGACCCGGCTGGCCCGTGCCATCCTGAAAATCCGTCTTGCTATGCGCCAAATGCCAGCGATAATAATTAATTCCCGCTTCGGCAATCTGGAAAGCCATTTCCCGATTATGCTTTCTCACAGACGCGCGATTCTCGGAAATCGCGTACCCTGATACGCCAAAAGTTATCAGAGAAAAACTGATAAACCCAAAAATCAAGGCAAAAAGCAAAATATTTCCTTTAGCGGTTGGCATGGCTCATCAATTAGTTTTTAAATTCCTTACCTCGGCCATGGTTTCAATATGCAATGGCGCGGGAGAAGACTGGGGGTCTTCTTCTAAATCTAAACTTAACTTAATTATCCTAACCGCGGTTACTGCCACCGGATCGCTAAGGGGGTCTTCCGTGCCGGTATAATTTTCTCCATAATAATAAAACAAAGGATTGGCGCCATTGGCGACATCACGCGCCACTATAGTTATTATCTCGCCGGCCGGATTGTAAACCAGCGGATTGCCGGTTGGTTTGGTAACGCCTCTTTTCAATAAAGTACCGTCTTTAAAATATCTGATTCTTTCACGCCAGCTATCATCGTCTATATTGGAATAGAAGACCATCTGTTGAGCGCCGGCTGATTCCAAAGCATAAGCGCCGATGCTGGAAGCGGCCGCCGTTCGTAATTCATTAACTAAATCCTGCGCAACTTTCC
>CAZXFG010000036.1:0-7604 GCA_964640515.1 uncultured Gammaproteobacteria bacterium | reverse complement strand
CTCGCTCGCTTCCGCTCGCTCGGGCTAGCCACCGCCTCGCGGTCGCGCTCGCTCGTCTGCGTCGCGCGACATCGCTCCGGCGTTCGATTCTCCTTGGTAACCAAACAAAAAAACAATCCTCAACGAGGATCGTTTTTTGTTGAGCCCCCAGAGAGAATAGAACTCCCATCGTCGGGTTCGAAGCCCGAAATTTTATCCATTAAACTATGGGGGCGGAAAATTAAAGGGACAAAGCGCGACCTTGTCCCTTAGTGCGCCGCCTGGGATTCGGACCCAGGACCTTGTCCTTAAGAGGGACCTGCTCTACCAACTGAGCTAGCGGCGCGTAACTTCGAATCATTAAATTTGATCGTCGCCCGGTTGCCTCTTGATAATATCCACCTTCGGTCCTTTCCATGCCTTGATCTTCAAAGCCGCTTCTGCCGCTTCGGTTTGCGCTTCTTGCTTGCTAGTGCCCTCACCGCTGGCAATGAGTTCTTTTTCCAAATAGACGCCTACCTTAAAAAATTTGGCGTGATCCGGGCCTTCTTCTTGCAATACTCGGTAAACCGGAGTAACCCCTACCAATTCTTGAGATGACTCTTGGAAACGGCTTTTAGCGTCCATATATAATCCATTTTCTAAAACATAATCCAATTTGGGAAATACCCATCGCGCCACGAATTGCTGGCAAATGCTATAGCCCCGGTCTATATATATCGCTCCTACTAAAGATTCAAAAACATTGGCCATGATATAGTCGCGGGCTTTGGTGCCGGCGTCCTTGGATTCCCCATGGCTTAAAAATAGATAGGGTTCCAGGCCGATTTCATAGGCGATGCTGGAGAGCATTTTGGCATTTACCAAAGCCGCGCGCCAATTGGTAAGCTCACCCTCGGGATTGGCGTATTCGTTGAATAGAAATTCAGTAACAATCAGTTCTACCACGGCGTCTCCTAAAAATTCTAGGCGTTCATTGTGATTAAGCGGGAAATCATGGTGCTCGTTTAAATAAGAACGATGCACAAAAGCTTGCGTCAAATAATCAGGATTTTTAAAATCAACGCCTAGTTTTTTTTCCAAAGCCGGGAATTTTTTTTCTTTAATTTCCGGCAGGTCAAGATTTTTTTTCATATGTGTCTTTATAGATTGACCCTAAAACGCCGTTAACGAATTTACCGGAAGAAGGTCCTCCAAAACTCTTTGCCAGCTCAATAGCTTCGTTAATGGCCACTTTGGGCGGTATGTTATCCTTGCAAAATTTTAATTCATAAATGCCAATACGCAAAATACTGCGGTCAATGACGGTAATTTGTTCAATCGGCCAGGCGGGAGCGTAATGGCTGATGGTTTTGTCAATCTCTTCTAAGTTGATGATAACGCCATCCACGATTTCTTTGCTGAATTCTTTATCCTTAAGGCCGGTGCCAAATTCCTCCAGGTCATGTTCTACTATCGCCGGCAAAACAGCCGTGGGTTTATTACGGAAGTCCCATTCATATAGCGCTTGCATGGCGATACTGCGCGCGATATGGCGATTAGACATAATAGTTATTTTTTGTTGGCCTTTTTAGCCAGTCGTTTGGTTTTTCTTTCCACATCCAACACCATTCTGCCTTTGTAGGTGCCGCAAAAAGCGCAGGCGCGATGCGGGTGGATGGCTTTGCCGCATTTAGGGCATTTGGCGAAAACCTTTTCAGCAAGAGCAAAATGCGCCGCGCGTCGGTGTTTATGCGAAGAAGTTCGACGATGTCCGGGTAACCCCATAGGATTAAAATTAGGTCAAAATATATTAAAAGTGATTATATTGTATACTGAAATGGCCATTTTGGCAAGGGTAAGCGCAAAAGATTGATTTTTTGTCATATTAGGGTAAAATAGGGGTGTTATGCAAGTCAAAATTATTAAAAATCAAGCCGAATGGAGCTTGGAACATCCTTTTGCTCAAACATGGTCTTGGGGCGAGGTGTTGGGCCGGGAAAAGCAGATTGTAGAGCGCCTAGCCATACTGGAGAGTGAACAGATAGTGGCTCGCGCCCAGATAATCTATAAACCGCTTTTTTTGGGTTGGCGTTATGCTTTTTGCCCTCAAGGACCGATTATAGAGGAAGAAATTAAAGAAAAGGAAGTTTATCGGATTTTGGCCGACTATCTGCTTCAACAACGCTGTGTCTTCTTACGCGTTGAACCGGCTAAGCGACCGGCTGCCGTTGGCATGCTTAAAACCAAAGATATCAATCCGCGGGCGACAGTAGTGTTGGATTTAAGCGAAGGCGAGGAGAAGCTGTTAGCTGGGATGAAAAAGAATACTCGCTACAGCATTCGTTTTGCCGAGAAGCAGGGATTGGATGTTAGAGAAAAGAATAATCTGGAAGTTTTTTGGAAATTATTGAAACAAACCGCGGCGCGCGATAAATTTACCACTCATCCGAAAGAACATTATGCCAATATATTGGCTCACCCTCAAATTTGGCAATTAACCGCGTGGCAAGGAGAAAGACCGATTGCATCTGCCATCTTTATCGGGGCGGGTGACACTTTGACCTATCTTTTCGCCGCTTCAGATTACAGCCGGCATAAATTATTAGCCCCATATTTACTGCAATGGGAAAGTATCAAACTGGCCAAACAGAAGGGTTATAGATATTACGATTTTTTTGGTATTGCGCCGGGTGAAATTAAAGATGGAGAATATGTGTATAGCCGTAAACATCAATATGCCGGCATCACCAAATTTAAACTGGGCTTTGGCGGTACTGTCAAATCAGTACCCGGGACTTTTGATCTCGCGCTCTGCCGTCGAAGATATGGGATATACAAATTTTTGCGTTTTTTACGGATGATATTTAGATTTATCTGATATGGAAATTAAAAAAAATACTGAAAAAGAACAGTGGGATGCTTGGCTTCTACAACAAGAAAATCCATCCTATTTGCAATCATGGACTTGGGGAGAATTGATGCAAAGTATTAGCCAGCCGGTTGAGAGATTAGGAATAGAGGAAAATGGACAAATCCTGGCTCAAGCGCAGATTATTTATAGACCCCTGCCTTTGGGACATCAATACGCTTTTTGCCCCAAGGGGCCGGTATTGGCCAAGGCCGTTGACCGGAAAAAAATTTATCAAGCGTTGAAAAAATACTTCCAAGAGCAAGGATGTATTTTTTTACGAATAGAGCCGGAAGAATATCCGGAAGATGTTCCAGTTACTGACACTAAAGAAATTAATCCACGCGCCACTTTGGTAATGGAAATAAATAAATCAGCAGAGGAATTATTGGTCCAGATGCACCCGAAGACGAGATATAATATCCGTTTGGCAGAGCGCAAAGGATTACGGGTAAGCGCGGAAAAAGATTTTGTCGTTTTTTGGAAATTATTGCAAAAGACTGGAACGCGGGACGGGTTTACTTTGCATCCGCGAAAAAATTATCAGGCGGTAATGTCTTCCCCGGAAGTGCGGCAGATTACTATTTATCATCCGAACGGGCAAGCAATCGCGGCCGGAGGATTTATTGGTTTTGGCGGCACTTATACCTATTTATATGGCGCTCTGGACTATGATTATCGCCAATTGATGGCTCCGTATTTATTGCAATGGTCGGCCATTAAGCAGGCCAAGGAGCTGGGCTATAGATATTACGATTTTTTTGGCGTGGCGCCGCGCACTAATGAAACAGGGGAGTATATTTATGATGAAAAGCATCCTTACGCCGGCATTACTAAATTTAAGTTGGGCTTTAACGCTCAACCGCAATCAGCGCCCGGCACTTTGGACTTGATTATTGAAGAGAAAAAGTATAAGCTTTATAAGCTTTTAAGAAAATTGAGGAATATGCTCTCATAGTTTAATGGATAAAATGCCTCCCTCCGAAGGAGGTGATCTGCGTTCGATTCGCAGTGAGAGCACAAAAAAGACCCCCTAGCGGGAGTCTTTTTAATTTTTCATTATACCACCAGGTTTTCCCCATTTTCTACCAGAGTCACATTGGCCACATGGTCGCCGGCTTCTTTGAAGCGCATCAGGCGAACGCCTTGGGTGGCGCGGCCGGAGGAAGGGATGGAGCTGAAGGGCATGCGGATAACTTGCCCTTGGGACGACATCATCAGCAGGTCCTTGTTGGCGCTTTTATCTTTATCAACCACACTGCCATAGATGATATGGCCGGTTTTTTCCGTGACTTTGGCTGTTTTAATTCCGCTCCCGCCTCGATGTTGTATTTTATAATCTCCAATAGCCGTAAGCTTGCCCAATCCGTTCTGTCCGATGATCAGAAATTCCAGGTGTTTTTCTTTATTATCAAAAACATCCATGCCGATTACTTCGTCGTTGCTTTTGAGTTTCATGGCTCGCACTCCCGAGGCGGCGCGCCCCATGGAGCGAATGTCTTTTTCTTTAAAACGGATGGCTTGTCCGAGCTTGGTGGCGATAATCACATTATCTTCACCCGAGGATGGTTTGACCCACTGCAAATCATCATCTGTTTTTAGTTTAATGGCAATGAGTCCGCTCTTTCTGACATTGGCAAAATCAGCCAGATCGGTTTTTTTAATCAGACCCTTGCTGGTGACCATGACGAAATATTTTACCTTTTCCAGGTCGCTGGTCGCGAGAAGAGCGGAGAGTTTTTCATTGGGCGCCAGTTGCAGGAAATTCACTAAGGCCTGGCCTTTGGCCGTGCGGCTGGTTTGGGGGATATCATAGGCCATGAGTTGGAAAACCCGGCCTCGGTTGGTAAAAAACAGGATATTGTCGTGCGTGTTGGTGGTTAAAAGATGCTCCACCGCCTCTTCTTCTTTGGTAGTCACGCCAATAACACCTTTGCCGCCGCGCGATTGAGAATGGAAAGTATCGGGGGGCAGGCGTTTGATGTAGCCGTCCGTGGTGGTGATAATCATGGTCGGTTCATTGGGCACCAAATCTTCCACGGTAAATTCTTTGACTCCATGGGCGATAATTTGAGTGCGGCGTTCTTCCGCGTATTTTGTTTTAATGTCCGAAGTTTCTTGGCGGATAATATTTAGGATTTTAATGCCCGAGGCTAAAATAGCTTCCAGTTCTTTAATGAGAGTTTTCTTTTCTTTTAATTCGTCTTCCACTTTTTGTCTTTCCAAATTGGCCAGTTGTTGCAGGCGCATTTCCAGAATAGCCGTTACCTGGCGGTCGGTAAATTTAAATTGATTCATTAAGTTTTTCTTGGCTTCGTCCTTATCTTTAGAAGCGCGTATGGTTTTGATAACCAAATCTATCTTGTCCAGAGCCATTTTTAAACCTTCCAAAATGTGAGCGCGGTCCTTTGCTTTGTTCAGGTCAAATTCCGTTCGGCGGCGGATTATCACTTGGCGGTGTTTGATAAATTCTTCCAAAATGGTTTTTAGATTCAAGACTCGGGGCTGGATGCCGTCCACCAAAGCCAGCATGTTCACGTGAAAAGTGGTTTGCAAATCCGTCATTTTAAAGAGCTGGTTTAGGATTTTTTTCGGGTAAGAATCTTTTTTTAGCTCAATTACCACGCGCACTCCTTCTTTGTTGGATTCATCGCGCAGATCTCTGATGCCCTCAATCTTTTTTTCTTGCACCAAAGCGGCGATTTTTTCCAGCATTTCGGCTTTGTTGACTTGGTAGGGAATTTCAGTGACTATGATTTGGTATTGTCCGTTTTTGTGTTCCTGTATGTCGGCTTTCGCGCGCATCACAATACCGCCTCGTCCGGTGGCAAAGGCCGTTTGAATATCTTTTTTATTATAAATAATGCCTCCGGTAGGAAAGTCCGGGCCTTTAATGATTTCGGCCAGTTCTTCCACGGTAGTTTTGGGTTGGTCAATCAGTTTTATGACGCCGTCGCACAGTTCGCCTAAATTATGCGGAGGGATGTAGGTGGCCATGCCGACGGCGATACCCATACTGCCATTTAAAAGCAAATTAGGTATCTTAGCCGGAAGCACTCCGGGTTCGGTGTGCGAGCCGTCGTAGGTGGGGCTGAAATCAACGGTATTTTTTTCAATGTCAAACATGATTTCCTCGGCAATTGATTCCAAACGCGCTTCAGTGTAGCGCATGGCGGCCGCGCTATCCCCATCCATACTGCCAAAATTTCCTTGACCGTCCACCAAAGTATGGCGCATGGAAAATTCTTGGGCCATACGCACCATGGTATCGTAAATGGAGGCATCGCCATGCGGATGGTATTTGGCCATCACTTCACCGACCACATGCGCGGATTTTCGGTATCTGGCGGTATGCCGAAGGCCAATGTCCCACATCGCGTAAAGCACGCGGCGATGGACAGGTTTTAGGCCGTCCCGCACATCGGGTAAAGCACGCGACACGATAACGCTCATGGCGTACTCCAAATACGATTGTCTGACCTCGTCAACAATCGGAATAATCGTAAGATTTCCTATTTTTTCCTGGTCGGTTAATTTGTTTGGCATAGAAAAAAATTATGGGGTAGTGGTCGCGATGGTGCTGGAAGCGGCTTCCTCCGCGTGGCGGATAATCGCTCCGACCGCCTCTTCTATTTTCTTTTTATTTTCTTCAAGTTGTTGTTTGGTTTTTTGTTCATTAAAATATTCGTCCCAATTGGTCTTGGTCGTGGAAATCATTTTGTTCTCCGGTGTTTCTCTCCAATTAAAATTATCTAACTTTATTTTTAAAGCCCAGCCCCATAAAAAAACAATCATCAAGGAGAAAAGCAACACTCCGGACCAGAGGAGTATTTTGGCTCCTTTGTCTTGTCGCATCGGTTGGCGCTGGTAAAAAGGTTTGAGTGATTGCGTGTCTTGATAAATTAAATCGGGCGTTGGTTCGGCCGTCTCTTTTTGGCGTTTCGTTTTTTTCTTTTTTATCATACCTCCCCGCTGGTTTAATAATTTTTTTCCAAGACGAACAGTTTGGTTTCTTCTTGCGGCAGGTCTTTCTTTTTTAAAATTAACTTTTTATCCGTAATTTCCGGTTTAAGGCCCATCTCTTTTATAAATTCACTTAGCGCTCCGACTTTGGGGTCGCTGTCGCATTGAAATCCCATCGGGATTACAATCCGCGGTTCCAAGGTCGTGACTAAACCGGCCGCTTCTTCGGCATCCAGATATTCATCGTGTCCGCCTACGGGTAAGAATAAAATATCCGGACCGCTGATTTTTTCTAAATCTCCGTTGCTTAGTTTTTTAGTGAGTTTGCCTAAGTGCACGATGTTCATTCCTTCGGCGTTCAATTTAAAAATTAGCTGGCCATTCGGGCCGGGGATAGAATAAATCATTACTCCTTTAATCTCCAGTTCTCCCAAGGTATTGATGGCAAGAGTGTTTTGCCCCATAGTCACCGCTTCCTCATCGCCATGAGAAAAGAGGGCGATTTGCGGAGCGAGATTTCTTGGAAAATCTCCTTGTTGCGGGCGATAGGCGTCAATGATGATTACCACTTCTTCGTCTAGATTTTTGGTCTGCAATTTAACGCAGGTCTGGCCCAGCCAATTAATGTGCATAAAGGTAGAATTTAGGGTTGTTTTAAAGGTAAAAAATCGCCTGGATAAGCGCAGGTATTTTATCATATTACCGGGGTTGGGACAAGGGGGTAAAACGGGTATTTAGAGCTGTTGCTTGCCAAATTTGGGGATATCTGATA
>CAZXFG010000035.1:5227-8079 GCA_964640515.1 uncultured Gammaproteobacteria bacterium | reverse complement strand
AACTTTTAGAATTAAAGGAAAAAACCGCCGGTTTACAAAAAGAACTGGACGAACTCTTTCGCCCGCGGGATCCGATGGATAAAAAAGATATAATCGTGGAAATCCGCGCCGGCGTCGGAGGCGACGAATCAGCCCTTTTCGCCGCTGACATCTTTCACGCTTACAGCCATTATGCCGAAGGACAGGGTTGGAAAGTCCAGTTGATTGACGCCAGCCGTATTGGCATTGGCGGATTTAAAGAAATCATCTTTAGCGTCAAAGGACGCTGGGTATACAAAGACATGAAATATGAAATGGGCGTGCACCGCGTCCAACGCGTGCCAGACACGGAAAAATCCGGACGCATCCATACTTCCACCATCACGGTAGCGGTTTTGCCGGAAATTGAAGAAGAAGAAATTAAAATAGAACCCAAAGACTTGCGGATTGATACTTTTTGTTCGGGCGGCGCGGGCGGACAAAGCGTAAACACCACTTATTCAGCGGTGCGCATCGTCCATGTCCCCACCAATACCGTGGTGCAATGCCAGGACGAACGGTCGCAAAATGCCAATCGGGAAAAAGCCATGGCCGTGTTGCGGTCCCGGCTTTACGCTTTGGAGCAGGAAAAAAAGCAAAAAGAACTAACCGAAAAACGCCGGGCGCAAATCGGCTCGGGCGACCGCAGTGAAAAAATCCGCACCTACAATTTTCCGCAAGATCGCATCACCGACCATCGCATCCATCAAAGCTGGAATAACATCGGAAAAATTCTAGAGGGAGACCTGGGCCCGATTATCGCCGCTCTGCGCCAAGCTGATTATCAACAGCATGAATAATTTAGATGATATTCTAATCAAGGCGCTGGCCGCTAAAAAAAGCAAAGAATTTTTATTGGCCCGCCCGGCTTATCATCTGAATTTATGGCAACGTTGCCGCCGGCGTTATTTTTGGCGCAAACACGCGCGGGGCTGGCCAATGGCATATCTGGCCGGACGCAAAGAATTCTACGGTCTAGATTTTTTAGTGAATAAACATACTCTTATTCCCCGCCCGGATACTGAATTATTGGTAGAGGAAGCGCTTAGCGTCATCGCGAGGAGTGAAACGACGAAGCAAAATCTCAACAAGCAAAACCAAACTATTCTCATTGATATCGGCACAGGCACCGGATGTATACCGATTTCAATCGCGACTGTCATCGCGAGGCCAAAGGCCGAAGCAATCACCTTGCAAGCTAGAGACTGCTTCGTTGCTGGCGCTCCTCGCGATGACATAAAAATTTACGCCGCCGATATTTCCGGCCGCGCCCTGCGTATCGCCAAAAAAAATGCTCAACGACACGGGGTGAACATAAAATTTGTTCAAGGATCTTTACTGCAACCTTTTATAAAAAAATCCCTATTGTCAACCGACGCGGATTTAATTATCACGGCCAATCTTCCGTACCTTACCCGAAAACAATTCCAATCGGAACCAACCATTCAAAAAGAACCGCCGCTGGCGCTGATAGCTGACGATAAAAATGGCCTTTCATTATATGAAGAACTGCTTAAACAAATTAAAAATCTAAATCATTCCGCTACGATTTTTCTGGAAATTGATCCGCGACAATCCGTTGAAATGAATAAACTCATTCAAAATATTTTCCCAAAAGCTAAATTTGAAATAAAAAAAGATCTCGCCAAGCGGGATCGATTAGCCATCATCCGAATTAATTGGTGATTTCCACCGCAGTCCCTTTAGGCGCCACCTGCACCCAGGTCTTTCCGGGAGCCAATTTAATTTCTTCCCCTTGTTCATTATAAAATATAGTGCGGCTGGATAAATTTTCTTTCTTCCAAAGCCCCCTCCACATCAAACCATCGCGAAAAATCCGGGCTTCACCCCGGCCAATGGCGGTTATTTCTTTTCGGCCGACATCGTCTAAAACTTTCGTTTCCGTGTATTGTAGCAAAACATTTTGCGCCTCAATTGGAAAAGGCCCTTCTGCGCCGCGAAAACTGCGATGAACTTCTTGGTTGATAAAACGGCGGTAATATCCGCCTTGATCTTCCGTTTTCACATACTCCCAATCCACCTGATAACCTGGCCCGTATTTAATGCTAACCGCTCTAATCGGCTCGCCATCGGCTGACGGGTTTTCGCGAAACCCCCATCCGGCCCAACTTACGCGGTGAATCTCGCCGTAATCGGAATAAATAGCTTGCCATTTGGCGCTATTGGTAAAAATATTGTGCGGAGCCGACTGATAACCGCTTCGCCAATAATATGACCCCCAATAAAATTCATTGGCATCAAAAATATTCCTCTCCTTAATCAACTTTAGAGCTGCCGGAGAACCGCCGCAATGCAGATACAGAGCATCGCCGTATTCGGCCAGCCAATCCAAATAATACGGTCGGGCGCTGCGCACCGGCCCAACCATCTCCACTGTTTGCTTTTCCGAAAAGATGGCCAGAAAACGCGTAATGCCGCCCTCGGCCAAAGCTTCATAAACAATCATGGCCTCGGTTAAACCATACTGCGGACGGGCATCGGAAAGATTATCTATCATCACCCCTAACACCGCGGGAGCTTGATCGCTTTCGTTAATCACCGGACTACCGTCCAATTGGCTGAAATATTTATAACGCGGCGCCAGGGAGCCGGCCAACCACTCCGGATTGAGCGTTATTTGGCACGGCTGATAAGCAACTACAAGCAAAGAAATCAAAGAGACGGCTAATAAAACCAATAATATTTTCAAACGCCGATTAATTTTTACTCTTTTCATACTTCGCTTATATTATCCCTATTTTTTTAATCCACTCGGCTCGGTAAAGAACCCTGGTATCGCGCTCGTGAAATTTTATAACGCCCTCGGAAACCAC
>CAZXFG010000035.1:0-5217 GCA_964640515.1 uncultured Gammaproteobacteria bacterium | reverse complement strand
ACCACTACGCCCCTGTCGCCTTTGTTTACTTTGTCCTTAATCTCCGGTTTTAATTTCATCCACTGCGTAAGACGGCTTTGTTTTTCCACCAAATCTCCATATGTTCCGCGCCACATTCTTTCCCAAATTTTCTTCCAAATCTTTCCCAACCGCGAATCTTTAACGGCTAAACGGCTGACTACCTGCGGTTCACGCTCCTGATTGGGAAGATATTTGCGGCTCCAGCTGTTGGCCTGCAAAAATTTGTGGTAAATATTCTCCGGGTCATAAAGCGGAGTCATTTGGTAAAGCCAAAAAGCCAAATGCACATCATCTTCAGCCACCCGATAATTAGACAAACTTAAATGATGGGCGTCCAGATAAAAAGATAAACAGACGCGATTTTTAACTTTCCGGCCATAGGTGCGCAAACGAAAAAAACGCAGAATTAAATTAGTCAGCAGGCGCACTATCCAAATGCGCTTGGGATGGGTGATAATCAAAAAATCAATATCGCTTTCGGCCGTGCTTTGTTCGGACCCGACTGTGTTGCAAACGAAAATAGCGCGCAAAAAAGGAACGGACCGGATTTTTTTAACCGCGCGGCGCGCTATGGCGATTTTATCTTCCGTGACAATCAATTGCCGGCGCCTTCCTTCCACTATTTCCTCTCGGCCGGAGAGAAAATAATAATTGAATTTTTGAGCGATGGTTCCGGCGGTAACCAAATTACTCAAAGCAACTAAATAACACTCTTGATTCGCTTGAGGGGGCAACCATAAGCAAGAAAATAATTCCTCTTTAGTCAAAGGAAAAGAGGCCAGGTCAAAATAGATGAGGGTCCGCAGAATTGCCTGCTCCAGAATAGACCTCATACCGCCATCATGCTTGAGACAGACAATTCGGTCGCTTTCAACGCCCCGTCTTCAACGACCATTTTTTCCGCCGTCACCGCGATCACTTGCGCCGGACGAATCAAAAAAGTGCGCTGGCTAAAAAGAGCCGGGCGCACGATGTATTCCCGCACCAGATGCCCATCGGTGTCCAGATTGACTTCCACTACTTTACCCAGTTTTCCGCCGGACTTGGTCTCTACGGGAAGGTGAAGAAGATTTTTTAAGCCAACCAGCATAGCTTAAAGTTATTTTTGCGACGGAATCGCTTTTTTAAACAAAAATACTTGTTGCAACCCTGTTAGTAGTGTAGAGAAAAACCAGTAAAGGGTCAAACCGGCCGGCAAGCTAAAACCAATAACAACCGTCATCACCGGCATGAGATACAGCATCTGCTTGTTCATCATAGCCATCATGCCCTCGTCCTTGGCTCCGGATCCCGCGTTTTGCGGCGGTCTTTTAGTAATCATGGTTTTGGCCTGCCAAAATTGGGCGATGCCGGCTAAAAACGCCAGCACAATGCTGGGTTTGGCTAAATTCAAAAAGCCGAATGAAACCGAATCTAGCTGGCCTGGATTAACCACAAAAGAATAAAGTTCTTTCGCCAAATCGGTAGAGGCCAGGCCATCGCGCATCACCATGTACAAAGCAATCAGAATCGGCAATTGAACCAGCAACGGCAGACAGGAAGCAAACGGATTCACTTTGTTATTTTTATACAACTCCATGGTGGCTTGGGTCTGTTTTTGCGTGTCGCCGGCATATTGTTTTTTCAATTCCTCTAATTTCGGCTGTAATTCCTGTAAAGACTTTTGCGCTTTGATGGAAGAAGAGGTCAAGGGATAAAGGATTAAGCGGATTAAAATAGTCACCGCCAAAATCACAATACCCACATCATGACCGGGAATAATATTGTACAAACCCACGAATCCATTAAAGAGGGGCTGGTATAGAGCAGTATGAAAAAGAGAAGAAAACATAAAAATATTTTAAATTATTCGGCAATTTTTTCTTCTGGTTTGATTTCCGCCGTTTCCGGTTCGCTGGAAACATCTTCCGTCTCCGCGACCGGGACCGGCGCGCCGCCTTCTTGCTGAACATCAATATTCCAACCGGTTAATTCCGAAGCCAGACGCACATTCTGACCGCTCCTGCCGATGGCCAAAGAAAATTGCTCTGACGCCACAAACACTGTGGCTCTTTTCTGTTCATCATTTAATTCCACGCGCGCCACCTTAGCGGGAGATAAAGCATGGCTGATATATTCATTAGAATTATCGCTGTATTGGATGACATCAATTTTCTCTCCGCCCAATTCTTCAATAATGGTATTGATGCGTCCGCCGCGCTGGCCGATGCAAGAACCGATTGGGTCAATGGAATCTTCAGCGGTAAAGACTGATACTTTGGAACGATAACCGGCATCGCGAGCCACGCCTTTAATTTCAATTACCCCCTCGTTAATCTCCGGAATTTCATAACGAAAAATTTCCCGCACCATGTTGGGATGACTGCGAGAAAGCAAAACCTCCGGTCCGCGCGCGGTCAGATTCACTGATGCCACATAAAATTTCATCCGACTGCCGGGACGGTAAAACTCACGGTCAATTTGCTGATCGGCCGGCATGACTCCGGATAATTTTCCCAAATCCACCAATATTTTTCCCCTTTCCACCCGCTGGATAGTGCCCACAACCAATTGTCCTTCTTGCTTTTTAAAATCATCAAACATCATGCCTCGTTCCGCTTCGCGCAATTTCTGGATTATCACTTGCTTGGCGGTCTGGGCGGCCATGCGGCCAAATTCACCCGGAATTTCCAAAGGGATCTCCAACACCTCTCCCAATTTGACTTTCTTTTTAATTTCCTTGGCCTGGGTCAACATCAACTCGATTTTGGGATTAAAACGCGGCAAATCAGCCAACTCTGCCTCGGTCAACTCCCTATTTTCTTCGCGAGCTTTTTCGCGACGAACCGTTAAATCCTCCTGCGCTTTAAGAAGCACATCTTCAGCGATATCCTCCACTATTGTCTTCACATCCCAGGCCTGCATATCACCGCTCTCCGGGTCAAACTTCACCTTAATATTTTGCTGTTTATTACCAAAGTCCTTGCGATAGGCGGCAGCCAAAGCGGCCTCAATAGTTTCCATTACGGAATCAAAAGAAAGACTTTTTTCATCGCATAGGGCTTGAATGGCTTTTGTTATCTCGGACATATAAATATAAAATTTAGTTAAAAAAAACGACTTCCGTATAGAAGCGTTTTATGATTCTGTCAAAATTATACCACGCTCCTTCTCGGTTGTCAAATCGCGCTACTCCGCCCCATTTGACCATTTAGGGCAACACATAATATAATAGGTATAGCTTTTGATGGTCTTTTGGCTAAAATTCCGCAATTTCATCTCTTGTTTTAGCTTAACCATTGGATCCTGGCTGGGAAAATAGTGGCTTTGAATCATACCCCTCTTATGATTTAAAGTTTATACAAAAATTTTATCATATCCTAGCCAAATTTTCAACGAGTTGGTTTATACGTAGTTGTGCGAAATTGTGAGGCAACCTAATAAATTTTAATTCCGCTTTTTTCTTATGGAGTACAATAAACTAGTTAGGGATAATATCCCCAACATTATAGAAAATAAAGGTGAGAAAGCTATAACACGTATTGCTGAGGATAAAGAGTACGAGGAGGCTTTGTCGCGCAAATTGCACGAAGAGGTTGGTGAATTTTTAGAAAATCCGTGCGTGGAAGAAGCCGCTGATATTTTAGAAGTTTTACATGCAATTTGTGCTCTGAAAGGAGTGGACTTACAAGCACTAGAGAAAGTTCGCCAGAAAAAAGCGGAAGAACGTGGAGGTTTCAAACAAAGGATAATTTTAGATAGAACGGAATAATGTCCGGGGCGGTTGCCTCACAACATCGCACAACACGGCATATCTGGTTTAAGAATTTTTCAATATTAATTATAATAAGGAATAAAAAATTCTTTCACCCAAATTTTTGTCTCTCTTTTCTTTATAAATTATAATAATGGAGAGAGCCAAAAACTTCAGATGATGCCGATACGTTATACGCAATTTTGCCAAACAAATAATTTTGACATTTTGAATTGAGCCCTTTTGAAATTTTTTTGAAAATGAAGAAGCCCCGTGCCAGATTGTTCCGAAGAACTTTCCGACACGGGGCGTTGTCCTCCTTCGCCACGGGTTATCGGTCGTCGCTGGTGAAGATCTGGCGCTCGCCCTGCATCACACCGTTGCGGATGTGGGCGGGGCTGAACACCTGCACGTCCTTCGTCAGCTTCAGACGACAGACGACGTTGCCGCCCGAGTTGCCCTCCTGCGAAAGGTCTCCGCCGAGCGCCTCCAGCACGAAGCCGAGGTTGCCCAGCACCCAGTCCGGAATGGCGTGGAAGGTCAGGGTCACCTCCTGCCCTGCTTCCAAGTGTCCCGACTCGGGCATCTCGACTGTCACGGCAACGGGCGGCAACTTTTTGGTATCCATGGCCTCTCCTTTTGTTGATGTCCGACCATCATAGCCAGACATAACACAATAGCACAGTTTAAGCAAAAAAACAAGGCCAGCTCCGCCCCCGAAAAATTTCAAAAGGGCTCGAATAATAAGGTAATTATTTGTTTGGCAAAACAACGTATAACACCGAGTATGCGGTTCAGAAAATAGCGATAAATTTATAACTTTTAATAAGGTATCGCTATCTTCTTCACCCAAACCACGCTTCTTGAAATTGGAGGTTAAATCTGCTAAAATAAGGTCATATGAATGTGTAAGTTTGTGCTAAAAACAACGACGCGGCTTCGCATACTCGGAAACGTTATGCCATTGTGCCCTAACCTGTTAAAATAAACATATGAATTGGATTTTTTTAGCACTCATCACCGCAGTCTTTTATGGAGCGTATAATGTCTTCATAAAAGTTTCGTCAGGCCACATCAATCAAATAGTTGGGGCGGTCATTCTTCAAATTGTAGCAGCCCTAGTGGGTGGGATAATTCTCATTATTTTGAAGATGACGAACAGCCCCTTAGTTATTTCTCAAAAAGGAGTTTGGTTTGCAATCCTCGCAGGAGTTTTTGTCGGGTTAGCTGAGATAACATCGTTTTTTGTTTTTTCAAAAGGTATTCCTGCTTCGGTAGGCATCCCAATAATTATAGGCGGTTCAGTTTTAGTCGGGGCTGTTCTTGGCCTGACTTTTCTGAAAGAAACGCTAAATCCAATTCATTATCTTGCTATAGTATTAATAGTTGCTGGAGTCGTAATTTTGTCTACTAAATAAGGTCGGGCACAGCAGCATATAACAGCGTGTATGCGGTTCAGAAAT
>CAZXFG010000034.1:0-8973 GCA_964640515.1 uncultured Gammaproteobacteria bacterium | reverse complement strand
TTGCGGCCAGAGATCTTTTCTCCGCTCCCCTGATCGGAGACGAACATTATCCAATTGAGATCGTACCTGTGGCTCTGTCCAAAGCCGTCAAAATGGCTTTGAACGGGGAAATAGAAAATGAATTTTTGGCTTACCATGTGATTCGTTTTAGTTACATGCTCCGGCACGGGCAATTCAAATGGTAATTATGCTCTATTTGGCCATAGTTTATTTTTTACTCGTTTCTTTTTTAGCTTGGAAAAACTTTCGTTGGGCTTTAGGCATTTTAATTATCGCCCTGCCCGCTTATTTAGTCAGATTTAATATCGGGCCTCTTCCCACCACGCTCCTGGAAGTTACTTTCGGAGCGTTGTTTTTAATTTGGTTAGTAAAATACAGCCGAACGGATGGGAAAATTATCAAAGAGAGCGTAAAAATTCATCAGTTGTTTTTTGTTTTTTTGGCTTTATTTTTTACCGCCTCAATCGCCGGTATTTTTATCAGTGATATGTGGTGGGCTTCGCTCGGTCAGTGGCGAGCTTATTTTTTGGAGCCGATTTTACTATTTTTTGTCTTGTTGGGTCGGGAAAAATCATTGGAGAAAAAAGATTTGGTTTGGTTTTTACTGTTGTCGTCCATCAGCGTAAGCTTGTTGGCCATCATTCAAAAAATTACCGGTCAATTATATCCCCCCAGCTTGTGGGATGACCAATTGTTTGGCCGCGTGACTTCGTTTTTCACTACCCCCAATGCCGTTGGCCTGTATTTAGTCCCGGTAGTGATAATGACTGCTTCTTTCTTTGCGAGGAGTATAACGACGAAGCAATCTTTTGGCAGATCAGAGATTGCTTCGTCGGGCTTTGCCCTTCTCGCAATGACACTGCTTGCCCTGTGCGCCATCTTTTTGTCCTTTTCTCAAGGCACTTGGATTGCTTTGGGGGCGGGGATAATTTGTTTTGCCTTCTTAATTGGATATAAAAAAATAGCCGTTGCCGTCGCTTTGATTGGTATCATCGCGGCGCTGGTCATGCCCCAGGTTCGCTCAGCCGTATTATTCCAAGATCAGGCCGGACAAAATCGTCTCACTCTTTGGAAGCACAGCTGGACTTACCTCACAAAGTCGCCCCAAAATTTTATTTTTGGCGCCGGCATCCGGCAATATTTCCGCAAAGTGGAAAAACCATATTACAACCCCCAAGAATTAGAGCGTTTGATTTATCCGCATAATATTTTTCTAAATTTTTGGACTGAAATCGGGTTGTTGGGGCTAATTGGGTTTATCGGTTTGATGGTTTGTGGGTTTAGGATGGTTTGGCAGAAAAAGAAAGATAACAAAATTTTAGCGGCCAGTTTGATTTCCGCTCTGGTAGTGATTATGGTGCATGGTGTAGTGGATGTGCCGTACTTCAAAAACGATTTGTCCATGATTTTTTGGATAATAATGAGTTTGGTAATTGTTTAATATGTAGATTTGGTAATTTTCTAATTTATGTTTTTATATAATCTACTTACGATGCCTGGGGTAGTAGTGCACGAGTTGGCTCATACTATTTTTTGTCTCTTTGCCGGAGTGAAAGTTTATAAAATAAAGTTATTTGGCTTTGGTCAGACCGCCGGCTATGTCATGCACGAAGAGCCGACCAAATTCTATCAGAGTTTTTTGATTTCCATCGGTCCCTTATTGGTAAATTCATTTTTAGCTTTGCTTTGTTTTTCGCAATTTAGAGCTCCTTGGGTAACTTGGCTGCCGTGGGTTTTGGGGTGGTTGGGTTTGGCCATTGGTCTGCACGCCATCCCATCAGCGCAAGATGCCAAATCCCTGTTTCAAGCGGCCAATCATCGTTTTTGGCATAATCCTCTGGTATTAATCGCCTATCCTTTCATTTTGGCTTTATACATATTGTATCAACTGAAGCGTTGGCATGTAGATATTTTGTATGTGGCGCTACTTTTTTGGCTGGGCAATATTTGGATGAAATAAATTTTCTTTCGGGATTGTATACTATATATGATAAATACCGATTCATTGACCGATGAACAGCTCATTTCTTTGGTCCGGGAGAAGGATCAAGAGCTGTATGGGATAATTATCAGGCGTTATCAGACTCGGCTGGCTCATTATTTGCGGAAATTCATCCCCGATGCCGACGCTTTGGAGGATGTGTTGCAGGAGGTCTTCATCAAAACCTACCGCAATCTGTATGGTTTCAATGTTAACAAGAAATTTTCACCTTGGATTTATCGGATTGCCCACAACGAAGCATTGAATCATCTCAAAAAACAAGCCAAAGTCGCCGTATCTTTGGATGAAAAAGAATGGCAAATCATTGACGAGCGGAAAGATGTAAAAGAAGAAGTAGACGCTTCTTTTACTAAGAAGCTGGTGGAAAAAGGTCTGGCGTCTTTAAAAGAAAAATATCGTGAGCCTTTGATCTTGTATTTTTTTGAACAAAAAACTTATGAAGAGATTAGTGATATTTTACGCATCCCGCGCAGCACGGTGGGCACCTTGATCTTACGGGGAAAAAGCATGCTCAAACAATCTTTAAAATAAGAATCATATGGTTGACCAAGATAAAAAAATAGAGGATAAAATCATGGTTGAAATTAAAAGCGGCCGATTGAAGTTGCGCTCCAAATATATTTTTTTAGCGGAAAAATTAGGTCTGGGCAGCGCTTTTGTTTTGAGCCTGATTCTGGCCGTACTCTTTTTTAATTTAGTTTTATTTTATCTCAAAGCGTCTGATGGTCTGGGTTATTTAAGTTTTGGCAGCCGAGGGTGGTTGGCCTTTTTGGAATCTTTCCCGTATTTGTTGGTGACCAGCTTGGTTATTTTGATTGTTATCGCCGGACTGATTATCCGGAAGACCGGTATGGCGTATAAGAGACCGTTTGGTTATTGGGCCATGGGTTTAGTGGTCTTTGTTCTACTGGCTGGCACTGTTTTGGCTTTTACTAATATTGCCGAACGGATTGAAGCGAGAGCTTACGGCCGGCATCCGGCGGGATTTTTGATGCGTCCGTTTTTGGAGCGCGGTTTTGCCGGACGACATCGCGGTTTAGCCGGCCGAGTCATTAAGGTGACCGAAGATTATCTCGGAGTGCAGACACCGGAGCAAGTTGAGCGGATTAGTTTAAAACACTTGGAAATGCCGCTCCGTGAGCCGGTGGAAGACGGGATGTTTGTTATGGCCGTAGGCGAGCAAAAAGATGGAATTTTTGAGGCCAAAATGATTCGGGTGGTAGAAGAAGGAGAAATGCCCATGGTGGGACGCGGAGTACACCGCCGTTTTGGACCTTTACCTCTTCCTCCGCCTCGACACTTCTAAAAAAGCCCATAAATTGGAGAAAACAGACCGCTAGTGGTCTGTTTTTGAAATAATAGGACGGGGAAAGTTGTATTATTGGATAATTAACTGAAATCCTATGGTGAAAAAAATCTTCGGTCTTTTGGTTGGTTTTGCTCGAAAATACAAGGTGTGGGCTTCGTTAATACTGATTGTGGCGGGCGGGATTGGATATTTCGGCATTAAGGCTTTAACCGGCGAATCAACGCAGGTGAGTTATGTTTTAGCCGCAGTGGAAAATGGGGCTATTATTTCTTCGGTTTCCGGCAGCGGACAGGTTTCGGCTTCCAGCCAGGTGGATATCAAACCGAAAGTGTCCGGCGATGTCTTGAATGTGTTGGTGAAAAATGGACAGGAAGTTAAAACAAGCGAGCTTATCGCGCAATTAAACGCCCGTGACGCTTTGCAGGCGGTGCGGGAAGCTCAAATAAGCTTAGAAACCGCTCAATTGTCTTTAGAGAAACTGAAAGCGCCGGCTGACGCTTTGTCTTTAATGCAGTCGGAGCATTCTTTGCTCCAGGCGCAAGAATCCAAACAGAATGCTGAAGCCAACTTGGGGAAGTCCTATGATGACGGTTTCAATACCGTGGCCAATGCTTTTTTGGATTTGCCCTCGGTGATTACCGGTTTGCATGATATTTTGTTGGGACATGATTACTCTGGGAGTCAAGATAATGGAACTTATTATACCAATAGCGTGCGCAACTATAATACAAGCGTAGATATATATAAAAATGACGCTTTCAACACCTATCAGGCCGCTCGCGTTGCTTATGATCAAAATTTTTCAGATTATAAAGCGCTTAGTCGTTTTTCCGATTATAAGGTAGTGGAAAACTTGGTAAAGCAAACCTATGAGACCACTAAAAAAATAGCCGAAGCTGTTAAAGCGACTAATAATTTTATTCAATTTTATCAAGGTGAACTTACAAAAAGGGCCGCTGGCGCTATTATACCGGCCCTATCTAACACACATTTGTCCAGTTTAAATTCTTACACCGGCAAAACCAATAGTCATCTGTCTAGTCTCTTAAACATCACCCAGAGCATTAAGAATAGTAAAGAGACTATTATTACTTCGGAGCGGACGATCGCTGAAAAAACGCAATCTTTAGCTAATTTAAAAAGTGGCCCGGACAGTCTAGATTTACGAAACCAAGAATTATCCGTGCAACAGCGCCAAAATGCTTTAAGAGACGCGCAAAGTAAGTTATCTGATTATTCAATCCGGGCTCCTTTTGACGGGGTGATAGCGAGCGTGTCGGTCAAAAAAGGGGATTCGATTTCTTCCGGAAGCGCTGTGGTTACTCTTATTACCAAACAAAAATTGGCCGAAATTTCTTTGAATGAGATAGATGTAGCCAAAGTTAAAGTAGGACAAAAAGCTAATATTACTTTTGACGCCATAGATGAGTTAAATATTACCGGAGAGGTGTCAGACTTGGATTTAATCGGGACAGTAACCCAGGGAGTAGTAACTTATAATGTAAAAATTGTTTTTGACACGCAAGACGACCGAGTGAAGACGGGTATGAGTTTAAGCGCATCCATCATTACGGAAATAAAACAAGATGTTTTGTTAATTCCCAATGGCGCCATTAAGTCGCAGGGTGGCATGAATTACATAGAAATACTGCCCGGCGCCACCTTGGTCACCGGATCCCAAGGCGTAGTTTCCGCGGTTGTGCCCGCGCGTCAGATCATAGAACTAGGTTTGACGGATGATACCAATACTGAAGCGATGTCGGGATTGAAAGAGGGTGATCTGATTATAATTAAAACTATCGCCAGCAATACATCCAGCCAACCCAGCTCTGCTCCAAGTTTGTTGCAAAGCGTGGGAGCTAGCAGGGGTGGGACCACGACCGGCGGTGCCGGGAGAACAATAATGACGCGCTAGGATTTATTATGATTGAGATTAAAAATATTGTTAAAACATATCGGACCGGGATTGCCGAGCTTCAGGCGTTGAACGGGGTTAGTTTTAGCATCGAGGACGGCGAGTTTGTGGCTATCATGGGTCCTTCTGGGTCAGGGAAATCTACCCTGATGCATATTTTGGGGGCCTTAGATACTCCCACCAGTGGCACTTATTTTTTGGATGGAAAGGATGTTTCCACCTTATCAGATGATGATTTGGCGGACATAAGAAAGAAAAAAATAGGTTTTGTTTTCCAATCGTTCAATTTGTTGCCGCGCGCTACCGTTCTGCGCAATACCACTTTGCCTTTGGTTTATGCGGACATAGAAAAAGAAAAGCGAGAAGAATTGGCCAGGGCGGCCCTTCAGGCGGCTGGTTTGGGCGAGGAGCATTTTAACCACAAATCAAATCAGCTTTCGGGCGGTCAGATTCAGCGCGTGGCCATTGCCCGGGCTTTGGTGAATAATCCTACCTTGATTCTAGCTGACGAGCCGACTGGGAATTTAGACACTAAAACCGGAGAAGTTGTTTTGGGCACATTCCAAAAACTCAATCAGACGCAAGGCAAGACTATTGTGTTAATTACTCACGAGCATGATGTGGCCGCGCACGCCAAAAGAATTATTTTTATTAAAGACGGTCTTGTCCAGAGCGACGCTAAGAATCATCAAAAATTAATTTATAATGTATGAAGACGGCCGATATTTTAGAAGAAACATACTTAGCGCTTTCATCCAATAAAGCCCGTTCCGGCCTAACCGTCCTAGGCATAATTATTGGTATTAGTTCAGTGATAGTCATGTTAGCCATCGGCCAAGGGGCGCAGACTTCCATTGAAGACAGTATCCAATCCATAGGATCTAATATGATTATGATTTCCCCGGGCGCTCAAAGAGGGCCGGGGGTACAGGTGAGCGCCGGCCGCGGGTCGGCTAAGTCATTGACATTGGACGACGCGGATGCTGTTAGCGGCGAAGTATCCTCTGTGAAGGCAGTGGCGCCGGAAGTGTCCGGACGCTATCAGGTGACGGCCAAAGGCACTAATACCAATACCCAAGTGGTGGGCACGGTATCGGCTTATATAATAGTGCGTAATGTAGAACTGGAAGACGGTAATTTTATCAGCGATCAAAATGTTGCTTCCGCCTCCAAGGTGGCGGTAATTGGGCCGACTGTGCGTGATGATCTTTTTGGCGAAGGGGCTAATGCTGTCGGAGAAAGCATCCGTATTAATAAAATGAATTTTAAGGTAATAGGAATGACTAAAGCAAGGGCGGAACCGGATTTGGCAGTCAGGATGATATGATTTATATTCCGGTCAGCACGGCGCAGAGATTTTTATCAGGGAACGAATATGTGTCGCAAATCAGCGTGGCCGCTGAAGGCGCCGCCGCCACAGTAGCCGCGCAACAGCAAATTACCGATCTGTTATTAATTCGTCATCATATTACCGACCCCGCGCAAGCGGATTTCAGCACCTTGAATCAGGCGGATATTATCGCCACCGCTTCCAGTGTTACCGGCGTTTTTACGATTTTGCTGGGTTCGGTTGCGGGAATTTCTCTGGTCGTGGGAGGCATCGGTATTATGAATATGATGCTCACCAATGTCACGGAAAGGACCAAGGAGATTGGTTTGCGCAAAGCTATTGGCGCTAAAGCCGCGGATATTAATATCCAATTTTTGATAGAAGCCATCGCCCTGACTTTTTTCGGTGGTTTTATAGGAGTGGTTTTGGGCTGGGGGATATCGTATGGGATTGCCGTTTTTGGGATTTTACAAACTACGGTGACTTCCGAATCAGTAATTATGGCTTTTGGGGTTTCAGCTTTAATCGGCATTGTATTTGGATATTATCCGGCGCGGCGGGCGGCTAGATTGAACCCAATCAACGCTTTACGATTTGAATAGTAATTAAAAATTTAATTTATTTAATGTATAACTCGTATGCGACAAAAGATATGGATGATTATTTTAGTGGCCACGATAGTAGTTATTGGCGGAGGGGCATTTTTTGGCGGGGTAAAATATAGCGAGGGTAAAGGCCAGCAAACACTGCGTAATTTTTCAGCGGGGATGCAACAAGGTCTGAACGGAAGAGCCGAAATGACCGGGAGAACAGGCGGAATAACAGGGGGCGGAATAGTGAGCGGGGAGATAATAAGCGGAGATGACCAGAGTGTTACTGTTAAATTACGAGATGGCGGGTCTAAAATTATTTTCTTTTCCTCTAGCACGGAAATCAGCAAATTTACATCTGGCGCGGCCAGTGATTTGGGAGCAGGCAAAATAATCATGGTGAGCGGGAAAGCCAACCAGGACGGCAGTGTAGTCGCTCAAACCATACAAATCAGACCGGAAGTGGCGCCAGCGCCGGCCGTACCAACGTCAAAACAGTAAAAAAGTTTTACAAACAAAAAATGACCTTTTCTAGGCCATTTTTTGTTTTGTCGAAAATTTTGGACGACGTTCGAACCCACTTTACCCACACGACAGAGGGATAAACGGTGGACAACGGCGAACCAACAGGCGGACGGCAGGAAAGGGGTTGGGGGAAGGGAATGCCGCCCGCCTGGGCCGCCACTCTCTCACCAACGGGCATTTTGTCATGCCCCGCACCCGGGGCGCGCCGCCAGTGTAGTTTTATTATTTGTGTTAATAGTTTGCCTGATTTACAATAAATAGCAAGCTCAAAATTGTTGATGTATTTATAACTGTCCTAAAATTAGCCAAAATTTGGCAAGGTATTTTTAAAATATTTTTTGGCTAATTTTAGTTAAACAATTTGACATACCTACCACCTTTATGGATAAAGCCATATTTTAGCATAAGGGTGGTGCATTTAGATTAGACTACAGCGTAGCTCATTTTGATCTTGACGAACTCATCAATCTGTGCTATTCTATAATGTTCTTTAACAATGTTTCCAGCTTTCTTTTTGGCTTAAATAAGACAAAAGCTAGAAAGAAGGCTGGAAAGACCAGCACTTTCTCTTTGCCGCGTTGGCGAGGAGTGGGCTTTCTCCTGATGGAGGAGGCAAAGGAGATGGGTTATGGATACCCTTCATTCGGCAGCACACTTGCAGCGTGAGATCGGCGATGAGCTTTTCGCCGCCCTCATCAATTCGGACAACACCGCAGCAGTTCGGGAGTTCGCGGCGACGCTCATCAAGTCCATCCTCCCCACCACGATGACCCTCGGCGGTGTCACCTACGACATCCTGTCGTTCCTCCGGGGCGACGAGAAGTCGGTGGTCGGTCAGAACATGGTCGAGCGCGCCAAGGAGATGCAGGCCCACCTCGGCAAGGAGGACCGCGAGCACGTCCTCGCCCACCAGGACGAGATTCCCATCGCGCTCCGCGGCAAGGTGGTCTTCGTCTTCACGGACGACCGGCACCCCGCCTACCCCGAGCGCGTCTACTACGTCTACTGGGACGGCGGCCGCTGGGTCGAGGACTGGAGCTGGCTCGGCCGCGAGTGGATTGACGTCCACCGGGTGCTCCGTCGCAAGTCCGCCCGCTAAGCGGGCGGCAGGAATCTTGGGCGCTCGGATACTTGGACCTTCGGGTTCGTGTTTCCGGCTCTTGGTTCCTTGGACCCTCGCAAGTTTGCACGCTTCGGTGTGCAGCTTGCGAGGGTCCTGTTCGTTTATAACAACTTTTGATATAATCACTTTCAGATTTTACAGAGGGCATTGGCCAAGGCTCGTGCCTGAAAAATCTCTCT
>CAZXFG010000033.1:0-9199 GCA_964640515.1 uncultured Gammaproteobacteria bacterium | reverse complement strand
TTTAAAAAACGCACCACCTTGTGGAAACAGAAACAATTTACCAAAAGCATGTTGCAATATTTTCAAAAATGGGAACCGTGGTACAAGTGGATGGTAATCGCGATTTTGCGGCCGATTGGCATCGCTATGGCTTGGATTAATGACAAAATAAAAGTATGAAGCTTTCTGTGCAATTAGTGGTTTGGAACGGGGCGAAATATATCCCTTATCTTTTTGCCTCTCTGCGCCAACAAACTTATCAGGATTGGTCGTTGCTCGTGGTGGATAATAATTCCAACGATGACACTTTGGCGGCCATCACTAGAGAGCTGGCTAATTTTCCGGCTGCTTATCGGATGTTGGAGAACAAAGAAAATTTAGGATTTGCTGGCGGGCATAATCAGGCGTTTAAGGAAAATGACAGTGAATATATTTTGCTTTTAAATCAGGACATGTATTTAAGGCCTGATTGTTTAGAAAAAATGGTAAAATTTTTGGATGAGCACCCGGAAGCCGCGGCCGTCTCGCCCAGATTGATGAAATGGGATTTTGCGTCCATTTGTCATTCCGACCGAGCAGAGCGAGTGGAGGAATCCCTTAAAATTGAAAGGGATCCCTCGACTGCGCTCGGGATGACAAATATCATAGATGCTTTGGGATTGAAAATTTTTCGCAACCGGCGGGTGATTGAATGGGCGACCGGACAAGAGTGGCCAAAGGTTGAGAAAACGCTTTCTTGTCATTGCGAGGAACCCGCCTTGGGCGGGGACGAAGCAATCCCTTGTCTGATGAGAGATTGCCGCGCCCCTAAAGGGGCTCGCAATGACAGTTTAGAAGTGTTTGGTTTGTCCGGCGCTTTTCCCATGTACCGCCGAAGCGCCTTAAAAGAGATATTATTTTCCAATGGAGATTTTTTGGATAGTTCGTACCACTCCTACAAAGAGGATGTGGACATATCCTATCGTTTGGCCTCGCGCGGGTGGAAATCGTTTGTGCTATTGGACTCGGTGGCTTATCATGACCGGTCAGGCGCCGGGCCAAAAGAGATGACTGACAGCGCGGCCTTGGCCAATAAAAAAACACATTCGCCATGGGTAAAATACAATAGCTACAAAAACCATTTAATGACCATTTTTAAGAACGAATACGGTCGTAATTTCATACTTGATTTTCCTTGGATAATATGGTATGAATTAAAGAAGTTCCTGTATCTTTTACTATTTGATCGCAAGGTTTTGGCCGGTTTAAGCGAGGTGTGGAGATTGCGTCAGGAATTGGCGCAAAAGCGCCAACTGATTAAAAAGTTAAGAAAAGTGGATTATAAAGAAATTAGAAAATGGTGGAAGTAAAATATGGCATCAATTTACGAAACAAAAAATTTTATAGTTGAATCTTTTGAAACACCTCACGTCACTAGAAGCGATGGCGGTCATCTGAGAATTATACCAAAACTCCCGATAGTAGATAGAACCGCGTTAACTCCGGAGCAGGCGATAGAATTTATGCGTCTAACCGTAGTTGTAGGAGAAGCATTTAAGACTGCCATGGCCAAGCAGGGAATTGAATTGGTGCGTGTTAATTATCAGGATATGGGTAATTGGGCGTTTAAAAAAGATGCGCAACCCGTATTCCATATGCATATTTATGGTCGAGCTAAAGATGCCAAGTATCAGCATTACAAAGAAGCGGTGCAATTACCGGATCGCTCCACTGGATTTTATGATAAATTTGAGCCATTAAATGACCAGGACGCGGCATTGATTAAAGAAGAAATAGAAAAAATCTTTAGAAAGGAAAAGTATGATGATAAGAATTGGAAGTTATGAAAGATATTAATATCGTTTTTGTAAATTATAAAATGAAAGAAGATATCGCCAAGGCGATAGATTCTTTGTGCAAGGATCTTTCCGGTAGCGCTGTAGACGCGCAAATCATAGTGGTAGATAATTCGGCCAATACTGACGGTATTAAAGATTTTTTGCATGTGCAATTTCCAGAAGTAAAATATTTGGATGGCGGCGGTAATGTTGGTTTTGGCAAAGGATGCAATGTCGGTTTTGCCCATACTCCGGCCAGATATTTTTGCACTTTAAATCCAGACACGGTCATTCCGGAAAATTCCCATACCATAGAGAGAGTTGTGCGTTTTATGGATGGGCATCCAAAAATTGGTATGTTGGGACCGAAACTTTTGAACACCGATGGCACAATTCAAGAATCATGTTATCGTTTTGATCTGCCGTCCATTTTAATCAAACCATTCAAGCATATTTCTTTGGATAAAAAATATAAATGGATTAAAAAACATACCGACAAGTTGATGATGCGGGATTTTGACCATCAGGAAACTCGGCCGGTGGATTGGGTGATGGGTTCGGCCATGGTAGCGAGAAAAGAAGCGGTAGATGAAGTAGGCTGGTTTGATGACCGTTATTTTATGTATATGGAAGATTGTGATTGGTGCCACAAAATGTGGGAGGCGGGTTGGCCGGTTTATTATGTTCACGATATCGTGATCACACATAAACTTACCCGTGATTCCGCGAAGGTGCCCGGAGTCTTGGCTTTATTCAAAAATAAATTGGCCCGCATCCATTTGGCCAGCTGGCTGAAATACCTTTGGAAATGGAGAATCAATCATAAATATTATGCCGCCTAAAACAGCTATCATCTATTTATCTTTCCACTGCGAGCCCTACATCAATGATGTAGTGTCGGCTTTGCGCAAAATGACTTATCCCAAAGAGCAGGTGGAATTGATAATCGTGGATAATCCGCACCCGACTCATGGTTCGTCAGTGCGATTTTTGCAGGAAAATGTAATGCCATTGTCCGGAAATGAATTACCGCATGTCACCATTTTGCCGCAAGAAAAGAATCTCGGTTTTTCCGGAGGAAATAATGTTGGGATTAAATGGGCTTTGGAGCATGGTTTTGATTATGTTTATTTTCATAATAATGACGGTTTTGTAGCGGCGAATTTTTTGGAGTCTTTGATTAGTGAAATGGAAAAAGATAAAACTATCGGCGCCGCCCAATCACTAATGTTGATGTATCCGGAGACAGAACTAATTAACAGTTCAGGCAATTCTTTTCACTATTTAGGTATGGGTTTTTGCAATAATATTCGGGTTAGGTTGGAAAATGTTAGTTTGCCGGCCGTAGCCGAAACCGCCTACGCGAGCGGAGCGGCTATTTTGATGCGCGCGGATTTACTGCGAGAGCATGGTTTGTGGGATGAAGATTTTTTCCTATATCACGAGGACATTGAATATTGTTTGCGTCTGCGAGCGCTGGGCTATAAAATTGTGACGGTGCGCGATTCTCTTTTTTATCACAAGTATGCTTTTGGCCGGAATAAAGAAAAATTTTATTTTATTGAACGCAACCGCTGGGGAGTACTCCTGATGTTTTATAAAATAGAAACCCTGCTTTTACTTTTGCCGATGTTTTTAATTTTTGAGTTAGGTCTTCTTATTTTTTCCTGGCAAAGAGAATGGATAAATGAGAAATTGCGCGCGTATAATTATTGGTTGAATATTGACCATGTAAAATTGTGGTGGAAGAAACGCCAACATATTCAGGCCGTAAGAAAAGCGGGGGATAAGGAATTGATGAAAAGTTTCGTGGGAAAGATTACCTTTGACGAAGTAAATGTAAAAAATCCATTATTGGACAAAATAGGCAATCCCGTGATGGACGCTTATTGGAAATTGATTTACAGATTTATTAGTTGGTAATGAGATTATGTTATATCCTATAGTGACATTGCGGAGTCTTAGCTACAAATTAGAGAAATTTTATAGCAAAATGTAATGCGACTATCTGCCTTTTACATTTTGCGTTAAATAAAATTTCTTAATTTGTCTAAGACGGAGCACGAGGAGCGAGGGATATAACATAATCTCATTATAAAAGTAACTAGTATGAAAATCAGAAAAGCTATTTTGACCGGCGGGGGGCGGGCGACCAGATTGCGTCCGGTAACCAGCACCATGAATAAGCACTTGATACCTTTGGCCAATAAACCGATGATTTTTCATGCTATAGAAAAAGCCGTGGAAGCGGGCATTGAAGAAATATTTATCAATACCAATCCGGGAGAAAAAGATTTGCCCAACTATATCGGCGACGGAGGGCATTGGGGAATTAAAATTCATTTTTTTGAGCAAACCGGCGGACCGCAAGGGATTGCCCATGTGGTCAAAGAAGCGGAAAAGTTCATCGGTCAGGAGCCATTCATGTTTTATCTTTCCGATAATGTCGTTCTGGGCAGTTTGCGGGGGATGTTTGATGAGTTTGTAGCCGGCGGCCATGACAGCATGATTGCTTTGGCTGAAGTGCCTAATGCCGGAGCTTTTGGCGTGCCATATTTTGATGCCAGTGGAAAATTGATTGATGTAGTGGAAAAGCCGGAAAATCCGCCGAATAATTTTGCGGTGACCGGAATTTACCTTTATGGTCCGGGAGTTTTTTACAAAGCTTTTGACCATATAACCAAAAGCGCTCGCGGTGAATATGAAATTTCCAGCATTCACTCGTATCTTTTGAAAAATAATTACAAGATGGGGCATAAGGTGATTACCGGTTGGTGGAAAGATACCGGACAGCCGGATGATCTGATTACGGCCAATCGTTTGCTCATGGACGAAACCAGCAGTGGCAAATCTAAAATAGGCATCGGTACTACCATTGGTGATAATGTGAAAATAATTGACCCGGTGATTATCGGCGAAAATTGTACTCTGGAAAATTGTACGGTGGGTCCTTATGTGACCATCGGTTCGGGCGGTACGGTGCGCGGCGGAGTGAAAATTGAGAATTCTATAATTTTAAACAACTGTTATATTGAAATTCCGGAAAAAATCGTTGGTAGCATAGTGGGAGAGAAAGTTAGAATAGAAAGAAAACATCCGGAGCGCCACCACCGTCTGATTCTGGGAGATCAAACTATAATTGAGATGTAGCGCCGCCGTCCGCTCGGGCGGCTTTTTTTAATGGATAAGTGGATAAGTATCCCTTGACATACTAAACTGGTATGATATTCTTACTGTGTAACTAAACATTCTATGTCCGAGCTAAAAAAGCAAATTTATTACGTGCGCGGGATGCATTGCAAATCCTGCGAGATACTTTTGGAAAAGACAGCCAAAGAATTGCCAGAGGTGAAACAGGCGAACGCTTCCACTCATTTGGGGCATCTAGAGGTTGTTTACGAAGGGGTGGCGCCGTCAGCCGCGCGATTTAATAATATGCTCACTCCCCACGGATATCATTTTTCTTTAACTCCGTTTGAGGTCAAAGATTCTTGGGGTAAAAAAATTAGTCCGTTTTTGATTGCCGCCGGGATCATCGTATTCTTTTTTATTATCTATAAATCAAATTGGGGCGCCAGTATTGCCGTAGATAAAACCACGCCTTTGCCGTTATTCGCCTTGTTTGGTCTGTTAGCCGGATTTTCCACCTGCGCCGCTCTAGTGGGGGGTATGGTGCTGTCTTTGTCCCGACAATGGTCAGGTGGCGTTCGCCCTCACCTTTTGTTTAATGCCAGCCGGGTTGCCTCCTTTACTCTTCTGGGAGCATTATTAGGCGCGGTTGGTTCAAAAATACAATTTTCTCCTTTTTTCACCGCTGGTTTGGTTTTTTTGGTTTCTTTCATCATGATTTGGCTGGGTTTGCAAATGTTGGGTTGGCGGTTCGCGCGGAAATTTCATCTGGCTTTGCCTAAATCCTGGACCGGAAGCATTGTTAAGGAGAAAACATTCCCTAGCAGGTATCTGCCGACCGCGCTCGGAGCTTTGACCGTATTTTTACCCTGCGGTTTCACTTTAGCGGCCGAAGGGGCGGCATTGCTCTCCGGCGCGGCCTGGCGCGGTGCCTTAATTATGCTGTTTTTTGTCTTGGGCACTGCCCCGGCTTTGTTGTTGATCGGTTTGGCCGGCATGAAATATAATCGCCAGCCGAAGAGTATTCGTTCCTTTTCCATTGTCGCCGGGATTTTAGTAATATTTTTTGCCTTTTTCAATATCAACAACCAGTTGACCGTGTTAGGTTGGAGCGGTCCCAATTCCAATAATAAAAATCAGACAATCACGGACAATAATTTGCCGTCAATTATTAATGGCCAGCAAGTGATAAAGATGCAGGCTTCGGCTCGCGGTTATTCTCCTAATTATTTCAAAGTCAAAGCTGGCGTCCCGGTGCGTTGGGAGATTACTGATGCGGGAACCAGCGGCTGTACCAGCGCCGTGATTTCCTTGAAATTATTTCAGGGTGAAATTGCTCTCACCCCCGGTCAGACGGCGATTAAGGAATTTACTCCAACCAAGGCCGGCCGATACAAATTCAGCTGTTGGATGGGCATGATTTCCGGTATAATTGAGGTGATAGAATAATCCATATTATGCGTAAACATACTTTAAAAATCACAGGCATGGATTGCGCCAGCTGTGCCGTGAATATTGAGCGCGCGTTGCAAAAAACCACGGGCGTGGCGAGCGCGGCCGTGAATTACGCTTCGGAAAAAGCGCAAGTGGAATTTGATCCGGAGAAAATAAGTCTGGATGAAGTTAAAGTGGTGGTGAAAGATCTGGGTTATGGGGCAGAAGAAGCAAGCCATGCTACGCGTGAGCATCATCATGACGAGAGCGCGCGAAAATTAAAATGGCGATTTTGGCTGTCTTTAATTTTCGGTTTGCCGATTATTTATTTAGCTATGGGTGAACTTTTAGACGCGCCAATACCGGCCATAGTCGGTCCGTATTTATTATACCTGCAATTTATTTTATCCACCGCCGTAATTTTAGTTTGTTGGAATATCTGGGTGATGGGTTTTAAAAGTTTGATTAAAGCGCGTCCCAACATGGATTCCTTGATTTTGCTGGGCACGGCCGCGGCTTATTTTTACAGTCTTTATTTGGGTATTGTCAGTATTGCAAAAAATATTGAACCGGAATTGTATTTTGAAAGCGCGGTGTTTATTTTGATTTTTATTTCTTTGGGAAAATATCTGGAGGGCGTTACCAAAGGCCGGACCAGCCAGGCCATCAAGCGTTTGGCTGGTTTGCAAGTCAAAGAGGCCGTGGTGTTGGAAAACGGCCAGGAAATCAAAAAACCGATTGAGTTGATTAAAGCGGGCGATTTGCTTTTTGTTCGTCCGGGCGAGAAGATTCCGGTGGACGGAGTAGTGGCGGACGGTTATTCGGGCGTGGATGAGCAAGCCATTACCGGAGAGAGTTTGCCTGTTGAAAAGAAAGTGGGAGATAAAGTCTATGGCGCGACCATCAATAAAACCGGGACCTTGACCATTCGAGCTGTCAAAGTAGGCAGTGAAACTCTGCTCGCGCAGATAATTAAAGTAGTGGAAGAAGCCATGGGGTCAAAAGCCCCGATTCAGCTTCTGGCGGATAAGATTTCTCTTTATTTTGTCCCAGCCGTTATGGCGACAGCTCTTTTGTCTTTCGCAGTTTGGCTTTTACTCGGACATCCTTTTTCTTTCGCCCTGATGGTGGCCGTGGCCGTGTTGATTATTGCTTGTCCCTGCGCTTTGGGCCTAGCTACCCCTACGGCCGTGATGATGGGCACGGGCATGGCCGCTGGTCGCGGTATTTTAATTAAAAGCGGTAAGGCCCTGCAGGTGGCTAAAGGGATTACTACCGTAGTTTTTGATAAGACCGGTACTTTAACCACTGGCCGGCCCCAAGTGACTGATGTGGTGGACATTAAAAAAAATAATATTGATGTTTTAGCTTTGGCCGCTTCTCTGGAAAACAATTCCATCCACCCTCTGGCTGAAGCGATAGTCAGTAAAGCCAAAGCGGAAAAAAAAGAATTTTTTCCCATTAAGAATTTTATCACTATTCCTGGGCGGGGAGTACAAGGGGAGTTAGATAATAAGAGCCGGATATTTTTGGGAAACAGAAAATTTTTAGCGGAAAATCAAGTAAGCATCAAGCCGACCGATAATGAACTGGCGGAAAAAATGGAAAATTTGGGTCAGACTGTAATGTTTTTGGCCGTCAATAAAGAGCTGGTCGGTCTGGTCGCGGTGGCTGATGTGCTTAAAGATTATTCTAAGATAGCTGTTGATTCTTTGAGGCGTTTAGGCAAGAAAGTGGCGATTATCACCGGAGACAATGCACGCGTGGGCCGGGCGGTTGGTAAAGAATTAGGGGTGGACATGGTCATATCCGAAGTTTTGCCTGTGGAAAAAGCTGAAGAAATTAAGAGGTTGCAGGCGACCGGTTTGGTGGCTTTTGTGGGTGATGGCATCAATGACGCTCCGGCTTTGGCGCAAGCTGATTTGGGTATTGCTTTGAGCTCGGGCACTGATATCGCCATGGAGGCCGGGGATGTGGTGCTCATTAAAAATGATTTGCGTGATGTGGTGTTGGCTATGAATATCAGCGCCTATACTTTGCGAAAAATAAAGCAGAATTTATTTTGGGCTTTTTTTTATAATGTGGTCGGGATTCCCGTGGCCGCTGGAGTATTTTACACCTTCACTGGCTGGCTATTGAATCCGGCCGTGGCCGCCGGGGCAATGGCCTTTTCTTCGGTGAGCGTGGTTTTGAACGCCTTATCAATGAAATTTAAAAATTTTAATTAATCAAAGTATCTCATATGTACACGGCGCAAAATTATAAACGACTCATGGGTTTAGAGGGATTTAGCGATAAAGCTTTAGAAACGCATTTTACTCTTTATGAAGGGTATGTGGCCAATACCAACAAATTATTGGAGGAGATAAATAAAATATTGGTCGAGGGGAAAGAATCCTCTCCGCAGTCTGCCGAACTGAAGAGGCGATTTGGGTGGGAATTTGACGGAATGCGTTTGCATGAATTATATTTTGGCGCTTTGGCTAAAACGGGAGTCGCGCCTAATCCGGATTCAGCTCTGAACGAGAAGATTACAACAGATTTTGGCAGTTTCGCCAATTGGAAAAAAGATTTTCGAGCCACGGCCGCCATGCGCGGTATTGGCTGGGCCATATTATATTATGATAAATTGGCTGATAAACTCTTAAATGTCTGGGTGAATGAACACAATGCCGGCCATCTGGCCGGCGCCGTACCTCTCTTGGTCTGTGATGTCTTTGAACACGCTTTTATTATAGACTATGGCCCCAAGCGGGCTGATTACATTGATGCTTTCATGAAGGCGGTGGATTGGCTAAAGATAGAGGAAAGGATGTAAAAGTAAAATAAAACCGCCCATG
>CAZXFG010000032.1:3202-9312 GCA_964640515.1 uncultured Gammaproteobacteria bacterium | reverse complement strand
GTCTGTTTTTGGAAAATTAAGCTAAGTTTCTTTAACGGTAGTTTTCTTGGCTATTTTTTTAGCGGTGGTGGCGGCCTTTTTTTCTTTTTTTCCCTTGCGGGCGGCCGAGGCGGCGGTTTTTTTATCCGACCGTTCTTGGAATTTCTCCACGCGGCGGGCGGTATCAACAAATTTTTGTTTGCCGGTATAAAAAGGATGGCATTGATTACACAATTCCACGCGCATTTCCGGCATTGTACTGCCGGTGACAAAAGTATTTCCGCAAGCGCAGGTTACTTTACAATCGTTATAATATTCGGGATGGATGTCTTTCTTCATAAAAATAATGAATTTTTGCTATTTACAGTGGGGATATATTAGCATAAGAGAGAAAAAAGTCAATAGCTTGTTAGTCTCTTGACATTTCCGCTATCTTAACATATAATTAACCCATTATTTATCACTCATTCGCTATATTTTTCCTCCCTGGGCCATTCCCGGGGTAAAGCGAAGAGGAAGTAATAAGGAAAAAAATATGTTTAAAATCCCCACTTTGTTGGAGATGCTCAAGGCCGGAGCGCATTTCGGCCATCAAAAATCGCGCTGGCATCCGAAGATGAAGCCGTATATTTTCGGCTTGCGCAACAGCGTCCATATCATTGATTTGGAGAAAACCACTGAAGAATTGGAAAAAACTTTGAGTTTCGTGAAAACCTTAGCCAGCCAGGGCAAGGTTATTTTATTTGTCGGCACTAAGCGCCAGGCCCGGGAAGCAGTCAAAATCGCGGCCGAGAGTTGCGAGATGCCGTATTTGGTGGAGCGTTGGATTGGCGGTTTATTGACCAATTTTCCGGAAGTTAAACGCCGTTTGAAAAAATACCATACGATTAAAGAAGAAATTGCCAATGGCACCATTGAGAGATATACCAAGAAAGAGCAGTTGAATTTTAGAAAGCAATTGGAAAAAATGGATAAGTATTTGGTTGGCTTGACCGCGTTGGAAAAAATCCCGGATGCTTTGTATGTGGCTGATTTGCGGGTGGAAAAAACCGCGGTGGCTGAAGCGCAGAAAACCGGCGTCAAATTAGTGGCTGTTTGCGATAGCAATGTCAATCCTTTACAAGCCGATTATATTATTCCGGCTAATGACGACGCGGTAAATTCCATCAAGATGATGGTTGATTTGGTGGCTGAAGCGGCCAAAGAAGGCCGGTTAGAATGGGAGAAGAATAAGGTGTCCGCGTTGAAGGTTAAAGAAGATCTAAAATCCGCGAATATAAATATTTCGCAGACGGTCGCGCCGTCAGCTCCTAAAAAAGAGCGCCGAGCGATTAAAAAAGAAGAATCAATCTAATTAAGTTTAAAATAGAAAATATATGGCCATCACAGCAGGGGATGTTGCGAAACTTCGTTCCCAGACCGGCGCCGGAATGATGGACTGTAAGAAAGCGCTGGAAGAAGCCGGAGGGGATATGGAGAAGGCGGGCGATATTTTACGCAAAAAAGGGATCGTCAAGGCCGCCAAGCGGGCGGATAAAATCGCGGCCGAGGGCGCTACTTTGGTCAAAGTATCCGGCCATGTCGCCGTAGTTTTGGAAATGAATTCCGAGACTGATTTCGTCGCCAAGAACGAGAGTTTCAAAAAATTGGCGGAAGATATCGCCGATCATATTTTGTTATCCAAACCGGCCGGAATGGAAGAATTGTTGGGACAATCTTTAGCCGGCGGTCAATCAGTGGAGGAATACATTAATAATATTTCCGGCACAATCGGCGAAAAAATTTCTTTACGCCGTTTTGTGGCGATAGAGAAGTCGGCTAATGACGCTTTTGGCGCTTATGTCCACATGGGCGGAAAAATTTCCGTGTTAGTGCTTTTGACCGGAACCGTTAATGAGGAATTGGCTAAAGAGGTGGCCATGCATGTGGCCGCCAGCAATCCTCGTTATATCCGCCGCGAAGAAGTATCTGGCGCGGTGGTGGATAAAGAAAAAGAAATTTACGGAGATCAATTGAGACAACAAGGTAAACCGGATAATATCATTGAAAACATCCTGAAAGGCAAAGTAGACAAATTTTACGGCGAGGTGTGTTTGTTGGAACAGTCTTTTATCAAAGACGAGGAAAAGAAAGTGGAACAATATATTCAAAGCCAAGCGGCCGGAGCCAAAGTGGAAAAGATGGTCAGATTTGAACTGGGTGAGGGTATAGAAAAGAAATCCTGTGATTTTGCCGCTGAAGTAACCGGACAAATGCGATAATAAAATTTTGACCCCACACTGAACAGGTGTGGGGTTTTTGTTTGCCTTTTTTGTCATTGTAAGATAAAATAGCTGTAATTTTATAATTAAGTTAACATTTAAAATATGGTCAATATTGCCATCAATGGGTTTGGCCGGATTGGACGGCACACTTTCCGCGCCGCTTGGGGGAAGAAAAATATTAAAATCGTGGGCATCAACGATTTGACCGACACCAAAACCTTGGCCCATTTGTTGAAATACGATACAGCTTATCCGGATTTTGAGCCCAAGGTGGAGCATGATGAAAAGAATTTGATTATTGAGGGACAAGAAATTCCGGTGTTCGCGGAAAAAGATCCGGCTGTTTTGCCCTGGGGCAAGCTGGAGGTAGATGTGGTTTTGGAGTGCACGGGCAAGTTCACTAAATTGGAAGGCGCGGAATTGCACTTGAAAGCGGGAGCGAAAAAAGTGATTATCAGCGCGCCGGGCAAAGGCGGGGAAATACCGACTTATGTGCGCGGAGTAAATTGCGGCAAGGTAAAAGCCGAAAAAAAGGCGGTAATCAATAACGCCTCTTGCACCACCAATTGTATCGCGCCGGTGATGGCCGTACTGGAAGAAAAGTTTGGCATTGAGAAAGCCATGATGACCACGGTGCATGCCTATACCGGCGATCAAAATTTGCAGGATGGTCCGCATAAAGACCTGCGCCGCGCTCGGGCGGCCGCGCAAAATATGATACCCACCACCACTGGCGCGGCCAAGGCCGCGGGTGAAGTTATTCCAAGCGTGAAAGGCCATTTTGATGGTTTGGCCATTCGCGTGCCCACTATCACCGTGTCTTTGTCCGATATCGTGATGGTTTTGAAAAAAGATGTGACCAAAGAAGAAATAAATGAGGAATTTGTACGAGCGTCCAAAACCGATAGATTTAAAAATGTTTTGGCCGTGACCGACGAGCCCTTAGTTTCTTCGGACTTCATCGGCAATACCAATTCATGTATTGTGGATTTGGGTTTAACTTATGTGGTGGGCGGAAATTTGGTGAAAATCATCGCTTGGTATGATAATGAATACGGCTACGCGCACCGGTTGGTGGAAATGGCGGAGTTGTATGCCTAATTTTGAATTTTATGGGTGAAGATAACATAAGAATTGTAGATGGGAGAATTACTATCTCTGAATTAAAGAAAATCGCCGAAGAAAAGTTTGGAGATATGGTTAAAGCCGTGGTAGATTTAGAGAAGCGTATTATGGCCATTGGCGGAGAAATGCACGCCGATGAAGAAGCGTTGTTGTTAGAAAATGGATCTAAACAGGAGGATTTGTGGGGTATTAATTTGTATCCGGATAATTCCGGGGAGGATTTTATAGAGTTTGATTCTATGGTAAACATCCGTCCGCGACAGAGCAACAGGAGTCGTGGAGTGGAAAGCGAAGAAATCAGAAAAAGAATTTTAGAGCTGGTTAATCAATTGGCAGGTTAAAAAATATGAAAGTCATCCATAAAGACTTAGCGGCTGGCCGATGGTTTGAGATGAGTATTTTTGAACAGCTGGGGAATGTAGGGAGCGAAGTGGGGCGAGCGGCTAAATGGCAAAAACAAAATGAGTCAGAAAAACGCGATAAAGCTTTGGAAAGGTCTTTTGATTTGTTAGATTTAACGATAACTGATCATCGCTGGCATGGTCATCGGCTAAAAGAGCTCTGTCGGGCGCGGGAAGTTTTGGCGGATGTATTTTATGGAGATAATCAGTATAACGATTCGCCGGAAAAAATGGAAAAATATTTTTATCAATTCGCCTTAGCCGCGAGGAAGGATAAATAATTTAATATAAATATGTCTCGTATTTTAACAACTGAAACTGTAAATAAAGCGGGTGAAGAGGTTTTGCTCCAGGGCTGGGTGAATGCTCGGCGCAATATGGGCAAAATTGCCTTTTTGGATTTACGCGATCGTTCGGGCGTGGTGCAGGTGGTGGGCGTGCCAAGCGAGTTGGATGAAAAATCAAAAGAAGAATTAAAAGAAGCTCGTCCGGAATATGTATTGGAGATCAGGGGAGTGGTGCAAGCGCGCGGGGCCAAACAAGTGAACCCGGATTTACCCACCGGCACTGTGGAAGTGCTGGCCAAAGAAATTAAAGTGCTGGCCAAAGCCGAGCCATTGCCTCTTGATTTGGAAGATGAAAAGATAGGTTTGGATGTGCATTTGGATTATTTGCCACTGACTCTGCGCGCGGAAAAATGGCGGGCGGTATTTAAAATTCAAGCGGAAATCGTGCGCGGATTTAGGGATTATTTAACCGGCCAAGGATTTACCGAGATTCAAGCGCCAAAAATAGTAGCCGCGGCCGCTGAAGGCGGGGCTGATGTCTTTGAAGTGAAATATTTAAAAAATAAAGCCACTTTGGCCCAGAGTCCGCAATTTTACAAGCAGATCATGGTCGGTGTTTTTGAAAGAGTGTTTGCCATAGGAAATTGTTTCCGCGCCGAACAGCATGCTACCACCAGGCACTTGAATGAATTCACCGGATTGGATTTGGAATTTGGCATGATCAAGGATCATCATGATGTCATGAATTTGGAGGTGGAGATGTTGCGTCATATTTTGAATCATTTAGATAAAACCGTGTCTTCGGAATTAAAAATGTGGAATTACGAGAAGCCGGAGATACCGGCCGAGGTGCCATTTTTTAAATTGCGCGAAGCGCAGGAAATAATAAAAAAAGAAACTGGCGTGGACCACACCAAAGAGCCGGATTTGGAGCCGGGAGAAGAAAAATGGCTGGGCGAGTACGCCAAGAAAAAATATCATTCGGATTTTGTTTTTGTTACGCACTATCCCACGGCCAAGCGTCCGATGTACACTTACCCGGATGAAGCTGAACCGGAATTTACCAAGAGTTTTGATTTGTTGTTCCGCGGGGTGGAAATTACCTCTGGCGGCCAGCGCTTTAATGACTATAATCAATTGGTAAAGAGCATGGAAAACAAAGGGTTGAATCCGGAAGATTTCCAGTTTTATTTGGAAGCTTTTAAGTACGGCATGCCGCCTGAAGGCGGATTGGGGTTGGGGTTGGAACGCCTTACCGCTCGGCTTCTAAACATTGAAAATGTGAAGTATGCCACCTTATTCCCGCGCGACTTAAATCGTATTGATTTGCAGATTTCTCCGCCGGATAACAAGAAATAATATGCTTTCGCCCCTGCAAATTAACATTCTCAAAGAGTGTTATGAAAATAGGGGAAGGATACAACGGAGGGTATTTTTACGGCTCTATCGGGAGAAGAAGATGAAGAGTGCGCCCGTGAAGATTATCACCCAGAGCTTGGAGCGGCTGATTCGGCGGGGATATATAATTGGTTTTTGCGTGCACAAATCAGACAAATGTTTCATTGAACAAATTAAAATTACCACCGCCGGCCGGCGCGCCTATGAAGATTGGTGGGCTCGGCGGCAGAAAAAGTTGCCTTTTTAATGTCATTGCGAGGAGGGCGAAGCCCGACGAAGCAATCTCTAGTTTTGCGGAACAAAATATGAGGAGGGAATATTTTGTGTACATAATGACTAATAAAAATAACAGTGTTTTGTATACAGGAGTTTCTAATAACATTTTACGCCGGACTTACGAGCACAAAACAGGACACAGTTTTCATAATAGTTTTACTAAGAAATATAATATAGATAAATTAGTTTGTTACGAATCATTTGATAATATTCAGGTTGCCATCGCCAGAGAGAAACAGATTAAAGGCGGCTCCAGGCAAGATAAAATAAATTTGGTGAATAAAATGAATCCGACTTGGAAGGATTTATATGGCGAACTTAATCCATTTTAACAGAGAGATTGCTTCGGCCTTCGGCCTCGCAATGACATTATTTTAACA
>CAZXFG010000032.1:0-3102 GCA_964640515.1 uncultured Gammaproteobacteria bacterium | reverse complement strand
TATTTTAACAGAGAGATTGCTTCGGCCTTCGGCCTCGCAATGACATTATTTTAACGGAAGATTGCTTCGTCCCCGCCCAAGGCGGGGTCCTCGCAATGACATTATGCCTACAGAAATTAAGCTGGAGAAATTTGAGGGGCCGTTGGATCTGCTTCTGCAATTGATTGAACAGGAAAAGATGGTCATCACTGAAGTTTCTCTTTCGCAGGTTACTGAACAATTTTTGAATTATTTGGATAAGTTCGGCGATGATCGCTCGGAAAATCTGGCCGATTTTTTAGTTATTGCCACTCGCTTGGTTTATTTGAAATCAAAACAGCTTCTGCCGTATTTGCAACCGGAGGAGGAAGAAGGACCGAGTTTGGCCGACCAGCTTAAGCTGTACAAACAATATTTGGAAGCCAGCCAAAAAATCCATTCCCTTTGGACGGCCGAACGCGTCGCCTATGGCCGGATAGAGCCGCCGGTGAAAGCCGTTGGATTTGTTTTGCCTCTTAACGCGCGGACTGATGACTTGCGCTCGGCATTTTTACAACTGATTAAGCGGTTGGAGCCGATTAGTCCTTTGCCGGAAGTAAAAATGGACCGCACGATTTCCATCAAACAAAAAATAGACAGCATCAGAAAAATTTTACGGCAGTATCGGCAATTAAATTTTGAACAATTATTGGAAAACGCGACCAGCCGCACCGAAGTCATTGTCAGTTTTTTGGCGCTGTTGGAATTGGTAAAAGACCAGAGCGTGCAGATTAAGCAAGCCGGCGCTTTTAATGAGCTGGTGATTAAAAAGATTTAAAAATTTTTATGCCTTCTCTAATTTCCAAACTGGAATCCATTTTATTCGTCGCTTCCAAACCGTTGGGAATGAAAAAATTGGTTAAAGTCTTGGGGGTGGAAGAACCGAATGTTTTAGAAATTTTAGAAAATCTGCGAACCAAGTATAACCAGCCGGAATCGGGGATTATTTTGCTCCGGAATAACAATGAATGGCAATTGGTATCTAATCCGGACAACCGCGAGGCGGCCGAGAATTTTTTGAAGGCCGAAGTGTCCGGAGAATTGACCCGTCCGCAACTGGAAACCCTGACCGTGGTGGCCTATTGCGGACCCATCACCAAGCCCGAGCTGGAACAGATACGCGGAGTCAATTGTTCGCTTATTTTACGCAATTTAATGATGCGCGGACTGGTGAAAGAAGTGGACGACCCGATGAACCTTCTGTCCACTTACGAGGTGACCATGGACTATCTGCGCCACTTGGGCATAAATAGTTTGAAGGAGTTGCCCGAGTATGATAAACTGCATAGACACGAAAATGTGAACTATGCGTGAAAAGATCATCGCTTTTCTTTCTTCTTACGGACTGATGGGGCTCGGTCTGGTTTTATTATTCGTGGCTTCGGTGTCGGTGAAGACAGGGCACTCGCCCTTGCTGAAATTTCCGGAATCCAATCTGCGCTTGGAAGCGCGGGCCGGAGGCGACGCGATTATCGCGCCTCCACAACTGCCGGCCAGCAAACCCAAACCAACTATTCCTTTGGCTAAAGACAAAATGGAATTTAATGGAGATTTGACGGCGATGGCGGCTTTGATCGTAGACGACCGGACCGGCGTAATTTTGTTTTCCAAAAACGCGGGCGAAACGCGGCCTTTGGCCAGCATTACTAAATTAATGTCGGCGCTGGTTTTGATGGACTTGCCGATTGACTGGGCTTCCAGCACGGAAATTTGCCAAGATGATTGCGACGCGGGCAGTCATCACATGGAAGCGGGTGAAAAATACGCCCTGGATGATTTATTGCATGTGGCTTTAATCGGCTCATCCAATACGGCCATCAATGCTTTGGTTAGGATGAGCGGTGTTTCGTTGGAAAATTTTGTTTTACTGATGAACCGCAAAGCGCGGAGTCTTGGTTTGGCCTCGGCTCATTTTGTGGAGCCGACCGGATTGGATGAAAATAACGTGGCGAGCGCCGAAGACACGGTTAAGATTCTCAAGGAGGCGTTGAAATTTAATAAAATTTTATCAATCATGAAAGTGGGCGAGTATTACGCCCATCCTTTAAACGAAGATAAGGCTAAGCGGGTGTGGAGCACCAATTGGCTACTCACTAATTGGGTGCCGAGCGATTTTCAGTCCGGAGAAATCGTGGGTAAGACCGGATTTATCGTTGGTTCTAAATATAATTTTGCGGTGCGCCTGACTAACGAAGATGGCCGGGCTCTGCGCGCAGTGGTGTTGGGTTCATCCTCTAACGAGGCCCGTTTTAGCGAAGCGCGTGATTTGGCCGAATGGGTTTTTGCCCATTATCTTTGGCCGGACCAGGTTGGTTATGATCAATTAGTGGAGTAGTTGGATTTGTGGTATAATATTGTAATGTAACTTATTAAATTTTTCCATAGCGTTATGGAAATCAGAACCGTTAAGCAGATTGAGCATTTGGTGGACCAGATAGTTTTGTTGCGAGTGGATTTTAATGTGCCAATTGAGGGTGGAAAAGTGAAAGAGGATTTTAAAATCGTCAAAAGTTTGCCGACTATAAAATATTTGATAGAGAAAAAAGCTCGGATTATAGTTGTCAGTCATTTGGGTCGGCCGTCAAAACCCGAACCTAAATACAGCTTGGCCCCGGTTCGCGAGGTGCTAGAGAAGCTTTTACAAATTAAAATTAAATTATTTAAATTGGAGGATTTGCCCAAATTGGGAAAATTTTTAGACGAAGAGATGATTGATGGCGAAGTGGTGATGCTGGAAAATATCCGTTTTTCTCCGAATGAAGAAAAAAATACCGGGATTTTAGCTAAAGAATTGGGGGATTTGGCTGAACTGTTTGTTTTAGATGGTTTCGCGGTGGCTCATCGGTCAGCCGCCTCCGTGTCCGGTGTGGCCCGTTATTTACCTTCTTTCGCCGGTTTACTGTTAGAAAAAGAAATTTTCGGTTTGTCCAAGGCCACGGAAAATCCCCGCAAGCCGTTTGTGGTGGTCTTGGGCGGAGTTAAAATGGAAACTAAAATTCCGGTTTTAAAGAATTTGTTGCCCCAGGCGGATAAAGTGCTGTTGGGTGTTAAAATGGGCAATACTTTTTTTGCCGCTAAAGGATA
>CAZXFG010000031.1:0-9589 GCA_964640515.1 uncultured Gammaproteobacteria bacterium | reverse complement strand
GTAAAGCCGGGGTAATAGGCGCTCTGGCTAAATTTTTATTAGTCAAAAAACAACGGCCGAAAATTATCTATACCGCGCATGGTTGGGCATTTTTGGAGCCGGTATCGTTTCTAACCAAAGCCATATATTTTTGGGCGGAAAAATTTTCCGCCGCCTGGAAAGATAAAATAATTGTTTTGTCGGGAAAAGAGTTGACTGTTTCCCGGGAAGAATTGGGCATTAAAAAAGATAAATTGGTAAAAATTTCACACGGCGTTAAATTGGAGCGGGAGTTATATTCCGGAGAAGAAGCCAGAAAAAATTTGGATCTGCCCGCGTCGGGAAAGATCATCGGGGTGGTGGCCGGATTTTACGCGACCAAGGGTCTAGATGTCTTGCTCATGGCCATGAAAAATATTTCCCCGGAAGTTAAATTAGTTTTGGTTGGCGTTGGTCCGGAAAAAGACGAATTATATAAAATGATTAAAGATTTGGGTTTGGGGAGCAGGGTGTTTTTGCCCGGACAGGTTGTTGACGCTTACCGCTATTTTACCGCCTTTGACTTGTTTGTATTGCCTTCGCGCAAAGAAGGATTTCCTTATGTGATTTTGGAAGCTGGTTTGGCCGGCGTGCCGGTGGTGGCGACTGATGTGGGAGGAGCGGGGGAGATGATAGAAGATAAAAAAACCGGTCGGTTAGTGCCGCCGGAAGATCCGAATAAATTAGCCGAAGCGATAAATGAAATGTTGTCTAATGATGAACAAGCACAAAGAATGGGCGTGGCTTTGCGAGAAAAAGTTCGCCAGGAGCGGAGTTTTGAGGAAATGGTGGCGCGAACTATGAAAATTTATTTGGATTGACGAAAAAGGCCAGAGGAATATGTTTTGAGCAACATATCGGAGTCCGCCTCGCGGCGGACGAGATCTGAAGTGCGTCCCGGCCGAAGCCGGGGCGACACTGTTTGCGAAAGACATATTCCTCTGGCCCTGTCAGTTCAATATAATTTTTCTTCCCCCTGGTGAGTGTTCCAGTCTAATGGTTTTGATTTTTTTATTTTTTAATAATCCTTCAATTTTTTCCGGCCATTCTACCACGCAGACTGTTCCGTCCGCCCCCAAATAATCTTCGGCTCCAATATCCAATAATTCTTCTTCATTTTTCAGGCGGTAAGTGTCAATATGTATCAGTCGTTTAATATCGCCTTTTTTTACCTCATAAATATTGAGCAGGGCGAAAGTCGGGCTGGTGATTTCTTTTTTTATTCCCAACCCGAGAGCCAGACCTTTGACCAAAGTGGTTTTGCCGGCGCCTAATTCTCCGGACAAACATAAAATATCTCCGCCCCGCAGTCGGCTGGCTATTTCTTCGCCCAGTTTTTTGGTTTGTTTTTCTGATGAAGTAACTTTTTCCATATAATATTTGTTTTAATTTTAAGGTTTTTTGATTGAAAAGTCAAATAGCAAGGTCATTGCTCTTTTTTGGACTTTTTTGTATAATACTATTGTTAGTAAGAACTCATTTAAGGTTTCCCCACATTCCCTTTAAAAAACACTCGCAGATTAATCATAGAATAAGCAAGATATCTAAAACCGTTGTGGGTGCATTCCAGGGTTTCGTAACGGATAACTAGTTTCCTGTAAGTATCAGCCCAGGCAAACACTCTTTCAATTTTGTACCGCTCTTTGTAAATATTTTGTTTGAAATCCTCCTGCATAGCCAGTAATTTTTTCCAGTTTTTTGTTCCTCGCGGGTTTGGTTTAATCACCGGTTCAATCTGATACATTCCAATCACTCGTTCGTTGTATTCTGAATCAAATCCAGAATCAAGCGTAAGGTATGACATGGACAAATCTATTCCATTAAGCCACACCATATCAGATAAATTTTCTAAGGCTTCCGGTAACAAATTTGTATCATGTACTTTAACAGGTCTGACCACTATTGGAGCAACAATAAATCCATTGTTATCCGCTATGGCCAGCTCTTTTAAACCTTTCTGATGTTTGTGTCCACTGTAGCCGATTCCTTCACCCCTTTTTTTGCCACGGTGTTGGAACCGTCGCCGTGGAGGATGGAAGTATCCAGCATATTTTTGTTCTGTAAAAACATTACCGATGTTTCAAACAGATTCTTATAACTGCCATCCTTGCTCCAACGATTGTGATGGTAGTAAATTCCCGACCAAGATATTTCTTTTCTCGTAGTTATCAGTTGGTTCCACTGGACACCAGTATGCAAAACATACAGAATGTAATTGAAAATTTTGTACCTACTGATCTTGGTATCCGGCCCTCGTTTGCCGGAAGACAGAAATGGGCCAATGTACCGATTAAAATCTTTCTGACTCACTTTGATTGGCAGTTTATTCCATCTGTTACCCTGTGGATAATTCTCCTTTTTCATAGACAAGTGTTAAAAATTAGCGGTAAAAGTCGTGCCGGCTTTATATGCTAATTTTAGCACTTTTGTGTGAAAAACACTAAATGAGTTATAAAATATCTAAAAGGTATATTTTTAAATGTATGCTTGATAATTTAACGCCAGGTAGCCAATTAAACAGCCCGATGGCCCCGAATTCTTTTTGGTCAAAGTTAGCCGGTAAATTGGCAATAGCCAAAGATGTTGTGATTAAAAACAAATGGTATTTTTTAGGTGGTTTGGGAGTATTTCTGGTTGTCGTTATAACCAGTATTTTAGTTTATAGCCATGTCAAAAGTCCGGTTGATAGCAATCAGGACGAAATAGACCAAAATATAATGGATAATCAAGATGATTTTGATTCTATCGCAGGAGACGGTCGGCAATTAGCCGATGAAGGGTCTGGCGGTGAACAAGGAGATGAAGCAAATGCAGATAATAATGGACAAGCAAGCGGTGGAGTAGGCGGAGATGGCGATTCAAGCAATGACGCGGGCGGTGGAAATGGAGGCGGAGCAGTTCCACCTCCGGCAGACAACGGCGGAGCAGTTCCACCTCCGGCAGACAACGGCGGAGCAGTTCCACCTCCGGCGCCTTCAACCAACAATGTAACTTTAACGAAGGATATTTCTTATTCCGGTCTTACTGTTAATAATGAGTACGGCGATCGGATTTTGTTAGGTCAGTTTGTAATTACCGGAGCGATTGATGAAGATATTACTTTCAGCAAGGCGCAGGTAGCTTTTAAATTCGTTGGCGCTTTCAATCCGGAAAACCTTATTAATGTCAGTTTGACAATAAATGATGGCAACAAAGAAAAAGCTAAAAGCGTTAATTTTAATCCCAAATCATTAATTAACGGAGTGTCAAATAATACTGTCGGATTGGCTTTGACTGTCCCAAAGAACGCTCATTGGATAGCTGAAGTTTATGGTTATCTGCGCAATGGAACCATGCAGACCGGTATTGGGACTGATAGCGCGCAAACATTTCTTTCTTTGGGCGGGAATATGGAAACCACAATTTTGGCGGAAGGTCAGAAGTTGATAGTTGTGGACAGCGCCGGAAAACTCACCGCTTTATTAAGCGCGTCCGCGCCCGGGGCGCAAGTGGTGGCCGGAGATTCCACGGTGGCCACCGTGGCTTATAAGATAAGCGCGTCTAAAGAGACATTTAAAATCAGTAAAATGGAATTCACTCTGCCCAGCGAAAGCGCGTCCGGAATCGTGGATGTCGCCATTCTTAGCGTGGACGGACAAGAAATCGCCCGCAAAACAATTGCCGGTTTCGCGTCTGGCGGCCGCATGACTTTTTACAATGTCAATCTGGCGGTTCCACCGACTTCAGCCGTTACTTTATCCGTTTCATATAAGTTAAAGGCGGTGTCAAGCGCGGAATTAAGCGGTAAAAATATCAGAACCATTTTAACGAACATGTGGTCTACCGACAGTAAACAAGTGGCTTATCATTCCAAAACCCAAGTAGCCGGAAATTCTATTTATGTTTATAAAAGTTTTCCCGTTATTTCAGTTTCCGCTTTGTCCGGCGCCAATCTGATTAAAGGATTAAATATTTTCAATAAATTCAGCGTGACAGCCAATGGCGGCCAGCGTTTGGCTTGGCGTCGGATGAGTTTTGTTTTTAAGTGTAAATTTGATATTTTCAGTTGCGGCCTGAATTACGGAAGTCCGGTGGCTAAAGAAGATGGAATTTATAGTTTGGAGGTTGTGGGGCCGGGAGTGGCGGTCGGAGAACAGCAGGAAATTCGTTTGATCAAAGACCTTGTTTTATACAGAACAGACACCATCGGAGGAATTGTTAATCAATTGCCAATAGGCGGTTCTTGGCATTTTGTGCATAACACGAACGGCACAGTAGAAGCGGTTTTTATAGCCGGAGCTGATCAAGAAGTCAGTGGTAGCCGTAGTTATACGCTGAAGGGCATTGCAACTTCAGCAGTCATAGCCGGTGACTTTGTTTCTTCGCAAATCCTTCAAAGTTCCGTCGCGATAGTCACCGGCCAAAATCCGATGAACGCTAATGCCTCATTTGTTTGGACTGATTATTCCGCCCCGGTTCATAATATGGAAAGCGGAGATTGGCACAATGATTATTTAATTAAAAATTTACCTACTGCTTTACAGACAGTACGCAAGTAGACAAATATGGCTCTGACTAAAGAAGAAATAAGAAAAATCGCTGAATTAGCGCGATTGGAATTGACTCCGACCGAAGAAAAAAGATACGCGGAAACCATTTCCGCGGTTTTGGATTATATGAAAATTTTGAATGAAGTGGATACGACCGGCGTGGAGCCGACAGCGCAGGTAACCGGATTGGAAAATGTGGCGCGCGAAGATATAGCGCGCGAAAGCGAGCATCAAAAGGAGCTTTTAGCTCAATTACCGCAGGTAAAAATGGGCGAATTAGTGGTGCCCGGAGTATTTAATAAAGAATAATACTTATGAAAATAATTTCAGAGTCAGAGATGTCTCATATTCACGAAAAGGACTTAGAACAAAGAGTGACCGTCCAAATGGTTGACTTGTTGATGAAAAAATTGGAATATAATCAAACCGATGCCCTGCGTTTTGTACAGGCGGTTATGAAAATTTTAAAGAAAGAACCCGCTTATCCGCAGTGGAGTTTGGAAGAAAGGATGAAAAAATTGCATGATTTAGTGAAAAGCAAAGTAGAGCAAGTTTTACAAGTAGTTAAAGAAGGACGTTTACAGGAAGAAGCCCATGTTCATCAGAATGTTAAAATGGCGTTTGGAGTAGCTTTTGAAAAAGCCACCAGCCCGTTAAGAGGGGTAAGCGACCGGAATTTTAGCACAGATGATTTTGTGGAAACAATGCGTCGCCGCAGGCCTAAAAAAGATGATGAAAAACCGAATTAGTATGAATTTAAATAAACTTTCCATCAAAGAAGCGCGAGAAGGGCTGGACGGTGGACAATTTTCAGCCGTGGAGTTGGTTAAGGATTGTTTGCATCGGATTAAGGAGCGCGATAAAGATATTAATGCTTTTATCACCGTAACTGAAGACGAAGCTTTAACAGAAGCAAAAGAAGCGGATGTTTTAATTAAAAAAAAGAAGAGCAATCCGCTCACCGGTATTCCTTTCGCGGTGAAGGACGCGATTTGCACGGCTAATGCGCGTTCTACCGGTTCAGCGAAAATTTTGGATAATTATGTCCCGTCTTTTGACGCCACAGTGGTGAAAAAAATTCGGGAGCAGGGTGGAGTGCTGGTGGGGAAAAATAACTGCGATGCCTTTGGCCATGGGGCCAGTAATGAAAACAGCATGTATGGTTCGGTGAAGAATCCGCATGATTTAACTAAAGTAGCCGGCGGTTCTTCCGGAGGTTCAGCCGCGGCCGTGGCGGATAACATGTGTTTGTTCGCGATAGGAGAGGACACCGGCGGGTCTATCCGCCAGCCGGCTTCATTTTGCGGTATCGTCGGTTTGCGTCCGAGTTATGGCCGCAATTCTCGTTATGGCATTATGCCGATGGCTTCGTCCTACGACACGGTGGGCCCTTTGACCAAGACCGTGGAAGATTTGGCTATAGTGATGAAAGAAATTGCCGGACCGGATAAATTGGACGCGACTACGGTGCCCGAACCGGTGCCGGATTATACCAAAGAATTTGAGAAAGATATCAAGGGCCTAAAAATCGGCGTGCCCAAAGAATATTTTTCCGTGGCCGGCATGGATGAGGAAGTAAGAGAGATTACCGAACAACAAATAGAAAAATTAAAAAAGTTAGGCGCTAAAATAGTGGAGGTCAGTTTGCCTTACACCAAATACGCTCTTTCAGTTTATTATATAATTGTGCCCTCCGAAGACAGTTCAAATCTCGGTCGTTTAGACGGCGCGCGCTATGGAGTGCGCGCTAATGAAAAAACTTTGTATGATTTATACGCCCGCTCCCGCGCCCAAGGTTTTCCCGAAGAGGTAAAACGGCGTATTTTGATTGGCACCTACGCTCTTTCGGCCGGATATTATGACGCGTATTACAAAAAAGCCCAGCAGGTGCGCACTTTAATTCGTCAAGATTTTGATCAAGCTTGGCAAAAAGTTGACGCGCTTATCACCCCGACTTCGCCTTTTCCCGCTTTCGGCATTGGAGAAAAGGCGGCTGACCCGTTGGCCTTGTATTTGGCTGATGTCATGGTCAGTCCGGCCGGTAGCGCCGGCATTCCCGGGCTCTCGGTGCCGGGCGGTTTTACCAAATCCGGTCTGCCGGTAGGGGTGCAGATTATGGGTCCGAGGATGAGCGAAGGATTGGTAATGAGGGTGGGATATAATTTGAGAACTTAATCATTTATGATTAAAGAGGACGGATTAAATCCAAAAGATGAGGATGAAAATGATTTTCCGGATGAAGGTGAAAATAATTTTTCTTATGAATCGCCTGAAAACGCCAAACAGCAGATTTACGAATTGATTTTTGAAGGTTTTGTCGGCCCTGCCAGCGGCTTATTTAGTTTTTTTATTTCAGAAGATGATGCTTGGAAAATCATAGAAGAGCAGTGGAATAAAGCGGTGAAAGAGGCCTTGGCCGAGGGTATCAAGCCGGAAGATTTGTTCAAGTATGATTTTATTGAAAGAGTATCAAATGAGGTGCAAGAATCCGCTTTCGCGAAAGATAGAGAATTAAGGGAAAGGATGCTTGCGCAAAGAGATTTATCCGGTTTAGATCCGGACTGCGGAGAACCCGTGAATTCAAGCGGTAAGGCGGATGCGAATGAATCTTTAAAAGAGACTTTATTTGGCCGAAGACCAAAATCAAATTAATTTTTTTATGTCAAAAGATAAAAAAGATAAAGGGGATAATTGGGAACCCAAGTTACAGCTGGCCACGGGCGGCGAAATGATTAACTACCGAGAGAGCTGGCGTATTTTTCGCATTATGAGCGAGTTTGTGGATGGTTACCAGTTTTTAAGCGAATTAAAAAAAGAAGTAACGATTTTTGGTTCAGCTCGTTTGCCGGCTAACAGTAAATATTACCAAATAGCGGAAGATTTGGGGCGATTATTGGGAAAAAATGGTTTTACTACTATAACCGGCGGAGGTCCGGGAGTGATGGAAGCGGCCAACAAAGGGGCTTTTGAAACAGGCGGCCAGTCAGCCGGACTTAATATCCAACTGCCGCGCGAACAACGCATCAATCCGTATGTTAATAAAGCCATTGGTTTTTATTATTTTTTTACTCGTAAAGTGATGATGACCGCGCCGGCTCATGCTTTCGTGTTTTTCCCGGGCGGATTTGGCACTCTGGATGAATTTTTTGAAGTGGTGGATTATATGGAGATGGGGCAAATGGAAAAATCGCCGATTATTTTGGTGGGCAGTGATTTTTGGAATCCAATGTTAAAATTTTTAAAACAAAAATCTTCCAAGGAGATAAAATCAGTGGCCGAGACTGATATCCAAAGTTGGCAAGTGGTGGATGACGCCAAAAGCGCTTTTGAGTTTATAAAAGACACCAAGGATCAACCTTTGGCTTGCAGACCGGGTAGCAGTAGTCCGCACTGCCAAGGCGGAGCCGATTGGCGTATTTTCCGCATTATGGCCGAGTTGGTGGACGGTTTTGAATTTTTGACAAAAGTGGAGGATAACGCGACTGTGTTGGGTACTAAAAGCATTATGCCCGGCTCGGCGTATTATCAAGCGGCCTATGAAATTGGAAAGATATTGGCCAAGCATAAGGTGGTGACCATGACCGGCGGCGGGCCCGGAATCATGGAAGCCGCGAATAAAGGGGCGTTTGAAGCGGGCGGTGAAAGTATTGGAATTGATATGCGTTTTGACCGCTCCGAACGGCACAATAATTATTTGACCAAGTCCATTGGTTTTTCTTTTCCTTTTGTGCGGAAATTAATCATCACTTCGCCTTCCGAGTTCTTTATTTTTTTCCCGGGCGGATTTGGCACTTTGCACCAGCTATTTGAGATGCTAACCTTGGTGGAAACCAAAAAAGTAAACCCCATGCCTATCTTGCTCTACGGCGAATCGTTCTGGCGTCCTCTATTGGATTTTGTTCATAAATTATACGGCGACTTTAAGACGATTAGTTTAGGCGACGAGAATTTAGTCAAAGTAATTGATCGTCCCGAACAAATTAAAGAATATTTAAAATGATTCCCTATTTTCAAATAGATTCTTTATTGGTTGGGCCGTTGATTATTCAAGTTTGGGGATTATTGGTTTCCCTGGGAATTATAGCCGGATTGTCAGTGGCGTATTATTTGACACGGAAGATTTTTCTTTCACCCAATGTGCTTTTAGACATGGCCATTTGGGCGCTGATTGCCGGGCTTATCGGAGCGCGGTTATTTTTTATCTGGTTTTATGCTTTGGACTATTATTTAGCGTATCCGGGTGAAGTCTGGAAATTCTGGCAAGGCGGGTCATCGTCCTTGGGTGGTTTTGTGGGCGCGGGAACGGCTATTTGGATTTTCGCCAAAGTACGGCATTTTAGTTTTAAAGAATTATTGCCATATTTGGATGTGGGGGCCATCGGTTTGTGGTTGGGATGGGGGATTGGCCGTCTTGGTTGTTTTTTGATTCACGATCATCCCGGGCGGTTGTCTGATTTTTGGCTGGCCGTGAATTTTTTCGATGGCGCGCGGCATGATTTGGGATTATATGATTCGTTATTGGGATTTTTAATTTTTTCAATTTTTTTAATCTCCTTCAAATATTTAACGCGTCAAAGATGGGGATTGGTGGCCGGATTTTCTTTTGGCTTATACGCCATCGCGCGGTTCTTTTTGGATTTTTTGCGGGCGACCGATTTAAGCGTCAGCGATGTCAGATATTATCATTTGACCCCCGCCCAATGGGGAATGTTGGGCATACTTTTCGTGTTGACTTTTTTGGTAACTTTTAATATAATAGTCCGGCGTAAAGTCAAATAACGGAGTATAATGTGGTTCGTAGGTTTTGTATTTTTTGAGCGGGTTATGGCCGCCCGAGGCGGATATCCCCGAGCTCTCGCGAGCGAGGAAAGCGAGAAAATTACAAAACCTCTGAACCAGAGATACGGAGGGTTCGCCTAGTGGTCTATGGCGCTGCCCTGGAAAGGCAGTTGGTCGCAAGGCCTCGAGAGTTCGAATCTCTCACCCTCCGCCAATTTTCACTTCATCTAAGTTTGACAGAAACATCGGTCTGTGCTATTATA
>CAZXFG010000030.1:0-10169 GCA_964640515.1 uncultured Gammaproteobacteria bacterium | reverse complement strand
CTATTTATTATCTATTCGGTAGGGGTTGGGTAACCGGATTTATTAGCTATATCGCGCTATTGCGCTTTTTCCAAGGAAATAGTATAATACTAGCTAATAAGGGTCGTAAAAATATATTTATTCTTAATCTTAAAATTATGGCAGGCATGACCAAGTCAGCCCTGTTATCTGCCTTGGCAGAAAAAACGGGCTTGGCCAAAAAGGATGTGGTAGGTTTCATGGACGCTATGGTGGAGTTAGCGTATCATGAGGTCAAAAAGAGCGGCGTATTTGTGGTGCCGGGACTAGGTAAATTGGTAAAGGTGCATCGCAATGCGCGCCAAGGCCGCAACCCGGCCACTGGAGCGACCATTCAGATTCCGGCCAAAACTGTGGTTAAATTCCGCGTCGCCAAAGCCGCGAAAGAAGCTGTTTTGTAAAATAGCGAGCTCATCAAAAAACAACCCGCCTCTTTAGGCGGGTTTTGTTATTATTGACTTTGGAGCGAAAAAATAGTAATATGGCTGTAATTTCCATGTCAGGGTAGCTCAGCTGGTTAGAGCACGGGATTCATAACCCCGAGGTGGAGGGTTCGATTCCCTCCCCTGACACTATGAGAATACTAGGAATAGAATCATCCTGCGATGACACTTCCGTGGCCCTGCTAGATTGTTCTAAAAAGGGCTTTTTTGTTTTGTCCGAAAAAACCGCTTCTCAAATTGCTATCCATGAAAAATACGGCGGAGTAGTGCCGGAGATAGCCGGAAGAATGCACGCGGAAAAAATAGCGCCTTTGATTGAAGAAGCGCTAAAGGGGCAAGAAAGGCCAGAGGCGATCGCTGTCGCTACCGGACCCGGATTAATCACCGGACTAATAGTCGGGACCGAAGCCGCTCGCGCTTTATCTTACGCCTGGGATATTCCGGTGGTCAGTCTAAACCACTTGGAAGGCCATATCCATTCAGTGGAGATTGGAAACCCACAAATTATTTACCCGTCTTTAGCGCTTGTGGTCAGCGGCGGCCATACTGAATTAATTTATATTAAAGAACAAGGGAAATATAAAGTATTGGGCCAGACCAAAGACGATGCGGCCGGTGAATGTTTTGACAAGGTGGCCAAACTTTTAGAACTACCCTATCCGGGCGGACCGCAGATATCCCAATTGGCCGCCACAGGCGATACTACAGCTATTAATTTTCCTCGGCCAATGATTCGGGAAAATAATTTTGACTTCAGTTTTTCCGGTTTAAAAACTTCCGCGCTTTATTGGTTAAGGGATAATTCACTTGTCATTGCGAGGAACGCAGTGACGAAGCAATCTCCGGCTACACAAATTGAAACCAAGGGATCGCCATGTCGTTCCGCTCCTCGCGATGACACAACCATCAATGATTTCTGCGCTTCTTTTGAACAAGCCATCGTTGATGTCTTGGTCATAAAAACCATCAAGGCCGCCGTAAAATATGAACCTAAAACTATTATCCTGGCCGGCGGAGTCAGCGCCAACAAAAAATTAAGAAAAACTCTGGAAGAAATAATAAAAAAAGAACAGCCGTCCGCTGTCTTTCTCTCTCCCGAACTTAAATACTGCATGGATAACGCCGTGATGATTGCCGTGGCTGGATATTATCATGCCCTAAAAAAAGACTTTACTTCCTGGGCCAAACTATCAGCCGACCCCAACTGGGAGCTTACTTAGTTTCCCGCCGCCAATTCTTTAATCGCGCGCTGGTCTTGGCCAGCCGTCTGTTTATCTTCTCCCTCAAAATATTTCCCGCCTCTTCGGTTTTGGCCCGATACAACTTCCTAATATCAGATACCAGATGTTGATAATCATCTACGGATAGGTTAAGCACTTTCTCTTTGAACTCCAAAAAACGAGCGGGACTTTTGCGGACGATAGCCGATAGAAAAACAAAAACCGTTATCAACAAAGCCAGCAAATCAAAATATTTTGGCACCACGATTAAATTTCCCGCCCATGAAACATAAGGAAAAATAAAATAATAAAAAACCACTACCGAAATCAACCAATAAAAAGAATGCTCCAGATCAATATATCCGCCAATGTTAAAACGAGAGTGAGAATAATCCCATAATTTTACTTGTAAAACTTTTTCGCAAAAAATTCCGCTTAAGTACTCTACCAACACCAAAGCCGAAGCTGAAGCAATCACCAACAGCCAAACAGGCAAAGCGAAATAGTACTCAAAAATAAACATTAGAGCCAAACCGCCAAACCCATAAACCGGACAAATCGGACCCTTAAAATACCCGGCATTAATCCAGCGCTTTTCCCGCAGACTGCGGTACATTGAATCAATCACCCAACCGATGAAACCAAATAAAAAAAATTCCAAAATTATCACCATCATATATCGGTATTGTAAGCAAAGCTTGAAATTACCTAGTAATTATACCCTAACCCGACCAGTACCGACAATGGCTTCCAGTTCTTGACGCAAGGCATCTGACATGTCCACCTGATAAGAAGTCTTTATTTTTTTATTGCCCACAATTAAAAAAACTTTTTTATCTCCCGGATGCTTGGCCAACACGGCTTTAATCGCTTCAGCTTTCTCTTTGACTTCCGAGGCGTTCAAACTAATTTCCAAGCCCTCTGGCGGTAACACTTTGGCCGGAGCGTACTCGCGAATAGACGGCTCACCCGTATTGACCGCTAATTGCGCCGTGAGCTGTTTGACATTGTCCTTAGTCAATTCGTAGGCCTTTTCCACGAATAATTTATCATCCCCTTCCCCTTCCGAAGTCCGGCCCACCACACAGACCATCTTGCCCTCCACCCATACTTCTTTGGTCGTTTCATAGGTGCGAGGAAAAACCAACAACTCCAGATTATTAGTAGTATCCTGAATAGTCACAAACATCATGGGCTGGCCACTCCTGGTAATTTTCTTTTTAGTGCTATCCACTACTCCACCCACCACCACCCAATGATTGCGCGCTTGATGCGACAAATCTTTAATGGGCGTCAATGCTCGACCCATGGCCTGCTCAAAATAGGTGAACGGATGGGCAGTCACATAAAGCCCCAACAATTCCTTTTCCCAGTGTAGTTTATTGTCTTCTGTGGCTATCGGAGCCGGATCTAATCGCACTTGGCTAGCCAAATCAATGGTAGTCCCGCTGAACAAAGAATTCTGGGACGAACCGGACTTTTCTTGTATCTGTCGCGAATAATTCAACAAATTCTCACTATTAGCCAGGAGTAAACCACGATCAAAAGCCAACGAGTCCAGAGCCCCGCATTTGATCAAGCTCTCCAATGATTTTTTGTTTAAATCTCGATCTTTCACTCGGCTCAAAAAATCTTCCAAACTCTGATATCGTCCGCCTTTTTTGCGTTCGCGATAAATCTCCTCGGCAATATGCTCGCCCAGATTCTTTATCCCGTTCAAGCCAAAGCGGATATGCGCGGCTGAACCATCTTCCGGTGTCACCATGGCGAAACTTTTGAAACTCTCGTTAATATCCGGAGGCAAAACTTTAATACCAAGCCGCTCGCATTCTTGGATAATTTCCGGCACTTTTTCCACATCCCCACTCTCGGCAATCAGCACCGCCGTCATATACTGAATAGGAAAATTTGCTTTCATGAAAGCGGTTTGATAAGCCACTACCCCATAAGACGCGGCGTGCGCTTTGCCAAATCCATAGGCGGCAAACGGCTCAATCAATTCCCACAAACGGTGGACTTTTACTTCCGGCAATTTACCGTGTTCTTTACAGCCCTTAAAAAATTTATCTTTTTGTTTGGCCATTTCCGCGGGAATTTTCTTGCCCATGGCCTTCCTGAATTTATCCACTTCCTCCCAATTATAACCGGCCAACGCAATGGCCGTCAGTAAAACATCCTCCTGATAGACCATTAACCCCAAAGACTTATCTAAATAATCTTTCATCCGTGGATCTAGATATTCTATCAGTTCCGGGTGGTGCTTTCGTCGGATATATTCAGGGATAGATTCCATGGGACCAGGACGAAATAGAGCCACCATGGCCATAATATCAAAAATATTGGAGGGCTTAAGATCTTTTAAATAACGAGTCATGCCTGAACCGGAAAGCTGAAACACGCCCACAGTCTCACCGCGCGCCAGCATCTCATAGGTCTTTTTGTCATCCCAAGGATACAGATTATATATATCAATCTTATGACCGGTAGTTTTTTCCACTATCTCAATGGCATGACCCAAGATGGACAAATTTCTGATGCCCAAAAAGTCCATTTTTAGGAGACCAGCCGCTTCTACCGCGTGCATTTCGTATTGGGTAGTCACCCGCTCGCCTCCGACCTCGTGCTGGACCGGAGTAAAATCAGTAAGAGGTGTGGGAGAAATAACCACGCCGGCCGCGTGGATGGAAGTATGGCGGGCGCAACCTTCAATTTTTTGCGCCAAATCCAGCAAGCGTTGCACTCGCGGATCCTTTTCATACAGACTTTTTAAATCCGGCTCTAATTCTATAGCTTTGGCAATGGTCATTTGAAAACCCTGCGCTCCGAAAGGAATCAGTTTAGACACCTGGTCGCAGAAAGAATAAGCATAACCCAAAGCTCGACCCACATCGCGGATCGCTCCCCTAGCCATCATGGTACCAAAAGTAATAATCTGCGCCACCTTATCCGCCCCGTATTTTTCTGTCACATAGGCAATCATGTCATTACGGCGATCATCGGCAAAATCCGCGTCAATATCAGGCGGGCTGGGACGAAACGGGTTTAGAAAACGCTCAAAGGGCAATTTAAAAAACAACGGATTGACCGTGGTAATGCCCAAAGCATAGGCCACAATAGAACCCGCGCCCGATCCACGAGTAGTCTCTACAATCCCATGAGTGCGGGCATACTCTACATAATCAGCCACCACAATAAAATACGGCGAATATTTCTTTTTGGTGATTACCTCCAATTCATACTCTACTCTTTTCTTGACTTCATCGGTAATTTCCATCAATTTGGCCAAACGCTCATACACCGACCCGCGAAGAGAATCGTCGGCCGTCTTTCCCGGCGGCAAAACAAGATGTGGAAAATGCCATTTGTTCAACTCTAATTTAAGATTTACCCGCTCCGCGATTTTCACTGTATTTTCTATGGCTTCCGGAATGTGTTTAAAACGGCTGGTAATTTCTTCGGCTGAACACAACGAATTGTCTATACCCATTCTATTCCGCCGATTAGCATCATCAATAGTCCGGCCGTCGCGGATACAAGTCAGTACATCTTGGGCTTCGGCATCATCAGGACTCAAATAGTGCGCGTCACGAGTGACGATAAGCGGTAAGCCGGTATCTTTGGACAAACGAACCAACTGGTTATTCAATTCCATCTGGCCTTCTTGAGCCGGCAAGTCCATCAGCTCCAAGAAAAAATTATCTTTGCCAAAAATTTCTTCATACTCCTTGGCCACTTTCACCGCTTTCTCATAATTATTCTCTTTGCGTAAAATCCAAGGAAGTTCACCGCCCAAACAAGCGCTGGTGCCGATTAACCCTTCGTGATATTGGCGCAGTAATTCTTTATCCACCCGCGGACGATAATAGAAACCATCTAAATGAGATAGGGAGGATAATTTCATCAAATTTTTATAACCGGTATAATCCAAAGCCAAGAGCAACAAATGATAATATTTGTCATTAGGATCTTTGTCAAAACGACTGGCGGGCGCGAGATAAGCTTCTAAACCGATTATTGGTTTAATGCCTTCTTTTAAGCAGGCCTCGTAAAACTCAATCGCCCCATACATATTGCCGTGGTCGGTCAGGGCCAGCGCGTTGAATCCCCGCTGTTTAGCGGTTTTGACCAGCTCTTTAATTTTAGGCAGCCCATCCAACAAAGAATAATGGCTGTGAACATGGAGATGAACAAAACTCATAGCTGGGGTATATTATCGCAAATGATGATTTAAATCAAATTAAAAAAATCCCGACTGAATCGGGATTTTTTGCTGATTTTATCTAATTTTCTTCGTCGTCTTTTTTATCTTTCTGGCGGTCGCCGCCACTGCTTTACCCACAGCTTCTCTCGCTGTTTCATTAAATCTTTCCGCTCCTTCTTCCATCCATTTCCGTGCCTTTTTCTCCGCCATATTCTTCACAAAACCAGTCACTCCGCTTCTGGCTAAAGTCATCAAGCTGGACATATTCTCCACCTTCCCGCGGATATAATCTATCGCCTCGGACAAAGTTTGCAAGCGCACTCTGAATTCTTCCACTATCGTGTTGGCGTTGCGCAATAAACGAGTGAGATAATAAAACATCCAACAAATAAAAACCGTCACCCAGATGATGCAAAAAGAAATCACTAAATACAAAATATCTTTTGTGGTCACTATCATATTTCTCCTTTGAAGAATTAAAACCTATCCGATTCTATTATACCACTCTTCTAATTTTTACGCTTGGGGATAATTATTTTCTTATTTCGGCTTTTACTTTTTTCTCCAGAGTTTTGATAATTTTTTCTTGCGCTTTATCTATTTCCTCGGCGGTCAAAGTGCGTTCGTGGTGTCCATAAATCAAGTGATAAGCCATGCTCTTGCGGTTCTCGCCAATATTTTTTCCCGCGTAGACATCAAACAACTCCACTTTTTTGAGCAGATGATCAATGTTTTCTAAAGTCGTCAAGATATCGGCATGCTTTATTGTTTTTTCCACCACAAAAGCCAAATCACGCGTTACCTCCGGATAAACAGTAATCGCGCGATGGGACATTGACATTGGATTTTTAATCAACACATCTGATAATTTACTCAAATTCATACTCACTAATCCCGCTCGAAATTCCAAACCTAAATTGTGCGCCACAGCCGGATGCAGTTCAAACATGCTCCCCGCCACTGTGCCGGCCACGGAAAAAATTCCCAGCCGTGAAGGATGCTCCCAAGACAAAACTCTGTCTAACGGAGCAATCTCCCATTTAATATTCAAAGCGGCCAAGACTGTTTCTACCACTCGCCGCGCCTGCCAGAAGGGATTGCTGTCCGTTTTATCAACATATATGGTGGTAAGCCAAGTATCCTGGCGCGGCAACAAATCATCGCTGTTGGCTCGACTGCGCAAACCGGTTTCTTCATTGGTAAACACCTTGCCGATTTCAAAAATTTTTATTTCTCCGCAATTTTTCAAATTAACCGCGACATTATCCAATAAATTGGTCAACAAATTGCGTCGTAAATATGGTTTTTCTTTGGATAAGGGATTGTCCAATTCAATATATTTAGATAAATCAATGCCTAACTGCTGAACCTGGGCGGCGCTGACAAAAGAATAATTATACGCTTCAGTATAACCCAACTCTCCGGCTAAAACATTTTGTATTTTTCTCTCCAAGGCCCTTTGTTTATTCTCCAAAGGAGGCACGATTGGAAAAACAGGCAAAGCTGAAGGAATCCGGTCAAAACCGTAAATTCTGGCCACCTCTTCCACTAAATCTTCAGCCAAAGAAATATCTTTGGTGGCCCGCCAAGTGGGAATCTTGACTGACAAAGAAGTCTTCTTTTGTTTAATTTCAAAACCTAATTTACTTAAAATACGAATAATTTCCTTTTCCTCTAACTTTACTCCCAATTTTTGTTGAAAAGTCTCCAGAGCGATTTCAATCGGTCCGATGGGCAGAGTGAAATGTTTTTTATCCACCACTTTGCTGACCACCTTAGCCTCCGGACACAACTCCAAAGTCAATTCCACGGCTCGGCGTAAAGCCAGCGCCGCCAAATTAGGATCTAAACTTTTTTCAAAACGAATAGCCGAATCAGTGCGTAATCCTAATCTAGTGGAAGTTTTGCGAATGGAGGTCGAATTAAAATTCGCGGATTCAAAAATTACTGTTTGAGTCTCGCCAGTCACCCCGCTCTCCAAACCACCCATCACTCCGGCTAAAGCCACCGGCCCTTTGGCGTCGGCAATCACTAACACTTCGCTAGTTAATTTATGCCGGCTCTCGTCCAAAGCCACAAATTCTTCCCCTTCTTTAGCTCGGCGCACAATAATTTTATGCCCGTTGATTTTTGTCGCGTCAAAAGCGTGCATGGGCTGGCCCAAATCCAGCATCAAATAATTGGTAATATCCACGATATTATTAATCGGACGCAAACCCACGGCCAATAATTGCTGTTTCAACCAAGCTGGCGATTCTCCTATCTTTATTCCGCCCACAGCCACGGCCATATACCGAGGACATAATTCCTCATCTTCCACTTTTACTTCCAGTTTTATTTCTTTATTATCCTTAATTTCTTTGGTTTGATATTCATTCAAATCGCGATTAAAAATCGTGGCCACTTCGCGCGCCAAACCATAATGCCCCCATAAATCCGGACGATGCGAGAGAGACTTATTGTCAATTTCAAAAATATAGTCGTCTAATTTCAAGGCCTCGGCCAAAGGCGTGCCTACGACAAAATTAAAATGGCTCAAATCCAAAATTTCTTTTTCTTCTTTTAAAGGAAACATCTGACCCAGGCCAACCTCGGTGCTGGCGCAAATCATGCCCCGCGATTCCACCCCGCGAATTTTGGTCGGCACAAGCTCCGCTAATTCTCCTTCGCCATGCCATTGCACTTTAGCGCCTACTTTAGCCACGGCTACGAGCATTCCCATGCTTACATTGCTACCACCGCAAACAATAGGCAAATTTTCTCCGCCTACATCCACCTGGCAAACTTTTAATTTATCGGCATTAGGATGTTTGTCTGCTGTCACCACCTTGCCCACCACCACGCTTTCCAAATTCTTCCCTTGATAGGCCACTTTCTCCACTTCCACGGTGCTGGATTTCAATTTCGCCGCCACTTCCTCGGCGGAAAAATTATTATTTATATTGACATGCTTTTTAAGCCAATTGTAGGAAACTAACATAAATTAAAACTGTTTTAAAAATCGCAAATTCCCCTCTTGCAAAAGACGGATATTTTCAATACCGTATTTAAGCATGACCAAACGATCTAGGCCAAAACCAAAGGCAAAACCTTGATATTTTTTCGGGTCAATTTCGCCTTCTTTCAATACATTCGGATGAATCATGCCGGCTCCCAAAATTTCCAGCCAACCTGTTTGTTTGCAGACCCGACAGCCAACCCCGTGACATAAGAAGCAAGAAACTTCTCCATTCACGCCCGGCTCCACAAAAGGAAAAAACTTTGGCCGTAAGCGTAATTTAGTTTCCGCGCCATACAAGTGTTGCAACATGGCTTCCATCACCCCTTTCAAATGGCTAAAATTAATATTTTCACCCACCACCACCCCTTCCAACTGATAAAAAGTGTGTTCATGGCGAGCGTCCGTGGCTTCATTGCGGAAACATTTTCCCGGCACTATGGCGCGCAGAGGCGCGCCGTATTTTTGCATGGCCCTTACCTGCATGGTAGAAGTTTGAGTACGCATCACCCAAGGCACAGCCGAACTGATTTCGTGTCCTTTGATATAAAAAGTATCCTGGGAATCACGCGCCGGATGAGTTTTAGGAATATTCACGGCTTCAAAATTATAATAATCGCTTTCCAATTCCGGTCCGTCCAACACCATAAATCCCAGGGAAGTAAAAAAATCTTCCAGTTCATTTCTAACTAATGACAATGGATGTAAATGCCCTCGCTCTTCGGCAGGCAGCGCCGGCTGGGTAACATCCACTCTTTCTTGTTCCAGAGCCACTGACCATTCACTGGCCTGTAATTCACTTTTCTTTTTTGCCAGCTCTGTAACCAAGGCAATTTTTACTTCATTAGCCGCTTGCCCGACTATTTTGCGCTCGCCTTCTTCCATATCTTTCAATCCTTTAAGCAGGTCGGTCAATTCGCCATTTTTACGGCCTAAATATTTATTTTCCAATTCAGTCAAACGAAGCTGGTCTTTAACCGCCTTAATAGCCAAAACGGCTTCGGTTTTTAATTGTTCTAATTTTTTCTGCATACAAAAAGCCGGCTAAAATATGGGATTAAAATACTTTATTTAACAAATTCATAAAAACCCCGCGAAAAGCGCCCACATCTTTAATAGTAACTATGATAACCAGTAAAATCAACAAATTAAACCCGATGAGATGGATATTCTGCTCTATTTTCTGGCTAATCGGCCGGCGGCGCAATTTATTAATAAACAAAAAGAATAAACGACCGCCGTCTAAAGCCGGCAAGGGCAGGATATTAATAATAGCTAGATTTAGTGAC
>CAZXFG010000029.1:0-11113 GCA_964640515.1 uncultured Gammaproteobacteria bacterium | reverse complement strand
GCAATACACTCATTAGTTCTGCCGCCGGAGCATTATCTGCTTTGGATGCGGGGGTTGGCTTGGGGGCGATGGTTAGCCCGCTGTTAAGTAGAACGGAGGTATATTGTAGAGCGATGAGTGAAAGAGATTTTGCAACACTACAGAGAACCGGAAAGTTACCGCCATCTGCCCGCGGTGAAACGTTTATTTCCAAAGAGCAAGCAGTTTCTTCAGGTTTTAAAGGTGTTGTGGTTGAATTTGAAGCTAGAGCCGGCACTGAACAGGCACTGGTAGATGTAGGCGTTCGCGATGTATCTCTAGGTATTGCCAAAGTATATGGAACACAAATGCCTTTTGTTTCATCTAGGTGGGATACAAATAGCGCTTTCTTTAAGATAGAAAACGGAAATATTAATATCGGTCTAGGACGAGGCAGGGCGTTAGATATATTTAATGATAATATTTTAGGTTTCAAAAAAGTTAACAGATAAAATATGACAGAGAAAGAGAAAGCGGCAATTGACCAGTTAAGAAGTGTAGCATATGTGTGCGTTGAAGGTTGCCATACACCATCGACGCCCAAAAAATTCAAAAAAGCGAAGAGTCAATTCTTAAGAGATTTTACTGTCGATATTACAAAAAATCCAGAATATCTTATACAATTATTGGAAATTGCCTATAAGGAAAAAACAGATCCGCATGATATAGAAAATGTACTTTATGTGGCGAATACTTTTGGGGTGCTTTCGGAAGAATTTGTGGACATATTAATCATTTTGTTGCAGGAAACGTGGCATTATGGCCATGAGAGTATTGTTTGGGCGTTTCAAAAAATTAAATCACCGCGCACGGTTGACATACTATATAAAACAGCCCTGGCCAGATTTCCTTATCTAGATTATGATGAAACTGGCCATGATTCTTTGCGACTTCATTGTATCTGGGCACTGGGCGAGATTAATACGCCAGGGGCCAAAGAAAAACTGAAGTTACTTACTCAATCTGATGATCCAGTGACAAAAGAAAAGGCGACACATATGTTACAGTTTGGAGATATAGGACCCATGTTATGATTATAAAATCAGAGAATAAAATTTATGCTCAATTTAACGAAAAAACCATTAGGGTTTATCAAGCTTTTCGCGCCGAAATAGCAGACGAAGCCATAAAATTTGGAAAATTTGGTTCACATTTTAGGACGAGTAGAATGTCATGGATCAAACCATCTTTTTTATGGATGATGTATAGATCTGGCTGGGCAACCAAAAAAGGACAAGAGAGAATATTGGCAATAGATATGGAGAGAGAAGGTTTTAATATTATTCTTGCGCAAGCTGTTTTGTCATCATTTGATAAGGATATTTATGGAACATATGAGAAATGGAAATTAAAGTTTGAGTCTTCCGAAGTTCGTTGTCAATGGGATCCGGATAGAGATATTTATGGAAATCCATTAGAAAGGCGAACAATTCAGCTGGGTTTGAGTGGAAATATTTTAAAAAAATATAAAAAAGAATGGGTAGTAAAAATTACTGATATTACAGAAGAAGTCATCCATATGAGGAATGCTATAAAAAATAATAATTTTAAAAAAGAGATGTTGCCAGTTGAAATAGAATATAAAATTTAAGTATGAATATTAAAAATATTCCTAAAGAAATAAAGCCAATTTTATTTTTGTTGTTGTTACTTTGGTTTGGAACGATCTCACTTTTAATGTTTATTGATATTATTAACTTAATAATGAAAATATTTATTACTATTTACACACTGGCTTTCATTTCTTTTTTCTCCTATTTTTTATATAAGAGAAAAAATTGGGCAAGAATTTTATTATTATTTTTTGCTTATACTAAAGTGTTAAAATTTATTGCCATAATTCCAAGCGGAGTTTTAAATAAAAATATTAGCTTGCCTGCTCCGGTTATTATTATAGGTACTTTGATATTCATTTTCTATATTGTGTTAATTGTTTTTTTACATAGGAAAAAAGACTACTTTTTGAAAAATGTAGACACAAAATTAAAAGAAGGTTAAGAGATTAAAAAAATAAAAATCAGTTTTATGTCTAAAAAGATAATTATCGTTCTGCTGTCAGTTGCCGCTTTTTTGCCATTTGCCGCACAAGCGCGAGAAGACAGGTTCGTCTCTGCCGTAGGTGAGATTTCTTCAGCTGTCGCGGGTATGGAAAGGGCGGTAGCAACCGCCGAAGGAGGATTGGGCGCGTATTCCGCGCAAGGAAAGCTGTTGAGCGGTTTCCCGGTGTTTGTGGATAACCAAGTATTTGTTACTTCTCCATTGCTGGCGAATATTATGGGAGACGAGCAGAATGAAATTTTGGCTGTCGGGCGCAACGGAGACCGTTATACTCTTTTTGCTTTTGATAACGCTGGCACCCGGTTGGGTTCAGTGGCGGTTAATGGCGGCGAGATATATTATGACGCCGTAGCCTTGCCTAGGCCGTCCGGAGATTATGATGATATTGTGTTGGCCGATATTAGCGGCCAGATTTTGCGATATAGATTTAGCGACGGCGTATTTACCGAAAGCCAAGCAATAAATGTCGGATTCACGGTTGGATTGGCGGTGAACGCGGATAAAAATAATTTAATACTTAATTTTCCCGAACGCGACGGGGTCAAAGTGTATGAATGGTCAGGAGACAACTTGGTTCTGCAAAGGAGCATCGCGGTGGCGCAAAGATTTATTTATCCCGTTAAAGACGGCGGCAATGGTTTTTGGTATGGCGTTAATAGAGACGGCGCCTTGGTTGGATTTAATTCGCAGACTGGCAGTATCGCGTCGGGTTTTCCAGTGAACAACGCGGCGATGCCAATTGGAGGGCCTGAAATCGTGCAGTATGACGCTGATAATAATTCTACGCAAGTCGCCGTGCCTTTATCCAATGGTCAAAGCGCGGTGGTCACGGATAAAGGGGAAATTGTGGCCATGGTTCAGGAAAAACGGAGTTTGTTGAGCGCCAATCTGCCGGGAGTGGATGAAACTGGCAGCGGGCTGATCTCCGGCGTGCGTGATTATGGAGTGAGAGTGGTGAAAAAATTAAAGGATTATTCTCTTTCGCTGTGGAGCAGAATCGGGATTATTATTCCCATTGGCCATCCGGAAATTGAAATTAAAATAAATGGCGATTCTATCGTCTCAGGCGGCAGTTATGATTTGGGGACTTATGAGGTGGGCGAACAGATTAATTTTAAACTTCGCATTGAAAATAAGGGCAATGGAAATTTGTCTTTGAATGGCGCTGTTCCAGTGGAATTGTCAGGCGCTGGCGCCGGGGGTTGTCAGGTGTCTCTACAACCGGCCAATACCGTCTTGATGCGCAGTTTCAAAGAAGCAGGCTTGACTTGCCAATACGACAGCGTCAGCGAACCGACCATAGATGTTAGAGTCGCGAATAATGATCAGGATGAAAATCCTTATCTGGTTAATTTGAAAATAAAGATTATTGTTAATAAGGTTCAAGACGGCAATATGGAGTTGGCTGGCATGGAAAAATGGCTTAAATATGGATCATCCAGCATTTTTGAAAAATCCACTACGGTATTTAAAAATGGTTTGCGCAGTCTGCACTTTGGCACGCCCGGAACCAACGCCGGCATTCAGCAGAGATTTATCGCGGTGGAAGCGGGAAAGATTTATCGTTTAAGCTTGAATTATCGCCTGACCAATGGGCAATTAAAAGTGCGCTTGGGGGCCAATAGCAGCAATGCTGATTTTGAGAATAAAATGGTGGTATTGAGCGATGTGGGTCAGTGGAATTCCTATACTCGCGAATTTAAGGTTCCCGCCAATTTTGTAGGCGATTGGCGTTTTGTAGCCTCTACAGTGGGTGGCGAGGCGTATCTGGACAATGTGCGCATTGAAGAGATTGCCAAATTCACACCAGTGGCTGATGGAGATATGGAGTATCCAACTACTGCTCGCTGGGTGGCTTATGGCGTGTCCACGGTCTTTGAAAAGAATAATATTGTGTACCGCAACGGCCGTCGCAGTATCCGGGTAGCGGCGGTGGGCGGCGGTTTCCAGCAGAGGTTTTTGGCCGTGGAAAAAGGTAAAAATTATCGTTTAACTTTTAACTATCGCATAAACAGAGGCCAGCTAGTTAATCGTTTGGGAGTTAACGACAGTAATGGGGATTTTGAAGGCAAAGCCGCTACTTTAACTAAAATCGGCAGTTGGGAATCATATATTCGCGAATTTAAGGTTCCGGATAATTTTGTGGGCGATTTCCGCATTGTATTCGTAGCGAAAAATGGCGAGTCATATATTGATGATGTGAAGATAGAGGAAATTGTGCTCATTGCTAATCTGGTTACTGACGGAAATATGGAATTAGCGGGAGTGGGGGCGTGGACAGATTGGGGGACTGTGTTATTAAAAGAAAAATACAGTCAAGACAGACACGCCGGTGGCTATAGTCTGCATCTTCGGACCGGAGCGGCCGGGGACACATTGCTTTTGGGCGGTATCCAGCAGATTGGAGTGAGTGGATTGGCGCCCGGGCAAATTTATGTTTTTAGTTTTTGGTATAAGCATGTTCAGGGCAGGATGGTGCCCCGTCTGGGAATAGGCAGTTCTAATAATGATTTCGAGTTGGCGGGGGGTCAGGGTCGGATCCCCATTATAGACGCCCCGAGCGCTTCTTGGCAGTATTATGAGCGCAGTTTTATCGTGCCGGCTGACTTTGCCGGAGATTTCCGCATGGTTTTTGCCCTTTATGACATGCGTTTGAATCCGGATGGGCAGAGCTTTACGCATTTGGATTATGCCGAGACTTATTTGGATGATGTGGAAATACGATTAGCTGATATATGATTTTAATTTTTTCTTTTTTATTGATATAATACTCAAATAATGTTGTTTACTATTTTTTATGCCTAAATATACCGAACAAATGGATCATCCGGTGCCGTGCGTAGATGTGATTATTTTGAACGACCGAGACGAAATTTTATTAACCAAAAGAGCGGTGGAACCGCATCAAGGCCGGTGGAGTATTATCGGCGGACGGGTGGAAGTAGCGGATAATAATATAGAAGCCACGGCCGCGAGAGAAGTAAAAGAAGAAGCCGGTTTGGAGATACAGCTTACGCATTTGGTGGATATTTTAGCCGATAGTGCCATTGCCGATCCCAGATTTTTTGTGGTGCAGGTAGTGTATGCGGCGAAAATCGCGGGCGGATCTTTGCAAACCAGCCGTGAAGCCAATGAGTTCAAATGGCTGCCGCTTGACGCGGCTTTGCAAGAGAAATTGGCTTTTAATCACCAGCAGATTTTGCAGGTTTATGCCTCTAAAAAAATCCAGGGCAAATTGCTTACCACCCAGCGCCGTATTTTTTCGGAATATTTCACGCGCGGTTTTGTTTATGAGCAGAATATCTATCCGCGTTTTGCCGCCAACGCGATTATTCTTAACGACCAGAAAGAAATTTTGTTGGCGCAACGCCATCAGCGGCCGTTTACGGGAGCTTGGGATTTTCCCGGTGGCCATATTTATGTGGATGAGACGATTGAGGAAAATTTAAAAAGGGAGTTGCGAGAGGAATTGGGCGTGGAGTCGGAGATGGGCGAGCTTTTTCAAGTGTATTCCGACAAGGGCCATAGCCCCAAGTTTGCCGATGTCGTCGCTTTTTATTTCGCCACTATCAAGAGTCAAGATTTTGTCAGTAATATTGAAATGCGGGATTTTAAATATTTTCCTTTGTCAAATCTGCCGGCCGAGATTGCTTATCATAACGAGGGCGCTTTGGCCGATATTCGGGAGTTCATTTTTGGGGATAAGTGAGATTTGACAAAGAGAATTTGACATGATCTTTTTGTTTTGTTATTATATTCACATATGGTCAAATCAAATACAAAAAATATCCATTTTAATCTGATTTTTCGCCCCGAAGCCGAGGGTGGTTTTACTGTTTTAGTTCCAGCTTTACCAGGTTGTGTAACCTATGGCCGTGATTTAGAAGAGGCAAAAAAAATGGTATCTGATGCCATTGATGGATATTTGAAGAGCGCCAAAAAGCATGGTGAGAAAGTTGTCGGCGATGAAGAAAGTTTTATTACAACCCTAGATTTTCAATTGGGCAAATCTTATGCCTAAAACACCTCGTCTAACTGCTAAAGAGGTAATAAAATTATTAGACAGCGACGGTTTTATTTTAGATCATGTTACCGGAAGTCATTATATCTTTTACCATCCAATACACAAAAGAAGAGTTACCGTTCCGTATCATGGCAAAGATTTACCTATAGGCACACTTAAAAGTATTCTCAAAGAAGCGGGAATACAAATTTAATTCATTAAAGGAGAAAAATATGAAAAAGTGGGGAGGGGCGACTGCATTTGTAATTGCAGTTTTTTTATTTTTCGCCGGGAGCTGGGCTTGGTTTAACGCCCGGCAGGAACGGGTGCTCTTGGGTTTGGCGAAACCGGATTTCCCGTATGGAGATTACAGCCAGGAAGAACTGAATACAATGTATCCGCAATATGTGGAGAATAACGCGCCGACCATACAGAGTCCGGAACAAACGCATCAGTTGTTTTTGACGGCTTTGAAAAAAGGGGATTTTGACGAGGCGGTAAAATGTTGTTTTAGGGAGGGGGATAGGGAGAGGATGAAAAATGTTTTAGGTGGACTGAATAATAGTCAATTATTCGAGGTAATAAGTGAATTGGATGCAGAAATTAAACCGGACAATATTAATAATTGGCGGTCCATTTATTTTTATTCTGTTCTGAGGCAAGGAGAAAAGTATAAAGAATATTTGACGTTTATTAAATCACAAAATGGAATTTGGTATATAGAATCACTTTAAATTAAAACAATATGAAGGAGGAAAGGAGGGGAAAAAATAAACGGCTTATTGTTATCATATTCGCTTGTTTATTTTTTATTTTGGTTTGCTCGGCGCCTCTGTGGGAGTGCCGAGTTTTTTGTTATGACAGCGAATTGGCTCATCCCAATATCGCGCAATTGGCCGCTTTGCTCTATAACAAAAATAATCCGGAGAGAAAATTAACTTTGGAAGAAATAAATTGGCTGATGCAGGGAGCTAAAGACGAGGATACGCCCACCCGCTGGCTCAATCATTTTTATGATCCGGTTTATAATGTCGGTTTGTTATTTGGCCGGCGTTATTTATCAGCCAAAGATTGGGCCATAAGTCCCCGGAGTCAGGCGGATTTTGCTTTGGGCGATAAAAGTTGGCAAAGAGCCCAAGATGATTGGCAAAAAGGCAATAGAGAAGAAGCGTTTAAAGCGTTAGGGCATATTTTGCATCTGGTGGCTGATATGTTAGTGCCCGCGCATACGCGGGAAGATATTCATGTTTTACCGGCTGATAGTTATGAACAATATGTGAAAAACAACTGGGCGGAAATTAAAAGTAAAATTAATCCCCGGTTTATTGAGGTGGCCAGTTTGGCGCGGGCCTTTGATGAATCGGCCAAATATTCTAATAATAATTTTTATAGTGATGATACTATCAAAGATAAAAAATATTTTTTACCTTTTGTTGGTGATAAAATAATTAAAAATAAAACAAGTGATGGTATTGATTTGTATTTATCAAATAGCGGAGGGGATGGAAATATTTTAATGAGAGTAGATTCTCCAGCAAGCAGTAATGTTGTTGATATTATAAATAATGCTTTAGGTGATAGGGCGAGTGTCTCGTCATTAAATAATTATGTTTTATCCGATTATTCCCTCCACCTCGTCCCCCAAGCCATTGGCTATGACGCCGGAGTAATTAAATTATTTTTCTCTGAAGCGGATCAGCAAGCCAAAGAAAAATTATCAAACGAGCGCGTTAGTTGGTTGGGATATGGCAACCAGTTTTTGGGTTTGGGTATTAGCGCGGGCAAAAATTTGCTGGGGTATATTCAACAAAGATTTTTTCCATCATCAGGCAATCAAGCTCTGGGCCAAGGAGCGGGCGAACTCGTTCCCACTCCATTTATTTCTGAACCGCCTGAAGTTGTGACAGAGATACCTCCCCCTGTTAAACAAGAGATTGCTTCGCCTCCTGTCGTCGCTCGCAATGACAGTAAGGTAGCGAAAGAGATTGCTTCGCCTCCTGTCGTCGCTCGCAATGACAGTAAGGTAGCGAAAGAGATTGCTTCGCCTCCTGTCGTCGCTCGCAATGACAGTGATGCTATGTTGCCGCCTTCGGACGCGCCTGTAGATTTAAGGGATTCTTCGGCTACGCCTCAGAATGACAGTGGAGATTCCCGCTTTCGCGGGAATGACAATGGTAGCGGAGGGGGCGGCAGTTCAGGAGGAGGAAGTGGGTCGTCCGGCAGTTCTGATGGTGATTCATCAAGCAGTAGTTTGGCGCCGGCAGAGTCTGCGCCATTGGATTTTGTTTCATCAACCGTTAATAATGAAATTGATGTCGCTTCAACCACCATTGATGTCGCCACCACTACCATAGATATAGCGACCAGCACGGTTGAGGTGGCCACCTCAACTCCAGTGACTACTTCTACTCCCATAACTACATCCACCATTATTTTTGATACAGCAACCAGTACTATTTTCGTCACCAGCACCGACTCTGTTGCCACTTCAACACCCTCTGCGACTTCCACACTGCCCGTGCCGGAAAATCCGCCTTCAGATGTGGTAATCAATGAAATCGCTTGGGCCGGCACATCTCCCACCACAGCCGAAGACGAGTGGTTGGAATTGTATAATAATACGGATCAAAATATTGACCTCGCGGGTTGGAAAATTATGGTGGGCGAACGGCAGATATCGGCCAATAAAATATCCACCACCACCATCGCCGCCCATGGCTATTATATTTTTGAACGCACTGATGACCGCACAGTCAATGGTATTACGGCTGACCAGATTTTTACTTTAACCGGTGGTTTAAAAAATTCCGGAGAAATAATTCGTCTGGTCAGCGCCACCGGAACCATTATTGATGAAATAGATTGTTCGGAGGGCTGGTTTGCCGGCGATAAAGATTTGTACAAAACGATGGAAAGAATCAATCCCGGAAAAAATGGAAATAGTCCGGAGAATTGGCAGACTAATCGTGGTCCGCGGCCGACTGGCATGGTGGACGGCGGCGGAGACGCTGTTCCGCTCTATGGTTCGCCCCGACAATCTAATTTTGGGAATATCGTATTAAAAGGCAATCAAGCCGACACCAAACGCGTCCTGACTAAGGCCGATAATCCATATTGGCTCACTTCATATATCATTCCGGCCGGCAAGACGCTGGAAATAGGTCCGGGCGTGGTGATTAAGGCCAAGTATAAAGAATACGGAATCAATATTTTTGGCAATTTGGATATTAAAGGTACAAGCGAGGAAAAAGTAGTCATTACTTCGGACAAAGAAACACCGGCTCCGCGCGACTGGCGCGGCTTATGGTTTAAAGAAAATTCCAGCGGAAAAATATCCGGTTTGGAATTGCGTTACGCGGGATATAAATTCCAACCGCCTGATGTGGATCATTGGTGGGGGAGTAATGTGGAGCAAGCGGTGAGAGTGGAAAAAGCGGTTTTGGAAATTTCCGATTCATTATTTTTTAGCAACGGACAAACCGCGTTATATCTGGAAAATTCCACGGGTACTATTCATCACACCAAATTTGATGGCGGAGAGTTAGCCGTGAGCGCTAAAAACAGCGTTGTCGGTTTGGAAGAAATCACCTTTTCCAATTTCACTCGTTCTTCCGGTCCGACGGATTTCTTCAATGTTATTCCCCAAATGAGAGATATTGTCTGGGAAAATAACGCCTTCAACGGAGTGTATCTGGAATATCCGATATTCACGGGCGAAACGACTTTGTCTAAAGACTGGCCATGGTATTTTCTCGCGCCTAAGATAGCCAGCGGAGCTAAATTAAACATTGAATCCGGCGCCAATATATTTTTGCCCAACTGGGGTTCTTTTCAGGTAAATGGCGATTTGACGGCTTTGGGTACGGCTGAAACGCCGATTAATTTCAAGTCTTTCGTGCCCGGCGAAAAATGGGGTTTATTTCATTTTACCAATTCCACCTCCACTCTGCGCCATGTCAATTTTGTCGGCGGCAATCATCCTATTCAGAATGAAGTGCAGGTTTTGGGCGCGGACGGAGTAATTGTGGCGGACAATTCTCGTTTGGTTTTGGAAGATATCGGTTTTGTCCAGACCTCACATCGGCAAAATATTATTACCAGCCGCGACAGTCAGCTTGATTTGGCCGATACGGTTGTCGGTTACGAGACTTTGCCCAAAACAGAAACTTGCGGTATAGATATAAGAAACGGAGCGCTAAAATTGCGTTCCGTTTACTTCAAAAATTTACAGTTTGGTTTGTTCAGCGACAGCACGCCTTTGCCGGATTTGGATATGATGCCGGAAGATTTGTTAAATTTTGATAATGTCCAATATCCTTTTATTCCTCTTTATCCTTGGTTCAATCTCCCGCCACCACCTGTGCTCCCTTAACCGCTCCCCGGTCGTTCTGATTTAGTGTGTTATAAATCCCCGGCTTGGATAAATTAAAAGTCCGGCCAGTCATTTTGTCAGTGGCGGAAAACTCCAAATTTTTGACTAGTTGGATAGTTTGTCCGACTTGTCCGACTGTGGGCGTGATAGCCACTTCAAAATACAATCCGGTCTCGCTAAAGGCCGGTAGTTCAGGATAGCTCCAGGTTACACTGCGGTCGCTAGAATTGAATTTAAGAGGTGAGCCAATGGTCACGCTCTGGCGGGTGGTGAATTCTATGTTTGCGGGCAGAACAGCGCGGAAAGAGGCATTTTGGATGTTATTTACCGTATTGGTGAGCCGAATGAAGATCCAATACTTGGTAGTTTCACCTGCTTGCGGGGGCAGGGGTCCGCGACCCAGTTGTTCGCCGTCTTCAGTGTAGTAGCGCGGTTCAACCGACAAGGTGACTTCCGTGACTAGAGGCAGAGTATCGGCAGTTCCGATTTGGCTGAATTTTTGTTCCGCCAGTTGGGGAAGTTGGCCTTCCACTTTTGGTTCCAGACGCAATTCTTTGACGCCCGGGCCCAGAGAAAAATGCGGCCGTAACTGTAATTTTATTTCAAAACTATCGCTTTGTCCGGCTTCGGCATTGGCCAGTCGGGTGCGGCTTTTTCCATCA
>CAZXFG010000028.1:0-11254 GCA_964640515.1 uncultured Gammaproteobacteria bacterium | reverse complement strand
TTTTTAATCATAAAATAAGCCTGCTTATTTGTTTATTTATCACTCAAAATTATAGCACAGTTTACAAAAATTACCAGTGTGATTTTTATTATAAACAATATGGAAAAAGATGAAATAATGATAATAAAAAAACACCGCTCGCGCGGATTTTGTTCCCTCGTCCTTTACCCAAAAAGGATTTTAGGAAAAAGACAGGTAGCGCGAACAGTGTTCATCGGTGCGCCACCTTATGCCTGGAATAACCAGGGCTAGGTTCTTGTTCATCTCTTCACCCCTTTCATGGTCTGTGTTTGCCGCATTTCCAGCATTTCTCTCCCCTCGTGTTGCGACCACCGCAATTCGGACACATCCACACCACATGCCCTCTCGCGAAGTTTTTCCACCTCCTCCTCTCGTCTTTCTTGAGTTTTTTTAGTGTCATCCGACCCGGATAGATATCGTGTAATTCCACGACGCACCTTCCTTCCCCCCTCTAATGGGGGTTATTGTTATTGGCATTAAAACACTATTCCAATTATTTGTAAAGCCCCTTTATTCACCATAGGATTATGTGCTATAATATCCCTGTAATTAAAAAACTATGACAAAACATAAATTTGCCTTTTTTACCGTATTTATCAATATCTTTAGTCTGATTTTTGCTCCCGCCATAACGCTGGCGCAAACTGATTTTAATCCCAATTTTATCATTTCCGATACGGAAATGCGGGACTTGGGTTCTTGGACGCGCAATGACATCCAAAAATTTTTGGATGACAAAGGCAGTTATCTTCGCAAATATCAGGACACGGATATAGACGGCATGTTAAAACCGGCGGCCGATATCATATATAACGCCGCAATAGCCAACCAAATCAACCCTAAATTTTTATTGGTCACTTTGCAAAAAGAACAAAGCTTAATTACCGATGACCAACCCACTCAAAAACAATTGGATTGGGCTACGGGTTATGCGGTTTGCGATGGGTGTTTTCTTTCTGACCCGAGTGTGCAGAAGCATAAAGGATTTGCCAAACAAGTGGATGACACGGCCAGTTTGATGCGCTGGTATTATGACAATAGGGATATATCGTTTGTCAAAAAGAAAGACACTCCCATCAGAATTGATAATACCGAAGTGACCCCGCAAAGCTGGGCTACGGCTTTTCTTTATACCTATACTCCGCATTTACACGGCAATAAAAATTTTTGGCGCATCTGGAATACCTGGTTTAGCCAATTTTACCCCGATGGAACATTGTTGAAAGCCGTAGACCAAGATGATATTTGGCTTATCCAAAACGACCAGCGCCGCAAATTTGCCAACAAAAGCGCCTTGCTTACCCGGGCTGATCCTAAAATGGTAATTACTGTCGGTGGAAGCGATTTAAGCAACTACACCATCGGTCCGGAGATATCTTTTGCCAATTATTCCATTCTGAAAAGTCCGACCCAAACTTATCTGTTGGATTATGACACTCTCCGGCCGTTTGAATCCGAAGAAGTGGTCAGAAAATTGGGTTATAATCCCCAGGAAGTGGTGGAAGTGGAAGAAAATGAAGTCGCTAATTATCAACGCGGAGAGGTAATCACGGTTGAAACCAAAGCTCCGCAAGGTGTTATTTTTAGAATTACCGACAGCAATACTTATTATTTACTGAAGGACAATAAGCTATACCCCCTGTTAGATAAAAAAGTGGCTGAAGTGAATTATAAAAACATGGTTACGGAAAAGAAAAAATTAAGCGATTTGAGGCAGTATGAAGTTTCAGTTCTTCCTCTGGGTTTTAAAAACGGCACGCTGGTCAAATCTTCCGGCAGTAATCGGGTTTATGTCATAGAAAATGATAAAAAACGCCATATTGCCGATGGAGATACTTTCGCGGGCATGGGATACAAAAAATCCAATATTATAACGGTCGGCGACTTAGTGCTGGCCGCCATCCCCCAAGGTGAATCAATTTTTCTCAACGCTAATTTGATTTCCGCTAAGAATAAATTTTTGGGAGACAGCGAATCATTGGTGGAAGATTTGTATAAATCAAAAATCCCGGCTTATTTGGTGGCCGAATATCCCAGCGGACGAATTATTTCCGGAAAGGATATTGATACCCGCCGGCCCATGGCTTCCTTTACCAAATTGCTCACCGCTTACGAAGCTCTGGAACAAAAATTGGACTTCCTGAAAACAACCGCTTACGATGACGCGAAACATGGGGCCGAAGGCAATGTCCTGCAACTTCAAAACGGAGAAAAAATTCGCAACAAAGATTTGTTCAATGCCATGCTGGTTCGTTCAGTTAATAATACGGCCCGCATGGTCGCTCAAGCCACCTCTTTGGGAGAGGATGATTTTGTAATGGCAATGAATGGACTTTTGGAGAAATGGGGCGCGGACAGCTCAAGCATAGTTGATGTCACGGGAATTGACGAGGAAAACAAATCCACTCCGCGCGATTTTTTAAAAATTTTTACCAAGGTATTGACCGATAGCACGATAAAAGATACGCTATTTCAGATCAGCTACAGCTTCACAGAGGTGTTAAATAAGAATAAAATCGCCACTCACAAAATAACAAACACCAACGATTTACTGTCCCGTTCCGGCCGTAACTACCGCATTCTAGCCAGCAAGACCGGTTATCTGGAAGACAGCGGCTCAAATATGGCGATGCTGGTGCAATCTCGGGTTGATAAAAAAGAATATATTATCATCACTATGGGAGACCCCGATTATGCCAAACGATTTGAAGAACCGCATAATTTGGCCCAATGGATTTCTACGGGGAAAGTAAAAATAACCAACAGCCAATAAGTTATAAATTAATAAAAAAATATGTCACTTGTTTTTGCCGCCATTTCTCCCCACCCTCCCCTGCTCATCCCCACGATCGGCAAAGAGACCATCAAGAAAGTGGAAAAAACCAAAAAGGCGTTGGAAAAACTGGAAGAGGAATTATACCTTTCTTCTCCGGATACGATTCTGATCATTTCTCCCCACGGCAGTTTTTTTACCGATGCTTTCACTCTGAATAATTTTTTAGAATACGAAACCGACTTCCGTGAATTTGGAGATCTGGCGACTAAAATAAAATTCCGGGGCGAGATGAGCTTGACCTACAAGATTCGCGAAGCCACCACCCGACAGCATATTCCCGCCACCATGATTAGCGAAAAGCTCATTGACCATGGCGCGGCCATACCCCTTATATTTCTAACCGCTCATTTGCCAAATGTCAGTATCGTGCCCGTGGGCTTTTGCGACCTGAATTGGAAAACTCATGTGGATTTCGGCTATTTGATAAAAGAACAGATAATGAACAGCAACAAACGAATCGCCGTGATCGCTTCTGGCGACCTCTCCCACGCGCTTAATAATGACTCTCCGGCCGGATTCCAATCCGCCGGGCCGGAATTTGATAAAAAAATACAGGAGTTATTGGAACACCATAATCTTGCCGGAATGCTCCAATTGAAACAGCAGTTTGTTCGCGATGCCGCTGAATGCGGTTTCCGTTCATTTTTAATCTTAATGGGAATTTTACAGGGCATCAACTATACCTACAAATCCCATGCTTATGAGAGTCCTTTCGGAGTGGGTTATTTGACCGCGAATTTCGTATTGTAATATTGTAAATATGCCTGTATGGACGCGACTTCCCAAACAATCATAGAAAAATTGGATGCCATCATCGCTCTGCTTCAGCCAAAACCGAAAAAGCCCAGGCAAACCAAGATTTTGGACACCCGGGCGCTGGCCGAGCAAATGGGACCTTTTAAAAATAAATACTCGCCAAAAATGATGCAGGATTTTTGGATTTACTGGACTGAAAAAACCGTTTCCGGAAAAGAAAAATGGCAACTGGAAAAAATATTTGAAGTAGGCAAAAGATTGATGCGTTGGGCGCGCCAAGAAGAGCAATTTCAGCATGAAAAAGAAGCGAGACAGCAATTAAAAAATACGGTTGAATTGCCTAGAGAAAAAAGAAACCGGACATTTGATAAAGGAAGCGGCTTGGAACATATTTAACAAAAAAAATAGCAGGTCAGGTAAATTTTTCGCTTTCCTCGCCTGCGAAGGCTCGGGGATGAAGCTTCGGCTTCATAACCCGCTCAAAAATCACCTGACCTGCCATTTTATTGATATACACTATGTTACTGGACATACTCACTGAACCAAATCCTATTTTACGGCAAAAAACCAAGCTTATGGCTGTGGCTGATTTGAATATGGCGCCTATCAAAACCCTCATCGCGGATATGCTGGAAACCATGTATCAAAAAGACGGTGTGGGGCTGGCCGCTCCGCAGATTGGCGAATCAGTTCGTATTTGCGTCATTTCTAAAAAATTTAATCCGCTAGGCGATAAAAAAGATTTGATTCTAATCAATCCGATTTGGGAAAAAATGTCTATTTTAAAAGTGTGGGATGAGGAAGGGTGTCTTTCCGTGCCGAAAATTTACGGTAAGGTAAAACGCTATCGCAAAATTCGCGTTAAAGCGCTGGATGAAAGTGGCCGGCCAATCAAATTCTTGACCGAGGGTTTTCCAGCCAGAGTGATTCAGCATGAAGTGGATCATCTGGACGGAATTTTATTTATTGATAAAGCCAAAGATTTGCATCAAATTCAAGAATCGCTTTAACCAGAGGAGTTTTATGATTCCAATTATTTTCTTTGGGACGCATGAATTCGCCGCCATTATTTTAAAAGCCCTGCTTGACAGCGGCCTTTTTGATATTCAAAAAGTAATCACCATGCCGGATCGGCCGGCCGGCAGGAGCCATAAATTAAAATTATCCGCGGTAAAAACGGCGGCCGGGCGACACGGACTTACAATCGGCCAGCCGGAAAATTTAGAAAATTATACTTCTTCCGGCAGTCAACAGTTAAATATCGTGGTGGACTATGGTTTGATTATCCCGTTAAATATCATTGAAACGCCAAAATTCGGCTCCGTTAACATCCACCCTTCTTTGTTGCCTAAATATCGCGGGGCCTCCCCCATACAATCCGCATTAATTAATGGAAAAAAAGAAACCGGCGTAACCATCATGAAAATGGATAAAGAGATGGACCATGGGCCGATTTTAGCGCAAGAAAAAGTTTCTATCAAGCCGGAGGACAATTATGTTTCTTTGTATAAAAAATTAGCCGAAAGAGCGGCGGAAATGATTGTAAAAATTATTCCGCTCTATATTGAAGACAAAATAAAATTAAAAGAACAAAACCACGGAACCGCCACTTTTACGAAAATTTTATCCCGTGAAGACGGAAAAATAAATTTTAAAACTCGGACAGCCGACGAGATTTACAATCTCTGGCGCGGACTTACTCCTTGGCCGGGAATATTTTGCGAATGGAACGGGAAGAGATTAAAATTAATCAAAATAGCGAAAAACGATAAAAAATCGCCCGCGGGAAAAGCCAGCGTTGAAAACAAAAAAATATCAATCGGATGCCGTCAAGGATCCATTATCGCGGAAGAGCTTCAGATGGAGGGTAAAAAATCAATGACCGCGGAAACATTTTTAAATGGTTATCAGAAAATAGACGGTTATGTTTTCTAAAAAATATTTCTTTATTTTCCTGGCCGCGTATCTGGCGGAACGGCTTTTTTCCTACTTCTTTGGTCCGGAAACACCCTTGCAGTCACAAACTTTGGTCAACACCGCCATGGCCGGCTGTTACCTTGCCATCACCGCCTACCTCTTGCTTCGCAAGAACATCTGGGGCTGGGGCTTGGTCGCTCTGGAGCTGATTTTAGGCGGCGCCGGCGGTTTCCTGTCCTTAGGGCCGATTTCCCTCCGTACCTGCCTTCTCTTCGTTTCTATGGCTATTTTTGACACACAAAAGGCCCTTGCCGGAGAGTACATCAAGAAACTTAAACACAATTTGCCTGTTACCTTGGGTTTGACCGCGCTTTTTGTCGTGGTTGGCCTTTCGGCCCTGCATGGCTACCTGACCGGGCACGGACTGAAAGCCGTATTTTCCGATGCTGTCCCCTATCTATTTTTCCTTTATTACTATCCTCTGCGCGACGCTTCAAAGCACAGTGAATTTAAAAAAATTATTTTCAACGCTTTGCCCGCGGCCATCTTAGGCAATGGGTTTTTTATTTTGTTAACCATATCCGGTTTCTCAACGGGGTTTTTTATTTTACAGGATTCCTTTTATCATTGGTATCGGGATGTGGCTTTGGGGAAAATTACCGAGGTTGGACTGGGTTTCTACCGACTGGTATTAAACGAACACTTGCTTTTAGCGCCCTTAATTTTGTATTTTTTTTATCGTTTGATAAACAAAAAAGGGAAATTCCGGTTTGACATTTCCCTGCTTTCAATTCTGTTTTTTATTCTTTCGTTTAATTTAACCCGCGGTTATCTTTTGGGCATGGCCATCGGAACGCTGTTTTTGATTAGCGGGACAAACTGGAAGCGTTGGTTGTTTTATTCCGTTGCCGCCATATTCTCTTTCACAATAATTTTTTCAGCTTCTCATCTATTGTCTACGCGCGGACAAAGTTTCGGTTGGGAAATTTTTGGTTTGCGTTTGCAAAGCGTCGCCCGACCGCAAATTGAAAATAGCGCTTTGTCGCGGATGTTGCTTCTGCCCAAAATTTTAGAAAAAATCCAAAGCGCTCCTCTGTTGGGGAGCGGTTTAGGCGGCACTGTCACGGTTTACAGTCCGATATTTAAAAACGAAATTACCACCTCGCATTTTGATTGGGGGTACTTGGAGATATTGGTGGAAATGGGTATAATAGGATTAATGGTTTGGGGGGTGTGGATAACTATTTTTTTATGGCAAATTCGGCTAAGGAAAGACCAAACCGGACGCTATCTTTTTAGCGCTTTAACGGCCATTTTAATCATAAACATCACCTCCCCGGCTCTTTTTCATGTGATGGGCGTAATATTTATCACCGGCCTTTTATCTTATAACAGAGATTTTATTCATTTAACTTAAAAAATATGGAAGGCGAACCGCGTTCCGAAACTTTCATGGGAAGATTGGGAAAATGGGCCGGGTGGAAAAAAGACTACCCGGACACGGAAGCAGTAAACAAAGAATTAGAAAAATTTGAATCACTGGCCGGAGATGAAAAAGAAGAGGAAGAGAGTAAAAGAGATGTTGCTTAATGAGCGGGGTTTTTTAATCCGTGCTTTTTTAATATTATTTCTCGGGCTTTTTCGTATTCCTTAACTTTCTCAATTTTCCAAGGAAGTTTAAAAACAAATCCCGGCAACCAACTACTGATCCCCTTTCGGCCGCGCACTATTTTTTTATATAATACTTCCGGCGCCAAAACGCCGGTCTTCTTATTTTCCAGCATGGTCAGCCATAAATCCCAATCTTGGAAGCGTTTTAAAGACGCGTCGCAACCTTCCGCCGGCAAGTCAGTTCGTCTAACCAATGATGTTTGATCAATATAGTTGATTTTTTGCAGAAGTATCGGGTCAAAAGTATGACTTTTCATCTTCTTCCAACCAAAATAATACCGGCTATAAGCATAACTTGCTTTAGGATTTTGTTCCAGAGCGAAGAGCATTTTTTCCAACATCTTTGGCCGGCCAATCGTGTCCGCGTCCCAAAAAATCACCAGTTCGCATCGGGATTCTTTCAAGCCGGCGTTGCGGGCGGCGTTCGCTCCCCTATTTTCTTGTTCAATAATTTTTATCGGCAGGTTTATCTTCAGTTCACTGATTAATTCATTGAAATTATCCGTACTGCCATCATTCACGATAATCACCTCCGACGGCTGGACAGTCTGCTTTTTTAAAGAAGACAAAGAACGCTTCAAAGTATGCGCGTGATTATATGCGGGAATGATTACACTAATTGTCCCGGACATAGCTATCCTGTTTTAAATCAATTTGGCGATTTGTTTGTCCCAAGTGTATTCCGCCTTCACTCGAGCTCGGCCTGCTTCTCCCATCTGTTTAGCGTATTCCGGCTGTAATAACAGTTGGGTGATGGCGTTAACTACCCCGGTGGGCTGATAGACATCCACAATTACTCCTGTTTTTAAATTTTCTACGGCTTCTTCCACTCCACCGGCTCGCCCGGCCACAACCGGCAAGCCATTGGCCGCGGCTTCCAAATATACCGTTCCCCAGCCCTCTTCCCGCGCTTCGTCCTTGTGAGTCAAGAGCGCGAAAACATCGGCTGATTGATAATATTTTGGAAGATCATTATACGGTATATTGCCTAAATAACGAACCGCGCTCTGTAAATTATCTTTGGCAATTTGAGCCATCAGCGTCAAGCGTTTAGGGCCGTCGCCGATAATTATCCAAACAGCATTCGGCACTTTGGCTAAAATTAACGGCATCAAATGCGCCAAATGCGGGTAGCCCTTTCCTTCGTCAAGCCGGGCCACGGTTAAAATGACTTTTTTGCCCATAAGCGCCAACTCTGATTTTATTTTTTTTAATTCATCTTCCGGTTTGGCTTCAAAAAAGAAATCCGCCGGACAAGGATGTAATATTCGCACTTTATTATTATCAATTTTACGCAAGCTGGCTGACAATTTTTCGCTTAAAAATTTACTGTTAACGATAATTTTATCAGCCGAACGGCAAATATTTTCCAACCGGCCTTTTTTAAATTTGGCGCCTACTTCCAAATCAGTGCCGTGAAAAAATATCGTATAAGGTATTTTGCCGGCGTTTTTTATCATCTTGGCCACATAACCAACCGGTAAAACATGATGCACAAAAACGCGTTCAATTTTTTCTTGCCGGACGATTTTTCTAATTTGAAAATACAGCTTCAGCCAGCGCGGCCAAAATAACCGATAATAGGGCTGTCCGCGATAAGTTTTCCAAGCGTTCTTGGCGTCAAAATCTTTCTCGCCCGGCATTTCCGGCGCCCAAACCACGGTTTCGTTTGGAGGCAGGTGCGACGCCAGATTGTAAACTGCCGAAGCAATCCCGCCAACTTGCGGCGGATATTCTAAAGTGATAATCAGGGTTCTTCGCATATTAATTTTTTATTTTTAAAAACGATTCGCGCAATAAACCAACGGTCAGCCCTCCGGTGGCAAAAAGAGCCAAAAAATAAATGACCGCCTCGATTGGGATAACCAAAAGAAAATGAATTTTTAAAGATAAAAAATACACCGCCAGGGCCATCAGCAGAGCCGGCCAAAGCGTCTGGTTGATATATTTAAAGATGGTCCGATAGTTAATCTTAATGAAACGGGCCGAGAATACAAAACCGCCCACGCAGAGCAAGGCATTGCCGACCAGGGCCGCGTAAGCCGCGCTCATAATGCCGATTTTAGGGATAAAAATCAGATTAATGGTTACGCTGACAGCTAAAGAAAAAGCCACTAAACCTGTTTGGATTTTTTGCCGATTAATAGCGTTGAGCAAAGCGCCGGTTATAAAACTCAAATAACTAAAGACCAGACTAATCAACAATATCTTCAGCGCTGGCACGGATGGCAAGTAAGATGGCTGATAAATTTTAACGATTATTGGTTCGGCTAAAACAAATAATCCGGCGGAAATGGGAAAAACAACAGTAAACAAATAGCGCCAAGATTTGGCAAACAACTCATCAATTTTCTCTTTGCTTTCCATATACAAACTGCTAAAGACCGGGTAAACGCTGGCCGAAAGAGCGATGGGAATAAATTGGAAAGCAAAAGTGATTTTATAAGGCACGCTCCACCAGCCGACTTCGGCCGAAGTAAGCATTTTAGACATAATCATGGTGTCGCTGTAGGAATATAGCCGGCCAATGATGCCGGCAAGGGCAAACGGCAGAGCTAAAACAAAAAATTGTTTAAATAACGCCTTATTCCAGCTAAAGCCATAATGCAGGCCGTATACTTTTTTGAGCGCGGTGGCGGAAAACAAAAAATTACAGAAACTGGGGATGATATAAGCGATGATCAGCCAATAAAGGGGCCAGTGCAGAAAAATAGCGGTCGTGCCTATGAGCAAAGTGATAAATTGCGACCCGACTACGCCAATTGATTCGTAAAATAAATTATTGCGCGCCCGAAACACTCCGTAAAATACCGCGTGCAAATTATCAAAAATCATGGTTAAGCCGGCCAGATAAACCAACAAACGCGTTTCCGCCGGATAACCGAATAAATTGATGGATAAAACAAGTAAAAAATAAGTAAACAAACCAAGAAAAACTTTGGTCCAGAAGACCGTGTGCAAATTTTTCTCGGTATTTTCCGGATAACGAGCGGTTTCGCGGGTGAGAACCGGCCCCAAACCAAAATCCGCCACTACCATGAAAATTACCATGAAAGTCATGGCGAAAAAGTACTGACCGGTATTTTCCGCCCCCACCCAACGCGCGATGATGGTAAAATAAGCAAAAGAGATAATCTTTTGCAGAATAGAAGCTACAGTCAGAAAAGAGGCATTTTTAGCAACTGAATAAGACATAACTCAACTTATATTCTACCTCAAAACCGCATAAAAGACAAAAAAAGATAGGGATTACTCTTGAGCGACATATCGGAGTCCCGACCTGGCGTCGGGACGAGATCTGAAGTGCGATTTGCCCAGAGGCAAATCGACACTGTTCGCAAAAGAGTAATCCCTATCTTAAGTTGTAATTTTAGCGCTTGGACCACTGCGGAGCGCGACGGGCTTTTTTCAAACCGAATTTTTTTCTTTCTTTGACCCGCGCGTCGCGGGTAAGAAAACCCAAGGTCTTTAAAGTTTTTCTAAATTCTTCGTTCCACTTTACCAAAGCCCGAGTGATACCGTGCTGAATGGCCACTGATTGGCCTTTCTTCCCTCCTCCCACTATTTTTACGGAAATATCATAATCCTTCTCTTTGGCTAAAGCTTTGAGCGGGGCCAAGACCGTATCTTGCCATTCAAAATAAGGCAGATATTCGGATAAAGGTTTACCGTTGACAACAATCTGTCCGGTTCCTTTATCTAATCTCACTCGAGCGGACGCGCATTTGCGTCTACCGACCGCGCGGAGTTCTGCGGTTTTTTGTTCTTTTATCTTTACCATAAAGCATTAAATTACTTAAAAGAAATTCTTTTCATCCGGTCTTCGCGCAGTTTATTTTTTGGCAGCATCTTATTCACGGCCTGCAAAATAATTGACTGCGGATTTTCCATCATCTTCTTGGCCGGAATTTCTTTTAGACCGCCCGGATGCATGGAATGATGGCGGTAAATTTTCTGGTCTAATTTTTTACCGGTAAAATAAACTTTATCGGCGTTCAAAACCACCACTTTATCCCCTTGGTCTATGTGAGGCACATAACCCACCTTGTGTTT
>CAZXFG010000027.1:0-11333 GCA_964640515.1 uncultured Gammaproteobacteria bacterium | reverse complement strand
AATCAATATCGCGATGGTTTGTTAACCAATGCCGAACGCCACGGCAAGATTTTGCAGATTTGGACCGACGCTAAAGAACAGATTGTGGCGGAGAATCAGAGCACATTAAATATCGATGGCCCGGTGTATGCCATGATTGATTCCGGCGCCCGCGGTTCTTGGGGTCAATTGGGCCAGGTTATCGGCATGAAAGGTTTGGTGGCTTCTCCTTCCGGCGATATTATTGAATTGCCGGTAAAAGGAAATTTTAAGGAAGGATTTAATTCTCTGGAATACTTTATTTCTTCCCACGGTACTAGAAAAGGTTTGTCTGACACGGCTTTGCGTACGGCCAGCGCCGGTTATTTGACCCGTCGTTTGGTGGATGTGGCGCAAGATGTGGTGGTTTTGGATGAAGATTGCGGTGATACTGAAGGCGAAGTGTTTTCTTTGGCCCAATCGCAGGAAATGGGCGAAAGATTGGCGGACCGCATCTGGGGCCGTTATACCTTGGAAGCGGTTAAAGACGAAAACGGCGGGATTATTGTGGGAAAGGGCGAGGTTATAAACGAAAGAGTCGCTCAAACCATTGAAGAACGCAAAGTAAAATCAGTCCATGTGCGCAGTGTTTTGCAATGCCGATTGCCCAAGGGTGTTTGCGTGAAATGTTATGGTTTTGATCTGGCGTATAATAAACCGGCGCAGATGGGAGCGGCAGTTGGCGTGATTGCCGCCCAATCCATCGGCGAGCCCGGCACCCAGCTGACTTTGCGCACCTTCCATATGGGCGGTGTGGCCGGCGGTGATATTACTCAAGGTCTGCCTCGGGTGGAAGAATTATTTGAATGCCGCGCTCCCAAGCATCAGGCTTTGTTGGCTGATGTGGCCGGAAAGGTGGAAATAGAGGACGCGGATGGCAAGATTATCACATCTCCGTCCGGTAAAAAGATTTTTGAAGGTCGCCGCGGACAGAAAATTATCAAAATTCATTTTGAAGGCATGGATGAAATGAAGATTGCTTACAAGACCGAAGATGAGTTGCAGGTGAAAGATGGAGAATTGGTGGGGAAAGATGATGTGCTTTTAGTGCGTGGCTCGGACGGTGAGGAAGTAAAGGCGAAATATCAAGGTTCGGTCAAAGTAAGCAAAAATTCTATTATTTTGACCTATGAAGGTCCGAAAGTGCGTGAATACATTGTACCGTTGGGTTATAAGCTGGATGTAAAAGACGGAGGAATGGTGGAGAAGGGAGACAAAATGACCAACGGCAGTGTAAATTTGCATGAGTTGTTTGATCTCAAGGGCCGGGCCGCGGTTCAGAGATATGTGCTGGAAGAAGTGCAGAATATCTATTCTTCCCAAGGTCAGAAAGTGAATGACAAGCACATGGAATTAATTATCCGCCAGATGTTTAGTCGCGTGTATGTGGAAGATGCCGGAGATACGGATTTGCTTCCGGGTGAAATAGTGGAAAAAGCGCAGTTTGAATATGCCAATCGCCAAACCAAGAAAGACGGCAGTAAACCGGCTGCGGCTCATGAGTTGCTTTTGGGTATCAGTAAAGTATCCTTGTCCACTCAAAGTTTCTTGTCCTCGGCTTCGTTCCAGGAAACCGCTCGCGTGTTGATTAACACCGCCATTACCGGCAAGATGGATTATTTGGAAGGTCTGAAAGAAAATGTGATTATCGGCCGCTTGATTCCGGTGGGTACTGGGTTTAGAAAATAGATTGTCATTGCGAGGACCCGCCTAGGCGGGGACGAAGCAATCCCTCTGTCCAAACTCAATAAAAAGACACCGTTAGAAAACGGTGTCTTTTAAATATATACTTCTCGGCTCCATACAGATTACCATCCTTCTGTCATTCCCGCGAAAGCGGGAATCTCGTGGTAATCTATATGGATGCGGGGCCGAGAAGGTAGGCGGGGCTCGGTGCATCCGGGAGGTCAGAAGATTTTGGCGGGGAGTTCTCCGTGACGGATCTTCTCGGCGGCGACCTTGCAGTCTTCCGCTTTGAAGCGGAATCTGATGCTTCCTCTTCGGCTTCGGCGCCTGTTTCTTCCGTCAGACTCTTTCCAGACCGCCTCGGCAGCTACCGCCATGCTCCCTAGCGCTTGGGCAAAGTGTTCGACGATTTTCGCTTCATCTCCTGACATGATGTTGCGGTCGTCTTCAGTTAGATCCTGAAGCAGTCTATCATACGCTTTTTCCGCTTTTTTACAGACAGCTTCGGCGTCCTTGTATACCTGTCTTAATCGTTTCGTTTCCTCATTCATAATCATGCCTCCCGTGATGGATGAAACAGGTTATCATAACAAAGAGGGAGAGACTTGTCAAGGATGGAATAAAGCGGTAAAATTGAGCTGAAGTTAAATAATTTTTTGTATATGTCCGGACATTCCAAATGGCACAATATTCAGGCCAGAAAAGGCAAGCAAGATGCCAAGAAAGGCAATGTTTTTTCTAAATACGCTAAGAAAATTAGCATAGTGGCCAAGACTGGTGGCGGGAATTTGGATACTAATTTTACTCTGCGCATGTTGATAGAAAAAGCGCGTAAAGAAGGCATGCCGAAAGATAATATAGACCGCGCTATTAAATCCGGCACCGGTGAATTAAAAGGCGTCGCCCAGGTGGAAGAATTGATGTATGAGGGTTTTGGCCCGGGCGGCACGGCCATCATGATAAAGATTTTGTCGGATAATAAAAATCGCACGGCTCCGGAGATTAAAAAAATATTATCAGATCACGGTGGCTCAATGGGCGGAGCGGGAAGCGTGCAATGGATGTTTCAGCAATGGGGTGTGGCTGAAGTGGAAATGAGCGTTTTGTCTGAAAAAGGAATAAAAAAAGAAGACTTGGAAATGGACCTGATTGAAGCCGGCGCTGAAGATATTTGGGAAGAGGAGGGGATGTTGGAGATAAAAACCAAAGTGGAAAATTTGCATAAATTAACGGATAAATTAAATGCTTTGGGAATACCGGTAAAGGATTCCGGTTTACGCTGGATTGCCAAAGATAGAGTGGTGGTTGACGCCGTCGTAACCGAAAAATTGCAGAATCTATTTTCCGTTTTGGAAGAGCATGATGATGTGGAGGATTATTATACTAATGCGGAGTAAATTAAAGCAACCCTTTTACAAGAGTTGCTTTAGCGGCGGAGAGCAGTGGAGTCGAACCACCTACGGAGTAGTACCGTATCAACTAAGTGTCAATTAGTGTTCCGAACCGTCGGAATATACTCTCCATGCGCACCGCCAGCGAATATTATAACATGTTTAGTGTGGTGAAAACAAAAATAACATCCCTTGAGGGGATGTTATCTAGCACTTCTACTCGTATGTAGTTCGCGCTAATTGACACCTAGTATTTTTATATTATCATAGTTATGCACCGTTGTCAAGTGACCTCAAAAAAAGAAATAATTTTAGGAATTGATCCCGGGTTTGGCCGGATGGGTTTTGGAGTGATAGAGCAGACTAATAAAAATGATTGGAAGATGCTGGATTATGGCTGTATTGAGACTGTGGCCAAGAGTGAATTCGTGAAGCGTTTGGCCATTCTACATGATAATTTGGAGGAAATAATCAAGAAATATAAGCCGACGCGAATGGCCGTGGAGGAGTTGTTTTTCTTCAAAAATGTAAAAACTGCGATAGAAGTGGGGCAGGCGCGCGGGGTGATTTTACTGACCGGCGTGGAAAACGGATTAGAGATTGATGAGTTTACGCCCTTGCAAGTGAAGCAGGCCATCACCGGTTATGGACGGGCGGAAAAAGAGCAAATGCAAAAAATGGTGGCTTTGATTTTGGGGATTAAGAGCAAAATAAAATCCGATGACGCGGCTGATGCCTTGGCTATAGCTCTCTGCGCCGGACAGAGTTTGTGGTTGAAAAAGTTGAAGTAAACTATGTTAGAAAAATTTGTTTTAATACTTCCTAATATCCGTAGCGCTCATAATGTGGGCGCTATGTTTAGGACAGCTGATGGCGCGGGAGTAGATAAGATATATCTGACCGGCTATACGCCTTGTCCGCCTCACCCTCGTTTGGATAAGGTTTCTTTGGGCGCGGAAAAGTGGATGCCTTGGGAATATGTGAAGCAAACCGGAAGCTTACTTAAAAAATTACGAGAAAAAGGGTATAATATAGTGGCCTTGGAGCAGACTAGCTCCAGTCGGAGTGTTTATAAATGGTCTCCGAAGTTTCCTTTGGCTTTAATCGTGGGAAATGAGAAAACCGGAGTAACCAAATCCATGCTGAAATACTGTGATGCTAGCGTGGAAATACCCATGCGCGGGAAAAAGCAGAGTTTGAATGTGAGCGTGGCCGCGGGGATAGCAATGTTCTATATATCTAGCCGGATCGATTGAATATTGTATTTCGCTCCTATGCTCCGGCTTAGACAAATTTAGTAAATTTTGTCCACGCAAAATGTAAAAGGCAGAGAGTCGCATTACATTTTGCTACAAAATTTTCTAATTTGTAGCTAAGCCTCCGCAGTGTCGCTCAATATTAATATTCAATCATCTCTTTCAATATGAAATCAACACTTTCAATATTTAGGATTTTTTACGACCAGTTGCCTCCTTTGGTGCCGGCATATATTACCAATGAGATGAAAAAGGTAATTGAACGGCTGGAAAGCCAGACTGATGTGATTGTGGAGGAGGTGGAACGCCTGATGATAAAATTTGGTTACCAGGTCTGGCCTTGGAACAGCGCGCATAAAGAATTTTTATTGGATATGGAAGAGAAAATGGGCGATCATTTTCTTTTGCCCAAGTTATCTCCCGAGCTCCAGGAAAAATATCGGGGATATCAGGGTTATGGCATGACCATCAGCGACCTGCATTCCGGACGGCCGATGGGCGAGTATTTCACTTCAGAAGAGAGAAATGAATTGGCTGAGGCTTTAGTTGATACCCGAGAAGATTTACATAAATATGTCAGTCATCAAGCGGGGGGCTTGGAAAAAGACAGATTTTTGGCGCGGGTGGATGAATTACACGCGAAATTAAAAGATATCAAAGGGCATTTGAGCGAATTAAAAGCTATGTCTGAAATAGACGATGGCCATGACAATTTGGCTGATGAAATTCGTTCAAGAATCAAGAAGTTTGAATATGGATTATGCTGGCTGGGTCCGGATATTGACCACGAAGAAGTGGAGCAGGCCGTGGAGTTCTTCAAGGGCCGCCGGCACGACCTGAATAGGATGAAAGGAATTCATGTGCCAATGGAAGTGGATTTTTACGGAGAAGAATAAATTCGTATAAAACAAAAACAGACATTACCTTCGAGCAACATATCGGAACCCGCCTCGCGGCGGGTGAGATCTGAAGTGCGGATCGCCCGCAGGCGAGCCGACACTGTTTGCGAGAGGGTAATGTCTGTTTTAATTTATCTGTTTCGGTTTGATGGAAGAATATTTCTTAATCATTTTTTTCACCCCGGCTTGATCCAGTAAACCAATTTGCGCTCCAAAACTCCCGATAACACCACAACTATTGGCAATGCCCCATTGCAAAGCCCCGTGGATATCATGGCCCAGACAGCGCGCTGTCACATATCCCGAAGAAAAAGCGTCTCCAGCTCCGGTTTTGGCTACCACTTCCACTGGAAATGTGGGCATATGCCAGATTTCTTCTTCATTGCCCGCCCAAGCGCCATTTTGCGCGTCTGTAATAATGGTTTCTTTGGCGCCCAAGGATAACAGACCGTGAATTAAAGCTTCTACGCTTTTTTGTTTTTTGAGCGTGGTGTTTAAAATCTGTTCCGCTTCTTCCAAATTGACAATTAGGATGTCGTTCTTGGCAATGGCCTCCCGTACTTTTTCCGGGGCATTTTTTAATTGATATGATCCTGGGTTGAAGGCCATTCTGACCGTGGGGTGTTTGGTTAAAAATTCTAATAATTTATCTTGTAAATTTTCAAAACCCTCGCTTAGACCGGTGTAATAAATCCAATCGGTGGCCGGTAGTTTTTCAGGCCAATCGTATTTTCTTTTTTGATGAAAAGAGAGAATAGTGCGTTCACCCTGGTAATTGAGCACAATAGAATAGCGGGATTTGGCTTTGGGGTCAAAGGTAATTAAATCAGTATCGATATTTTGTTTTTTCAATTCCGCGACAATTAGTTTGCCATTGGAGTCCTGCCCCAAAGAGGCGAGCAGAGCAGTTTTGAGTCCCAATTTGGTAATTCCGGAGGCCACATTGGCGCCATTACCGCCTACGGATTGGAAACTGCCGGTAATGGGGATTTTGCGAGCGAAGTCCAGGCAAAGTTTACAATTTTTTCCGTCAATATTACATTCCAGAGAAGCGTTATCAATTTGGACATGAGTATCAATGAGCGCGTCGCCGATAACAATAAGATTGTACATAATTAATTGGGTTTAAGGATTTTTGTATTTTTCCGTCATCTCTCGAGTATGCGGGTGGCGGCCAAGCATAATTTCTATTAATTCAATAAAAGCGCCGATGGCCACTCCGGCCATGGCCAAAGAGAATATTTTGTTTCCAATCCAGAGGGCATAGACCAAAAGGCAAGACGCGCCAATCACGAAGATTGCGTCCTGACGGCGTTCGGCTTCCAAAAAGATGGCGTAAGTGAGTAAGATAGCGCCCAGTCCGGCGACCACATTCATGATTATATCAAGAATGGGCCAAGGGAGATTGGGGAGGAAGTTAAAAAAGGGCATATATTTTGTGTTAGTGTCATCCCGAGGAGGAACGACGAGGGATCTCTGTCCCGTTATGTTATTAAATTTTGATATAAATCGTGCCAATGTGGATTAGATTGTTCTATCAGGGCAAGTTTTTTCTCTCTTCTCCACCCTTTCATTTCCTTCTCACGCTTGATTGCTATATTAATGTCCGGATAATGTTCATAGTAGACTAATTTTTTACATTGATATTTTTTGGTGAAACCTTCAGCCAATTCCATTCTGTGTTCGTCTACTCTTCTTATTAAATCATTTGTTACGCCTATATAGATTACGCCGTTAATACTAGAAATTATGTATACATAGTAATTATGACTCCTTGCCATATTGGACAGAGATTCCTCCTCGTCCCGACTGTGTCGGTACTCGTTCGGAATGACAATTCGTTTTTTATTCCTTAAACCTGTTGAGATATTCAATAGCGGATAAACTGGCAATGATTCCTTGGCCGGCGGCCACGCCGATTTGTTTGTAGGGGATATTAGTGACATCACCGGCCGCGTAAACGCCCGGTATGCTCGTTTCACAGCGCGCGTTTACCATAATCTGTCCTATTTTATCTTTTTCACAATCCACTAGTTGAGAATTGGGCACCATGCCGATATGCACCATGATTCCATCTACAGCCAGAGTTTGCTTTTGGCCGGCGGTGTCGCGGTAAACCAGACCGGTAACTTTTTTGTCGCCCTTAATCTCCGTGGTCTCCGCGCCATAGATAATTTCCACGTTGGGAGATGATTTTAGTTTATCAACGAGCACATTTTCTCCACGCGGAAATCCGCCGTTATGTTCCGGTGTGTCGGTGTATTTGCTTAATAAATATACTTTTTTGGCCAGACTGGCCATCATCAGAGCTGATTCCAGGGCACTGTTGCCAGAGCCAATAGTTACCGTAATTTTTCCCCGGTATAATGGGCCATCGCAGACCGAGCAATAGGTCACGCCTTTGCGGTCAAACTCTTTTTCTCCCGGAACGCGTAGTTGGCGCGGATGAATGCCAGTGGCGATGATGACGGTTTTGGTTTCCCAATTTTTTTCTTCGCCGTTAGCGTTTTTAGCCGTAATCAAATGATATTTTTTTGTTGGTGTAATTTTTTCCACCATCCAGCCTTCCTCAATCTGCACATCGTATGATTTAACATGAGCGGCAAATTTTTGCGCCAATTCAAAACCGTTTATGCTCACTTCTCCCAACCAATTTCCCACTTCACCGGACATGGCCACTTCACCACCAATATTATTGGTAATCATGGCAAAGTTTAATTTTCTCCTGGCCGCGTAAATTGCCGCGTTGCAACCGGCTGCCGATCCCCCTATAATCACCAGATCTAACATACTTATTTTTGGATTAGAGATAAAAATTCTTGATATGCCAGTTTTGGATTTTCGGCCTTGACAATGGCGCTGCCAATGCCGAAAATTTCCACCCCCCAATCTTTAACTAATTGTACATTATTTTTATTAATCCCGCCATCAATGGCGCAGAGCGGGCGCTGGGGTAAAGCCGCGAATTCTTTGATTTTTTCGCCCGCCTCGGTCACTAGTTGGCCTCCTTGTTGCCCGATTTTTACCAGCATGAACATTACCGCATCTATCAGGTTGTAATAGGGCGCCACGGCCGAGAGAGGAGTGTCGGTCTGTAGGGCGATTCCCGCTTGCCAGCAGTTGGCGCGGATGGCGTTGAGGCAGGATATCGGGTCGCTTTTGGATTCTATGTGAAAAATCACTCGGGAAATATTTTTTATTTTTTTCCATTTTTCAATTTCCGCCAACGGGTTTTCCACCATGAAGTGTAATTGAAATTTTACAGGAGTATTCAGCTCGTTTATTTTTTCAATGTCCGTAAAAGATTGGCTGTCCACAAAAATTCCATCCATCACATCAATTTCTACCAAGGGCGCGACTTGCTCAATGGCTTTCAGCCGACTGGCGAATTGTTCAAAACTATTTTCTAAGATGGAGGGGATGACAATTTTAGGAATAGCGGGCATATTATTTCTCCAAAGATTCAATTTTCTTATTTCTCCTCACCAATCTTTCCGCGCCTTCAAATTCCGTGTTTAAAAATTTTTTGACAATGGCGAAGGCGTGTTCCTCGCTCAAAACTTTGCCGGCCAAACAGATAATGTTGGCGTTGTTATGCCGGCGCCCCATTTCCGCGGCGCTGATATTATAGCCGACAATGGCGTAAGCGCCCTTAACTTTGTTGGCCGCGATGCACATGCCTGAACCTGAACCGCAAATCAATATGCCCCGATTGTTTTTATCCTTGGCTACGGCTTGAGCCAAGGGAATGGCATAATCCGGAAAGTCATCGGTTTCTACATAGGAGGATGGTCCCATGTCTTCAAACCGCGCTTTGAGCTGGTTTTCTAAATAACTGATTAAGGATTTTTTAAGCTGAAAACCGGCGTGATCCGAGGCGATATATATCATATATATTGTTATTTTAATGTTTTAATTATATCATTTCTTTGGTTTTTGGCAATTGGTTGACGGACGACGATTGACTGGGTAGAATACAGGTAAGGAGCATTGTCCTTAATTTGGAATTTATACCTTTGGTATATTTTCATTCACTCGGAAAAGATTAAACGCATTTAATCTTTTCTCTCACTCATTTCAAATATGAAAGTCCGAGAACTTATGGAGCCAGTAGTGATCAGTGTTCGTCGAGATATGACATATGAAGAAGCGGCCCGGATTTTGTATAGCAACGACATCAGTGGCGCGCCAGTGGTGGATGAGGCGGGGAAAGTGGTCGGAGTACTATCGGAAGAGGACTTATTTAGAATTGTTTATCCTTTTTATCACAGCTATTACGACCATCCGGAAATGTATGTAGATTATGAAGAGCGAGAAAAGAAGATGCAGGAAATCAGGAACCACAAGGTGGAAATTTTTATGAGCAAACATGTGGTGGGAGTGGATCCGGAGACTCCGGTGTTGCAGGCCGGAGCGGTAATGTTGGCCCGCGATATTATGCGTTTGCCGGTGATTGAAGATGGAAAACTGGTGGGCATTATAAACCGCAAAAAAATTTATCACGCGGTATTGAAAAATAATTTTGATTTTTAAAAACAGAAATAATCGACCGGTCTGGAAGCGGGCCGGTTTTTGATTTGACAGAGCGAGTGATAAACTGACATAATTAGTAAGTTCTTCAAGGAGGTGAGTCATGTCGAAATTCTACTACGATCGGAAGCAGGTGCAGAAGGAAGCGCGGGAGGTGCTTTTCGACTGGCAAGGGCAGGTGTGTTCGCTTCACGACCACGCTGGCGCCGTGATCCCCACCATTGAGGGGGATGACGACTTCGCCTTGTCCGTGGAGCACCTCGGCGAGGTGCTGGACGAGGTGGAGTTCATCACCGGAATTCCGTTCAGCCCGGCCCAGGTGGCCGACCCCGACCGCTACCTCTACTTCCGCGCGTCTCGATGAGAGAGCGTCTTCAACACAACCGCGCCGTCCGGAGGAACGGCGCGGTTCTCTATTTTATTGACTTTTGGGGTATTTTTGCTAAAATATAATCAATTTTGAATCAATGTCTTCAAGCAATCTATGCCATATAACGCCTCACAAAACGAAGAAGAAGTCCTAAAGTATTGGGAAGAACATAAATGTTTTGAAAAATCCGTGTCTGAACGGCCGGAAAATAAGCCGTATGTTTTTTACGATGGTCCTCCTTTTGCCACCGGTTTGCCTCACTATGGGCATATTTTAAGTTCGGTAATTAAAGATGTGGTGCCTCGCTATTGGACAATGAAAGGTTACCGCGTGCGTCGCCGTTGGGGCTGGGATTGCCATGGACTGCCGATTGAAAATTTGGTGGAAAAAGAATTAAAAATTTCCGGACGCAAAGATATTGAAGAAAAAATCGGCGTGGAAAAATTCAATGACACCTGCCGGTCCAAAGTTTTGTTGTACACCAAGGAGTGGAAGAAAATGGTGAATCGCATCGGTCGCTGGGTGGAGTTTGATAATGCCTACAAGACCATGGATCCGACCTATATGGAGTCGGTGTGGTGGGCTCTAAAAACCATTTGGGACAAAGGTTTGATTTATGAGGGTCGCAAGGTGCTCATGTACTGCCCGCGCTGTGAGACCCCGGTCTCTAAGGCTGAAGTGGCCATGGATAATAGTTATAAGGATATTACCGAAGAAACAGTTACTGTTAAATTTAAAGTAAAAAATCCGAAAAAACATGGTTTGCCGGAAAATACATATATATTGGCTTGGACTACCACGCCTTGGACCTTGCCCGGGAATGTGGCTTTGGCCGTGGGCAAGGATATTGAGTACATCGTAATCGAGGTAGAAAATCTGTCTCAGCTGGTAGTGGCAAAAGATAGAGCTGATGCGGTTTTGGGTGAGGGAAAATATAAAATAAGTAGCAGCATAAAAGGTTCTGACTTAGTCGGTATAGAGTATGAGCCTTTGTTCGAAATTCCAGCCGTAAAAAATAGCGGTAAAAAATCTTGGTATGTGACGAGCGCTGATTTTGTGACCACTGCCGAAGGTACAGGTGTCGTGCATACGGCTGTAATTTACGGTGAAGATGATTATAATCTCGGCGTAAAGATTGATCTGCCGATGGTGCCGCTTTTGAATGAGAAAGGCGTATTTAATG
>CAZXFG010000026.1:2592-11797 GCA_964640515.1 uncultured Gammaproteobacteria bacterium | reverse complement strand
AAACCCGGCACCCGTTTGGACAATTCGGATAAAATTTATAAAACCGAAGAGGATAAATATAAAGCCATTGCTAAAATGGTGAAAGAATTACAAAACAAAGGCCAACCCGTGCTGATCGGCACGGTTTCGGTAGATAAAAATGAGGCCTTGAGTTTGTATTTGGAACGCGAGGGTATTAAACATGAAATTTTGAACGCTAAAAACCACGAACGAGAAGGCGAGATTATCGCCCAAGCCGGCCGTTCCGGAGCCGTCACCTTGGCTACTAATATGGCCGGCCGCGGCGTGGATATTATTTTAGGCGGAAATCCGCCGGATAAAGAATCAGCCGCGAGGGTAAGAGATTCGGGCGGGCTGTTTGTCATTGGCACCGAGCGCCACGAATCGCGGCGTATTGACAACCAGTTGCGCGGCCGCGCCGGACGCCAAGGCGATCCGGGTCATACCCAATTTTTCTTATCCACCGAAGACGATTTGATGCGTATTTTCGCCGGCGATCGCATCAAAAGCGTGATGCAGACTTTGCGCGTGCCCGAGGACATGCCGATTGAGAACCGCGCTTTGAATCGGATTATTGAATCAGCCCAGAAAAAAGTGGAAGGATTTCATTTTGACACCCGCAAGCATTTATTGGAATATGATGATGTGCTTAATCGCCATCGCGAAGTGATTTACGGCAAGCGCAAGAAAATTTTAGAATCATTTAAGCGGGAAAAAGAGGAACTAAACTCCGGCACAGCGCGTACTTATGGTTTACGCGCCATGATTTTGGAATATGTAGAACAGGAAATTGAGCAGGTGGTTTCTTTTCATACCAATGCCGAAGACACGCAGGATTGGAATATGCGGGAAATTTATGAAACCATGATGACCGTTTTTCCTTTATCAGTTGAACAAAAAGAAATTGTGCTTGGTCTGGGTAAAAAAGCCGAGGATCAGGCGACGCGCATGGACGAGGCCGGCCGGCGGACGAAAATTATTGAGTATCTGAATGGTTTGGCCAAAGAAAAATATGAAGATTTGTTAACTAAAAAAATTCCCCAGCCCGAATTGATGTTGGAAATTGAAAAACAAGTGTTGTTGCGCGGTATTGATAATTTGTGGGTGGAGCATCTGGTGGCCGTGGATTATCTGCGGACCGGAATCGGTTTGCGCGGTTACGGACAGAGAGACCCTCTGGTAGAATATAAAAAAGAAACTTACCGCATGTTTAATGATCTTTTGAGCATGATTCAGAAAGAAGTGGTATATATGGTTTATAAAGTGAGCATTGGGATACAGATGGCTCCCAGCGTGATGCAGAGGCGGGATGTGACTTTGACCGGAGCGCAAAAAACCGCCGTAGGGGATCAAGTGGAAACCGAATCAAAACCGCATGATGCTTCAGGCAAAGTTATCGGACGCAACGACCCTTGTCCTTGTGGAAGTGGGAAGAAGTTCAAAAAATGCCATGGGGCGTGATTTCAGCCACGATTGCCTCTTGCCAAGGATGGAGAAAAGTAGTAAGATTTTGACACATATTAACTCAATATTAGATTCCCGTTTTCACGGGAATGACAGTGTTACTTCGTTTAATTTTTCTATCTATGGGTAAAAAATTTCGGCCAATCAGCAAAACTACCATGAGCAGGACGCAAATTAAGTGGGTGGTCGGGGGGGTGGTGGTACTGTTGGCGCTTTGTCTGGCATATATTTTTCCGGCGCAACTGAATAAGGGTCTTAACTGGGTGAATACCAAAACCAATTTGGGCTTGCCGACTATGCCTGAAGCCGGCTTTCAGCTTGGTTTGGATTTACAGGGTGGCGCGCATTTAATCTATCAGGCGAATACGGCCACTATTCCGGGCGCTGACCAAGTGGACGCGGTGGAGGGTGTGCGGGATGTGATTGAACGCCGGGTGCGGGGCGGTTTGGGAGTAGCCGAACCATTGGTGCAAACCACCAGAGTAGGCGATGATTATCGGATTATCGTGGAATTGCCCGGTGTGACTGATACTAATGAAGCTATCAAAATGATCGGTGAAACGCCAGTTTTGGAATTTAAAGAAGAAAATACCGAGCCGCCGCGCGATCTGACGGCCGAGGAAAAAAAGCAATTGGATGAGTATAATAAGCAGGCCGATAAAAAAGCCAAAGAAGCTTTGTCCGCGGTAATTAGGGGTTTGGATTGGGCGGAAGCGGTTAAAAAATATACTGAAGATGATAAAACTAAGAATAATGATGGTAATTTGGGCTTCATTAATGAAGCGTCTTATCCGAAAATTTATGCTTGGGCTAAAACTCATACTGTCGGAGAAGTGGGACGGGAATTATTCAAAACAGACAGCAGTTATAGCGTAGTGAAAAAAGTATCCGAGCGCGAAGGCGAAAAACAAGTGACCGCTTCTCATCTTTTGATTTGTTATATGGGCGCCCAGGGTTGTGATAACGCGACATTTACCAAGTCCGAAGCCAAAGCCAAAATTGAAGAATTGAAAAAAACAGCCACTCCGCAAAACTTCGCGGATTTGGTTAAACAAAATTCCACTGAACCGGGCGCGGCTGAACGGGCCGGTTCACTGGGTTCCTTCAGCAAGGGTCAAATGGTGCCGTCTTTTGAAGAAGCCGCTTTCGCCATGCCGACAAATACTATTTCCGAGGTGGTGGAAACTGATTTTGGCTATCATTTGATTTACAAGACAGCCGAAAATATACCTAAGGAATACGAAGTGGCGTGGATTTTTATTAGAATCAAACAAAAAACCGATATTGTGCCGCCATCCGATGAATGGAAGAGTACGGGTTTGTCCGGCAAATATCTGGCGCGCGCTGAAGTGACCGAGGATATGAATGTAGGCCAGATTCAGGTTAGTTTGAAATTTGATGATGAGGGCACTAAGTTATTTTCCGATATCACTACCAGAAATGTAAATAAGCCGGTAGCGATTTTCTTGGATGGAACGCCGATTAGCATCCCCAGAGTTAATGAGCCGATTACCAGCGGAAGCGCGGTAATTACCGGCGGTTTTACTTTAACTGAAGCCAAACTTTTGGCCCAACGGCTCAATTCCGGCGCCTTGCCTGTGCCGGTGGAATTAGTCAGTCAGCAAACTGTAGACGCTTCTTTAGGAGCGGATTCTTTAACCAAAAGTTTAAAGGCCGGTTTGGCCGGCTTTTTGGCCGTTATTCTGTTCATGGTCATTTATTATCGTTTGCCGGGCATATTGGCTGTGTTGGCTTTGTCGGTGTACGCGGCTTTAAGCTTGGCTATCTTCAAATTAATTGGTGTCACTTTGACTCTCTCCGGTATTGCCGGTTTCATTTTATCCGTGGGCATGGCTGTGGACGCCAATGTGCTTATTTTTGAGCGTCTAAAAGAGGAATTACGCTTAGGTAAGAGCCTGCGTACCAGCATGGAAGAATCTTTTGTCCGCGCTTGGCCATCCATCCGCGATAGCAACATTACCACTTTAATCAGCTGTGTGTTCCTGATTTGGTTGAGCGGTGGTTTTGTGCAAGGATTTGCCGTTACTTTATCCATTGGTGTGTTAGTGAGCATGTTTACGGCCATTACCGTGACCAGAGCCATTTTGCGTTTTGTCTGCCCTTGGTTCAAAGAAGAGGGGAATCGCTTGTTCTGGGGTTATACCAAACGGATGGCGGAAAAGGATAATTCTATCGTGTAATTAATCACAAAGTTTATGACCATTCCTTTCATTAAATATTCTAAAATCTGGTTGTTTATCAGCGCGGCCATCAGCGTAGCGTGTCTGGCGCTGTTATTGATATGGGGATTGAAGCCGGGTATTGATTTTACCGGCGGTTCGCTTCTTGAGTTGTCTTTTTCTAATGCTCGGCCGACTACCGCGGATATGGTTAAGAGTTTAGATGATTTGGAATTGAAAAATTCAGTTGTTCAAATGTCAGAGAGCGATCGGGTGATTATCCGCACCAATTTTTTGACCGAAGACCAGCATCAGTTAGTCTTGAAAAAAATCAGAGAGGCCTATCAAAAAGATGATAACACGGTGCGTGAGGAGAGCTTCGTGACTATTGGCTCGACCGTCAGCCAGCAATTGCGCCGACGCGCTCTCTGGGCCATTATTTTTGTGAATTTAGGCATTATCGCCTATGTGGCCTATGCTTTTCGTAAAGTATCTTTTCCGGTAGTTAGTTGGAAGTATGGTTTGTTGGCCATAGTGGCTTTGTTGCATGATGTTCTGTTAGTCATGGGTATTTTTTCTCTCTTAGGTCATTATTACGGAGTAGAAGTGGATATAGGTTTTGTGGTGGCCATTTTGACCGTGCTTGGTTATTCGGTTAATGATACCATCGTGGTTTATGACCGCATTCGCGAGAATTTATTGCGCCGTACGGCCGAGACTTTTCCTGATGTGGTCAATAATGGGTTGAATCAGACTTTGATGCGTTCTATTAATACTACTCTTAAGACCATTTTACCTTTGATCGCCTTGTATTTCTTGGGCGGACCGACCATTCATAATTTTACTCTGGCTTTATGGATCGGCATCGCTTCCGGCGCTTATTCCTCTATATTTATTGCCAGTCCGCTTTTGGTGATTGTAGAGAAATGGCAAAGAAGGGCTGTCTAACCATCTGTAATACGGCCCCCTCTTTAGGGGGCTTTTTGTTTGTGGTATAATATACCTATCCTAATTTTTTTTTATGGGCGACAATATCATGCGGCACCTGATCGCTTTAACAGCGACGGTGATTTGTATTTTGGCTTATTATTCCGGCTATGTTTCCAGCCGGCATGGATGGTGGTGGACTTCGTTAGCTGTCCTTATTATCTATGGCGGTGTATATAGGATGGTAGATAAAGATTAATATGATGTTTGAAACGATTTTTGGTTTTAGTTTAGACCTGTCTTTTTGGCAGGAAATTTTCAGTCAGACGCCAAATGAGGCAGTCAGGGATTTGTTCGCTATTTTCGGTTGGCCGATCACGGCTTTGGTTTTCTTTTTTATGGGAGTTAAGACATGGGTATTGTACCGCCAGCGTCGATACATGAAATCTTGGAAATGGGTTTTGTTAGCCATAGATATTCCACCCATGTTTATCCAATCGCCCAAGGCCGTGGAGCAGATTTTTGCTCATTTCAGCGGAGCGCACATCGGGCCCAATATCACTGAAAAATATCGGATGGGGCGCAAACAGAAGTGGTTTAGTTTGGAAATTATTAGTATTGAAGGATATATTCAATTTTTGATTCGCACGGAAATAGAGTTTAGAGATTTGGTGGAAGCGGCAATTTACGCCCAGTATCCGGAGGCGGAAATTACTGAAGTGGAAGATTATGTAGATGGCATTCCCAGTCTTTATCCCAATTCAGAATACAATGTATTCGGGGCGGAATTTCATTTGGAAAAAGCCGAAACTTTTCCCATTCGCACTTATCCGAATTTTGAATATAGTTTAAGCAAAGATGTGGTGTTCAGCGATCCCATGGCCGCTATTTTGGAAAATTTTACCCGCGTGGGCGCAGGAGAGAATTTTTGGCTGCAGATTATTTTGAGGCCGACCGGCAGCGGTTGGAAAGAAGATGGGATAGCTTTAGTCAAGAAAATCGTTGAATCTAAAGGAGCGGCTTTGTCTAAAGTTCAATCCGGCGGTGGAGGATTGGGATTTTCCATAGCTTCTTTTTTTACCGGCATACCGATAAAGTTGGCTGACACCGCGAGACAGATTTGGGATTGGAATTTTGAAGCGGGCGGAGAATCCGTGGCCAAGCCAGATGATCCGCTAGGCAGGGTAATGGAACTGACTCCGGGCAATAAGACGATTATAGAGGCGATTGAAGAGAAGATTTCCAAAGTCGGTTTTAAGTCTAAAATAAGAGTATTATACGCGGCGCGTAATGAAGTATTTAATTCCAGTCGTTGTTTTGATGGTTTTGTAGGCGCTCTTAATCAATTCAATGTGCAGAGTCGCAATGCTATTGTGCCTTATAAACTTACTAAATTGCATTATGCTTTTAGAGACATGCGGTTGGGCTGGTTAAAGTCCAAATTTGTCCGCGCTTTTAAGAGGAGGTTGATTAGGCCCGGCGGCAAGCCATTTGTTTTGAATATTGAAGAATTGGCTACGCTGTGGCATTTCCCGTTGCCATTTGTAAAAGCGCCAATGGTGCAGAAAGCGACGGCTAAGCGCGGTGAACCGCCAATTGATTTACCAATGGAAACTACGGAGAGTCCGATTAGGCGGGTCATAGTGCCTCAACCGGCTCCGCCTGAACCGGACAAGCCGGTTGAACCGCCTCCGCCGGAAGAATTGCCTTACGGATAAAATTAAAAGCACCGTATTACCCTTTCACAAACAGTGTCGGCTCGCCCGCGGGCTCGCCGCACTTCAGATCTCGTCCCGACGCCAGGTCGGGACTCCGATATGTTGTTCAAGGGTAATACGGTGTTTTTTGTTTTAGATAACTTCCTTAGCAGTAGCTAACTTTTTGGCGGAGTAGGCCAGGAAGAATTCGTAGCCACCGACTAGTACTGTTGTATAGAAGAGGTCGCCCAAGAGTGAATTACGGAAGAAAGGAATAGCCATGTAGTAGCTTTGGATCAGGCCGGAGAAGTTGTGAGCGTACATAGTGCCAAAGCCCCAGACCGCGGCATTGGTGATAAGGAAAAATATGACACTGCCCAGCAAGGTTCCACCCAGCACGGTGTGGAATTTTTTGTTTTTCTTCACTAATAACCCGATGCCTACCACCAAAGCGAAAGACAGATAAACGGAGAGCATAATCTGCCAGGTATAGAATCCGATAAAGATATCGCTCGCCAACATGGCTAAGAGAGGCAAGGTCAACGCCCATTTCTTGGGAAGGTAAATGGCTCCGAATAAGGCAATAGCGGCGATGGGGGCGAAGTTTGGGAGATGGGGCAGGAAACGGCAGATGACACCCAATAAAAGGAGAGCGTAGATCGGCAAATATTTCTTCATAATTATATATTATTATCTTATCCACGCGAAAGCGAGGATATGTGTTAGTAATTATAAGCAAAGCTTGAAATTACATCAGGCCTCGCAAATAAGAAAGCGGGACTTTCTTATTTGACTCGGCCTTGGTAATTATACCACATTTTTTAATATTCTCAATCCCAGATACAGGCCTATGACCAGGGCTCCGCCGCCTGTTGCGGCCGCCACTTTTTTGGCCGTTCGGCGGGTGGGTGTGTCTAGAGGCAGGGCATTGATAATTGTTTCCGTGTTGTCTTCGGCTGATGCCGGCGCGGCTGACAATTGCGATTCATTTTGCTCGTCTTTATTATTTTCTTTCACGGTATTTTCAGTCACCGGCTGTGATGCGTTCTCATTTTTTGGTGCAATTGTTTTTATTTTTTCTACGGCTGTCGTCAGCGGTTCAGTCGGCTCAATAATGATTTCCGGCGCTACGATCGGTGTGGAAGTAGGGGTAACCACGGCCAGCAGTGTGGAAGTAGAAGTAGGAGAAGAGGTAGTGGAAGTGGCCATGGTTTCCGGATAATATCCGCCCACACCGTTGACTTCTGCTGTCGCATTGGTCGGTTTAGTAAAATGATTTAATATCTGCGGCCAAGTTTTTCCCAGAGCCGCGGGAATGGCATAGCTGGTGGCCCAGAGACGGGTGCTGGTGACGACGCTGTCTTTTTCTAAACCGCCATCCAAGATGTTTTGTTGGGTATAGATATAATCATTTGGATTTTTATTATTTTTTTCCCAATTAGATTGGTTTTCGCCCAAAGCCGCTAGAGCTTGGTTAGCCCAGCTGGTGGAAAAAGTATTGCCCCAACCACCATTGGATTGTTGTTGATTGCGTAAAAATTCTTTGGCTTTATTTAGCGCGTTTTCTACCCCTTCAATATTTTTGATTTGCGAGAGCGCTTGTATAGTAGCGGCCGTCATATCTACTCCATCCCAAGCGCCATTGGGATTTTGTTTGCTTAAAACAAATTTTACAGTAGAAGTGATTAGACCGTCTTCAACCGTATACCCGGCGTGTAAGAGGGGAAAGAGGGCGAAGATATCGTCATTATATAAATCCTTATCACCAAATTGCGTACCATCAAAAGTATCAGTAATTTTTTGAATGTAATTGGTTTTAGTGCCGTTGTAAGGGTTGATTCCCAGAGCCATCAGGGCCATGGCGCGGCGAGCGCTGTCCGAGACCTCATTTAATCCGCCAGCGGCGCTCGGATCAAAGAGTAAATAGTTTTTTAGCGCTTCGTTATTTTGTCCGGCCGCCGCTAAAGCAATCGCTGACCAATCGGAGTAGAGCGTTGAGCCGATGGAACCGTCCGCATTTTGATTGGCCAAAAGATATTGCATGGCTTTGTTGGTGTCCAAAACATCGTGCGTGGGCGCATAATATCCGCCTCCTCCACCGCTGGAAGCTGGTGGCGGCGTGGGCTGTTCTATTTCAGTAGTTGGTTCGCTTGGAAGGGCTTCTTGCCCGGTAATAGTTATGGTTGAACTATCTAAGTATCCGCTCTTTTTTCCATAAATAATGTATGGCGTAGTGGTGGTGGCCAGTAGTTCATAATTGCCGGTATCATTATTAATCTCTTGGCCATTGATTAATAAAGTACTGCTGACGGCCGGTAGCCAGACCGCGTTCCAGCTGGAATCAAAACCGAATTCTTCCAGAGAGATGATAAAGGTGGTGTTAGGCAAGGTGGTGCTCACACTGGCGTTGATTCTTAGCGGATTTCGGCCATAAGTGAGCAATAAATTTTCATTTGAGTTTAACAAATGTTTGTTTAAGGCCACTTGTCCGTCTTTTAGATCAACAAACCACATCCAATAGATAAAGTTATCATTTTGGTTGTTCTCTATATCGCCGATAGAGTTCAAAAAGGCATCAGTGCCAAAATAGTTCCAGTCGTTATCTAGGCCGGTTTGTTTGATGGCGCAGAGGCCGTTTAGAGTGTAGTTTCCGCTCTTTGGGGTTTCTTCACAGGCGGTTACCATCAAATTTTGATTATATAAATTAGCAGATAATCCCGCAATTTGCAGATGAATGTTAGCGGTCGGTAATTGCGGCGCGATGATTATTGATGCACTGCTTATGGACCCTGTTTTTTTCGCCGAAATGTTATATGGGCCATAATGGTTGGCTAGAAACTCACGAGTGCCGTCGCTACTTAAAAATTCTTGGTCATTGATAACAATGGTTGTTGAAGGGGATAGTGTCCAAACCGGTGCCCAAGAGCTGGGATCAAA
>CAZXFG010000026.1:855-2582 GCA_964640515.1 uncultured Gammaproteobacteria bacterium | reverse complement strand
TTTACGGTTGAAGTGGAATTGAGTAGCGGGCTGGCGTCATCGGCTTCAATTTTTAAAGGAAAAGTTCCATAAGAGAGCAAAATGTGGTCGTTTTCGGATAAAACATATTGATTAAGCGCCTCGGTGGCAAAATCAAAATTATGGAAAAAAGCCCACCAGTTAAAATCCACGCCGTTATAATTATTGATCGCTGATAAAAATTTGGCATCGCCGAAAGTGGTGTGATTAATAGTCCAATCTTCATCTGCGGCGATTTGTTCTATCGCGCACCATGCGTTCAATGTCGGTTCGGCGCTATCGGGCGCGCTTAAACAAGCTTCCACCTCCAAATCGTCGTTGTACAATGTCTGATCGAAAGCTTCTATTTGTAAATGGATTTTTATCGTCGGAAGTTCTGGTTCCGGAGTTTCGGGGGTAGAGGTTGGCGTGGTGGTAGTCGCAGTTTCAACGATAACAGGTATATTGGTGTCAGTCGTAGTAGCGGTCTCCTCGGCCTGAACCGGTAAAATTAGGCTAAAACAAAGCAAAAAAGAGGCTGTGGATAACTTTATGAAGGTCAAAAGACTAAAATTGAGCGGTTTCATACTTCCAAGAGATTATGTCGTTATTTTTTAAAATATAACTGGAAACGCCAAGTTGAGACGATTGATTGTTGATATAAAATATCCAGTAAATCCCTTTTTGTTTGTCATTTTTTATGTTGTTTATTTCTTCCACAAAATGTCCGAGGCCCGAATATTCTTTGGTGGAAAATTGCAGGCCTTGAGTTTCACTTATTTTTTTCATCAGGTCATAAGCGTTGCTGCCGGACGCAATTTGAGTTTCGTATTTTTTTTCTCCGATTACCATTTGCGCGGAGATAAAGTTTTCTTCTTCCGGCGCCGGCGTAATTTCAGTTTTCGTTTCCGCAGGGGGAGCGGATTTTAATTCCGCTGGTTTTAATTCTTCAGCGGGTAGATTTTCTTTTTGTTCATTGACCACTGGCGGTAAAGCAAGCCGCGGAGTAGGGGAGAGATAATATACCGCGAGACTCACAGACGCCGCTCCGAGCAACATGAGGAAAGTGACGAGAAGATGTCTATTTTTTAACATAAAAATAAAAACTTTTCCGAGCGGGAAAAGTGATATAAAAAAATCCTGCTCGGGATGATCCATTCGTTTAAACGGATGGACATACTTGAAGATCGGACTCTTCCCGATTAAATCGGGAAATTACCGTTGCGGCACAGTGGAGGAATTGCACCTCACTTCCACAAGTATATTTTGAATTTTAATTTTGACCATCCTTACCTTATCATTTCCGCCAGGTGGTGTCAAATATTGCTTTTTTCCCTTATTTCAGGTAAAATTGCGGCATGTGGATAACTAAAAAGCAAAAATTATTGGCTTTGGCTCCCATGGCGGATATGACTGACCAGCCGTTTTGTCGTATCTGCCGAGAAGTGGCAGGTTCGGATTTTGTGATTTTTCGAGAGATGGTCAGCTCCGAGGCGATTGTGCGGGGAAATGCAAAAACTTTGAAAATGTGCGAGTTTGCAAAAATAGAACGGCCGATTGTTTTGCAGTTGTTTGGTTCCAATCGAGAAACCATTGTTAAAGCTACTAAAATTGTAGTAGATAAATACCATCCCGAGGGAATAGATATTAACATGGGTTGTCCGGTGCCGAAAATTACCGGTAAAAATTTGGCTGGCGCGGCTCTTATGAAAAATACTGAATTGGCCGTG
>CAZXFG010000026.1:0-845 GCA_964640515.1 uncultured Gammaproteobacteria bacterium | reverse complement strand
CGTGGAGATAGTAAAAAAATTAAAAGCCGCTGATTTGGGTGTGCCAATTTCCGTAAAAACCAGATTGGGTTGGGGCAAAGATGATGAGATTTTAAAATTTGCGTTAGCGCTGGAAGAGGCCGGAGCAGACGCTATTTCCATTCATGGCCGTACCAAAGCGCAAGGCTATAGCGGAGAGGCCAATTGGCAGAGAATCGCGGAAGTAAAAAAACTTTTATCTATTCCGGTTTTAGCCAATGGAGACATTAAGAATAGTGAAGATATAAAAAAATGTTTTGCAGTCACTGGCGCGGATGGGGTGATGATCGGCCGGGGGGCTTTGGGCAATCCGTGGATTTTTAGACAGCATGTCATTGCGAGGAGTGAAACGACGAAGCAATCTCTAGTCCCAACCCTTGATGAATTAAAAAAGACCGTCTTGCGCCATGCGGAGCTGCACTTGGAGCATTATGGCGAGAAATACGGCCTTGTTACTTTTAGAAAACATTTGCTGTGGTATTTTAAGGGGGAAAGGGTGAAAGGGGTAGCCAACCTCAAAAAATTGCGGACAGAATTGGTGAAGGTGAGCGATTGGGATGACATGGAAGCGGTGTTAAAGAAAATATAAAATAACCTCCGTGCTATGAAGTTATTTTAAGGTTGTTCGGGACATAGGAGAAAATACGAACGGATTTGGCCGAAATTTGACGGCGCGGGCGCCCGCCTAGGCGGGCCTCTCCTCACACCCCTTCCTTTCGCCCGCGAAGCGAAACGAGGACTCTGGTGGACAAAAACTGCCAAAGAACATGGTAAAATGTCGGCTCGAACTTTGTGTTGAAAGACAAAAAATTCGAGTGGTTGGCCAA
>CAZXFG010000025.1:4362-11827 GCA_964640515.1 uncultured Gammaproteobacteria bacterium | reverse complement strand
CCGGCTGTGAATGATTTGATGTTATCTACCGTAGTATCCACGATGCGGCGTAAAGCCTCAATGCTATTAAACGCGTTGTGGGGTGTAACAATGGTGTTCGGGTGGTCAATAATGATGTTGTTCATTAGATTAGTTTTGAGTTGACCATCGGTACAGCCGCCGATTATTTTTTCTTCATTTTGTATTAAATTTTCATCCTCCAGCACATCTAGTCCGGCCCCGGCTATTTGATTATTATGCAAAGCCCAAACCAGCGCTTCCGGGTCTATTAAGCCGCCGCGAGCGGTGTTGATTATATAGGCGCCCTTTTTTATTTTTTTGATGTTTTTTTGATTAATCAAATGGTAAGTTTCTTTGAAGAGCGGCACATGCAGACTGATAAAATCGGAATGAGCGAGCAGTTCGTCTAATTTTACATATTTAAAATCGTATTTTTTGGCTAGTTCTTTATTTGGATAGGGATCATATCCGAGCACATTCATATCAAATCCTCCGGCCATTTTGATAAGATGAGCGCCGATATGTCCGGTACCCACCACGCCGATGGTTTTGTTTTTCAGATCCACTCCGCGCAGGCCGTGGAAATCATAAACTCCCTCTTTTACCCTTTTTACCGATTGAAAAAGTTTACGCGTTAAACCCAGGAGGAGCGCCATGGCATGTTCCGCCACCGTGTTTTCTCCGTATGAAGGGACATTGCAAATGGGGATTTTTTTATTTTTTGCGGTTTTGAAGTCAATGTGATCATAACCAGTGGACATGGTGGCGATCATTTGTAATTCCGGCAGTTTATTGATGGTTTGTTTGGTAACCGGTGATTCTACGAAGACAGTCAGAATTTCTGTTTTAGGACTCAAATTAGCATCGGAAATATTTTCTTCGTGAATGGAACAAGAGAATCCGTTCATTTTAGCGCGTATATAGTCTTTCATCTCCGGCCAGATGCCGTAAAATTCCACATGTGGCTTAATATTTTTGGGCATAGTAAAAATGTTATATCGTGGATATTATATCTTATTATGGTAAATAAAAAAAGTGGAAACTTGTCGTCGCCACTTTTTTTAGGTTATAAGTTGTTTAAGGTGTTAGAGTTCCCGCCCTTTCCTCCGGAATAATCACGACTGCTATGATGTAAGCGATGACAAAGGGCGCGATGCCGGTCATGAAGGTAAGCAATATCCAGCCCAACCGAATTAAAGTGGCGTCCACGCCAAAGTATTCGGCCAGACCGCCGCAAACGCCGGCGATTTTACGATCTTTTTTGGAACGGTAGAGTTTTTTCATAAGTGAATGAGTTTATATCAAAGATACTTGTTCTGCCTCTGAGCGGCATATCGGAACCCGCCTCGCGGCGGGTGAGATCTGAAGTGCGGCGAGCCCGCAGGCGAGCCGACACTGTTCGCGAAGAGGCAGAACAAATATCTATGTTGAATGATATTTAGACTTCTATGACAACCGGTAGCACCATGGGGCGTTTCTCGGTTTTGGTGAATAAAAATTGTCCGACATAATCGCGGATTTTGTTGCGAATGTAATTGGTGTCAGCCCAGGACAGGGGATCGGAATCCAACACTAATTTTTTGACGCGATGCCGCAAATCCTCAATCAGTTCTTTGTTTTCTTTCAAAAAGACAAAACCGCGGGAGATGATATCAGGATTTTGAACCAGTTTGCCGGTGTGGCTGTCCACCGTGGCGATAACCACAATCATGCCGTCTTCAGCCAGAACTTGGCGGTCGCGCAAGACAATGTTGGTTTCATCAGATACGCCCAAACCGTCCACAAACACATAGTCGGCCGGAATTTTATTTTTCGTCAAAACACCGACACCGCTCTTGAATTCCATCACTTGTCCGTTGTCGGCGATGAAGATATGTTCTTTGGCAAAGCCCATGGATTGAGCGACCTTGGCGTTGTAATGCAAAAGGTGATGGTTGCCTTCAATGGGCACGAAATATTTCGGATTCAGTAAACGAATCATCAATTTGACATCATCGGCTTTAGCATGACCGCCGGCATGCACATCCATCATTTGGTAATGCACGACTTCGGCTCCTTTGCGGAACAAAGTATCTTTCAATCTTTGCACCGTGCGTTCGTTGCCCGGGATGACTGAAGACGAAAAGACGACAGTGTCGCCCGACACTAATTGGATAAAGCGGTGTTCGCCATTGGCAATGCGCATCAGCGAAGCGTTTCTTTCTCCTTGCGCTCCGGTACAAACAATGACGATTTTATTATCCGGATAGTCCTTGGTATTTTTGAGGTCAATCAATACTTTCGGGCTGAATTTCATGTAACCCAACTCTTTGGCGATTGCCACATTGCTTTTCATGCTGAAACCGTCCAAAGCCACCACCTTGCCCAGCTTTTCGGAAATTTCAATAATCTGTTTAATACGAGACAGCAGGGAAGAAAAAGTGCCGAAAATAATACGGCCCGGGGCTTTTTCAATCAAATCCACCAAATTGGTGCTGATTTCCGATTCAGATAATTGATGGCCGGGGTGAGAGGCATTGGTGGAGTCGGTTAAGAGAGCGGTTACTCCTTGAGCGCCGATGCTGGCGATGCGTTGCAAATCAGCCGGAGCTTCGCCTACCGGTTGATAATCAAATTTCCAGTCGCCGGTGTGCACAATGGTGGCTTCCGGAGTGCGGATAACAATGCCCATGGAATCCGGAATGTTGTGATTCAGATGGAAGAATTCCAATTCAAAAGCGCCCAAACGGAGTTTATCCTCCAATTTTATGTTATGAATATTCAACGGGCGCATATTTTTGTAATCGTCCTGCCGTTTTTTGATGATGGCGTTGGTCAGGGGCAGTCCGTAGATTGGCGGAAATCCTAAAGCCGGCATCAGGTGGGGGATGGCGCCAATGTGGTCCAAGTGAGCGTGAGAGATAATCACTCCGCGGATATTTTTTTCTTTGCCTTTGAGGTAGGACATGTTTGGGATGATGTAATCAATGCCGGGCATGTCCTCTTCCGGGAATTGCAGGCCCATATCAATAATAATAATGTCGCCGTTGTATTCTAGGAGGGTGCAGTTGCGGCCGACTTCTTCCAATCCGCCCAGCACGGCAATGCGCAGTTTATCGCCGTCATTGCGGAATCGTGAAAAAGACGGACGATAATTTTTATCTCCCGTGGGTGGCCGGCCATGAGTCCGAAAATTTCGGCGCGGTCGTGATTGTTGGGTTGTGGCGCTAATCATAAATAAAGTTAAAATTAATAATAAAAGAAGAAAATTAGTTTAGGGTTGATATTCTAGTGGGCGAGGAGGGACTCGAACCCTCAAGGATTGCTCCATACGCTTCTGAGACGTACGCGTATACCAGTTCCGCCACTCGCCCTTATTTTATTTTATTTCCAAATCCACTTCGTTTTGAAGTACCAATTGTTTAAGTTGTTATAACGGTCGGACGGCGAGGCAATCGCGCCGATATCCACTCCTTTGATTTGTTTGTCTACCGCGAAAGTATAGCTGGGAGAATAGAGAAAAATCGCCGGCAATTCTTTGACTAAAATGTCTTGGAATTTTTTGTATAAATCCGCGCGAGCCGTCTGATCGTTGCTGGCCCGGGCATCTTCTAAAATTTTATCCGCGGCGCGGTTGGCGAAGATGGCCAGATTCAATCCCGGGTAATCAACCTGTGAAGAGTGCCAAAAAGGATATGGGTCAGGGTCGTTGCCCACGATTTCGCCATAAAGCAGAATTTGATAGTTTCTGTTTTTTAGCGCTTCCCTCACAATCTGCCGCGATGGAACGAGAATGATTGAAGTTTGGATGCCGACGGTCCGCCACATTTTTGCCATGGTTTCGGCGGTTTGTCTGTATTCCGCGGTATCGGCTGTAGTGATGGCTAAAGACAAAATTTTACCATTTTTATTTTTGCGATAGAACGGTTGTTCCAGATGCATTTCACCTCGCGCGGTCTCTTCGGCTTGTTTTTCCCATTGGGCAATCGTGCTGGAAACGACTTCCGGCGTGGTGCTGGCGTTATTTTTCAATTCCTCAATGTCGGTTTTAAGATTTTTTATAATTTCCTCTTGGCGTAATTGGAAATATTCTTCCGGCTGAATATGGCTCCAGTTTTTGTCTAAAAGCGCGCTGGCCCCGCCGGCATCAAAAGATATTTTTTCAATGTCCGGATTATAGCCCAGATGAGTCTTGAGAATGGGCGCGTCTACAACTTCACCGGCGCCATCCAAACCCTCTTTTAATATTAAATTTTTATCCAAAGCTTTAGCCAGCGCCAACCGAAGGTTTGCGTCTTTAAGGGTTGGTTCTCCATTTTGATTGAAGAATAAAGCGGTATATTGCGGTAATTGAGCTTGATAAAAAGTGATATTGTGGCTGGTAATTTTTTCTTTGAGATTGCGCGGCACAAAGCTCAATCCCAACACATCTTTTTGGCGCAAGGCATCTATGGTCTGCTGATAATCTTCAAAAAATTTGAAAGTGATGTTTTTCAGATATGGTTTTTGCAGATAGTAATTTTCGTTGCGCGCCAGAGAATAGTTTTGAATTTTTCCGTTGTCGTCTTTGATTAATTTGTCAAAAACCCAAGGACCGGTGCCAATCGGCTGGATGTTGTTTTTAGCCAGTCGGATGCTGTTAGGCGCGTAATTATTCCAGATATGTTCCGGCAAAATGCCAATGGTCAAACTGTTTAGAAATGGAGCGAATGATTCCTTAAGCATGAAAGTAACGGAGTAGTCGCCGGTTTTTTCCACGGTAATGCCCTGAAAGCCGGGAGCCACCGGACTGCCGACTTCCGGATTTTGGATAGTTTCAAAAGTATAGACCACATCTTCGGCCGTAAATGGTTCGCCATCGGACCATTTTACATTTTTTCTCAAGTTTATGGTGTAAGTTTTTTTATCAGAGCTTAATTCGTAAGCGGTGGCCAGATCGCCGACTAATTGTTGATTATGATCGTAGCGGAACAAACCGGAGTAAATCAGGGCGGATAGATCCGCGTCCACGTCATTGATGGAAGCGAATATCGGATTGATCAATTTCGGCTGTCCGATAATGGCTTCGGAATATTCTCCGCCTTCCCGCGGCGCCAAACCATGGTGCACGGCTACGAATGTGGCCGCCCAAATCATGGCGGTTAAGCCGGCCGCGGACAACAAAAGCATAGCCAGGATTTTTTCTTGCCGATTTAGAAAACGAGGCAGATAATGTAATTGTGATAAAGACGGCCAACGGCGGGCGTTAATGTTCTTCACTAGTTGTTTATCCAGATGATCCACCACGGTTTTGTTTTTTTTGTCCTTAAACCACGAGAAGAATTTTTTCCAATTCATGGGAAAAAAATATTTTTTAAAGAAGCGAAGAAAATTTTAATAGATTAGACGGGCGAAAGACAGGCCGAAGAAGATGATAGAGATGATAATAGTGGCGTAAAAAAGTATTTTGTCAACTCCTCTTTTGGTGCTGTAGATGTTGCCGGTGCCGCCGAAAACCCCTCCCAAACCGCTACCTTTTTGTTGCAGTAAAATGACCAAGATTAGCGAAACGGCCAAAACAATCTGGGCAATGTTATATATTAATTCTTTCATAGAAGTATTTAAGCATCTTTAATTATAGCACATCCGCTCTTTTTTGTCAATTTTGGCGGATTGGCCGGGGGTATTGATTGTTTTGGTTTTATGGTATAATATAGCCATCTTAAATCTTCAAGCATCTTTATGCCCGACTCCATTTCCAATCCCATGCGCTGGTATCAAACCTGGTGGGGAGTGTTTTTAATCGGTTTGCTGTGCTTGTCAATAGCCGTGGTTTTGAGTTTTGGCGCCGTTGTGGGTTATTATGTTTGGAAAATTAAAAAGGGAGAAGGAGAGGAAATAGCCAAACAGCTGAATAGCGCTGTTCAGCAAAAGGGATCCGGAATGAGCGTTGCCAGAAAAGATTTAGAATCAACCGATGATCCGACATTAGGCAACCCGGAAGCTGATTTAGTGATTGTGAAGTTCATTGATTTTAAGTGCCCCAATTGTTTGACCGAAGATCCTATAATTCGCAAGATAGCGCAAAAATATTGGGAAAAAGTAAGAATTATCGTGCGGGATTTTCCGGGCGAGTCCATACATAAAGGCGCTTCGGAATTGGCTTTACTGGCTTCTTGCGCCCATGAACAGGGAAAGTATTGGTCTTTGCATGATATTTTATTCGCCAATCAGGGGAGTCTGCCGGAAACTTTGAATGAAACGGAAGTGAAAAATTTATTGTCCCAGGCGGGTGTTGATTTTGACAAAGCGAAACAATGCTTGGCCGGGAGCAAGGCGCGAGCGGAAGTGAATCGCGATTATGCCGATGGTTATAAATACCAGGTGCGCGGCACGCCGACTTTTTTCGTGAACGGGCAAAAGGTGGAGGGGATGGTGAGTTATGAAGCTTGGGAGAAATTTTTAGGGAGTTTGTAAAAATTGTCATTCCCGCGAAGGCGGGAATCTAGTAGTTAGTTTTAAGAATTATGCAAAAATTTTTGCGAAAAATATTTTTATTAGTAATGCTGGGCTATCTGTTGTTGCCTCTGGCGCCGGCAATGGCGGCGGAAGAAACACATGTTGACCCCCAGTTCAATCCTGTTTGCTGGACAGAACAAGATTGCGCCAGAACGCGCAAGGACCTTTTTCAGTTGGAAGAATCAGAGGCCAAGCAAGGATTTTATGCCAAGGAGTCTCCTTGTATCAAAGAAGGATGGGGCAAATGTCTGCCGGCCGGCCAGACCACGGCCTCGGTTAGTTTTGGCGGCAAGAGAGAGTTTAAGAATATCGGTGAATATATTCAGGTTATTTATAGTTACGCTTTGCGCATCGCCGCTATTTTAGCGGTCGTGGTGATTATCATCGCCGGAGCGCAATATATGACTTCAGGAGGCAATAGCGAAATGATTAACAGCGCTAAGAAAAGGATTATGGGCGCTTTGGTCGGACTTTTTATCGCCTACATGTCATATTTTATTTTAAGTTCCATTAATCCGGCTTTGGTTAGTTTGCGTTTGCCACAGGTTTGGCTCGTTAGAAAAGTAATTTTAAGTACAGAATTTTGCGCGGATGTTCCCAATGACATCAAACTGGCATCGGCTGACAATTTAAACGCCTTGAGCAGTGTCGAAGAAGTGAAGAAGGCCTTTAGCCAGGTTACGGATTTTAATATCGCGCTGTCACAAATAAATAATACTGACGAATTGCAATGCGGTAAAAGATTTCTGGTTAAGGATTCGGGAGGCGCCATGTGTTTGGGTGATTTTTGCGATGACGGAATATGTTATATGGGTGGCGGAGGCAGCGATGAAGAGCCGTATAGTTGTAGGGGGGGAGCCAAGGTAATCGGGAAGATTATTGGGAGCAGATATTCCGGCAGTGGCTGTCCTTCTAGCATTTTTGGCACTTTGGTCGGGGAGGGGTGGGCATATCCTTGGATACAAACAGAGGAGATATTAACGGGGGC
>CAZXFG010000025.1:0-4262 GCA_964640515.1 uncultured Gammaproteobacteria bacterium | reverse complement strand
TCGGGGAGGGGTGGGCATATCCTTGGATACAAACAGAGGAGATATTAACGGGGGCAATTAATGGCATCGGAGTGGTTTGTAATGATGGTTCCAGTGATGTGGAAGGGTCATTATGGTGGTATGATGCCGATGACACCGAGCAAGCCGAGATGTTTGATATAGGGGCAAAAGAAGTATATTACGAAATCAGGGCTATTACTAATGGAGAAATAGATGAACTGGCGGATTGGTGCGAAAGGAAAGGGGGAGGTCTTAAGGGGTTTGCGATTTTCTTTGTTTTTAACGAAGACTGCGATCCCGTGGATGAAGTGCATGGCGTGGGAAGAGGGGGGATAGATTTAGGAGATATAAATCGGAACGGAGGCGGTATTTTTTCATGGGGTCAAGGATCCAGCGTGAAAGCGGCTAAACTGAAAAAAGAATATTTTTTTACGGCCGAAGAAATGAAAAAAGGGGTTCGGTTCAATGTGGACATTGGGGATATCCATGACATTGACGAGGGTGTGGATCAGGAGGTATATAAAAGTTTAATGGAAAAATAAAAGCTATGTCAGATAAGATAGTAGTTAAAGGAGCTAGGGTGCATAACTTGAAAAATGTCAGCGTAGAGATTCCGAAAAATAAGCTAGTGGTGATTACCGGATTATCCGGTTCGGGAAAATCAAGCTTGGCGTTTGATACTATTTACGCGGAGGGACAAAGGCGTTATGCCGAGTCCCTTTCTTCGTATGCGCGTCAGTTTATGGATTTGCGCGATAAACCGGATGTGGACAGTGTGGAAGGATTATCTCCAACCATTGCCATTGATCAGCGGGTATTTTCCCAAAACCCGCGTTCCACCGTGGGCACCACCACGGAGATTTATGACTATTTGCGTCTGTTATTTTCCCGTTTAGGCGAGCAATATTGTCCGGATTGCGGAGTGAAAGTGGAAGCGCATACGGCCGGTGAAATTATGGAAGCCGTGCGCAAGATGGCTCGCAAAAGCGCTAATCTTTTGGTGTTAGCGCCTCTGGCGCGCCAGGGAGAGGTGGACGGGGGGGCGCTCTTAGAGCGGGTGGAAAAGTCCGGCCAGGAGTGGGTGCGCATTAACGGCGAATTAATAAAAATTAACGCTTTGCCGGACTGGCGTTTTGAAAAAGGACAGAGATATGATGTGGAATTATTAATCGGCCGAATTACGGATATTAAAAAACAAAATCCGACTAAGATGGTGGAACTGGCTTTAGAATTAAGCAATGGATTGGTTGTCGTGGCTAATGGAGCGGGAACGAAAACATTCTCTACGGTTGGGCTTTGCGCGGAGTGCGGACGCGCTCTGCCGGTTTTGGATATGCGCAGTTTCAGTTTTAACAGTCCTTATGGCGCTTGTCCGCGTTGCACCGGTTTGGGCGTGACCATGGAAGTGGATCCGAGCTTGGTGATTCCCAACGACCGGTTGACTTTGGCCGAAGGAGCCATCCAGCCTTGGACGCGCATTACCGGCAACCAAAATTGGTATCAGAAAATTTTGTCCGTGGTGGCCGAGAAGCATAAATTTTCTTTGGATATTCCCATTAAAGATTTGCCGGCCAAAGTTTTACATCTGATTCTCTATGGCACGGGAGATGAAATCTATTTGGCCGATGAGAAGAAAATTACTTTTTCCGGTGTTGTTCCCAATTTGACCCAACGGCATTTGGAAACTGATTCGGAATATGTGCGCAAGGAGATTGAACAATACATGCACGAGACAATTTGTCCGGCTTGTTTGGGAATGCGTTTGCGCCGTGAGTCGTTGGCAGTTAAATCAGCAGGCAAGAATATCGCTGAAGTTTCCAAAATGAGCGTGGAAGACAGCCATGTATTTTTAAAGGATGTGGCTAAAGCCGTTAAGCCGGAGGTAGAGAAAAATAAAATTGCGGAACCGATTTTACGGGAGGCGATAAAAAGAATATCCAGTTTGGAGCAGGTAGGTTTGGGTTATTTATCCACTGACCGTTCGCTTAATACTTTGTCCGGCGGCGAGGTGACCAGAGTGCGCTTGGCGACCCAGCTCTCTACGGGTTTGTTGGGAGTGGTATATATATTGGATGAGCCGTCAGTAGGTTTACATCCTAAAGATAACCAAAAATTGATTGATACTTTGCGTTCCCTCCGTGATTTAGGCAATACGGTCATTGTGGTGGAGCATGATGCCGCCATGATGGAGGCGGCCGATTATGTGATAGATGTCGGCCCGGGCGCCGGCACTTTGGGCGGTAAAATTGTGGCCGTTGGAAATTTGGCGCGGATTAAAAAATCCAAAGAATCTTTGACCGGCGCGTATTTAAGCGGTCGCTTAAAGGTGGATTGTTTGGAATGCGAGCCAAAACGGAAAACAGAGGATAAGAAAAAGTTGACCATTGCGGGGGCCAAGGGTAATAATTTAAAAAATATTACCGTGGATATTCCTTTGGGAAAGTTGGTCTGCGTGACCGGCGTTTCCGGATCGGGCAAGTCTACTCTGGTGATTGATATCTTGTCCAAGGCTTTGAGCCGGCATTTTTATCGAGCCAAAGATAATCCGGCTGAACATAAAGAGATTAAAGGTTTGGATCAAATTGATAAAGTGATTAGCATTGACCAAAGTCCCATCGGCCGGACTCCCCGTTCTAATCCGGCCACCTATACCGGAGTATTCACTTTAATCCGTGATTTGTTCGCGGAGCTCGCTGAAGCCAGGATGCGAGGTTATGACGCGGGCAAGTTTAGCTTTAATGTTAAAGGCGGCGGACGATGCGAGGCCTGCGCGGGCGAGGGTTACACGCGTATTCCCATGCAATTTTTAGCTGATGTTTTTGTAAAATGCAATGAGTGCGGCGGAGCGAGATATAACCAAGAGGCGCTGGAGATTCATTTTAAGAATAAGCATATTGCCGATGTTTTGGGTATGACAGTGGAAGAAGCTTATGTATTTTTTAATGATAAGCCGGCTATTGCCGATAAATTAAGTTTATTGCGTGAAGTAGGGCTGGGGTATGTGGAATTGGGCCAGCCGGCCACTACTTTATCCGGCGGTGAAGCCCAGCGCGTCAAATTAGCCACGGAATTATCCCGCGCTTCCACGGGCAAGACTCTGTATATATTGGATGAGCCGACTACCGGCTTGCATTTTGAAGATATTAAGCACTTGCTTCTGGTATTGAACCGTCTGGTGGAAAAGGGAAATACGGTGTTGATTATTGAGCATAATCTGGATGTCATTCGTTGCGCCGATTGGATTATTGATTTGGGGCCGGAAGGCGGTCGCCATGGCGGGGAAGTCGTGGCCGTCGGTACGCCGGAAGATGTGGCGAAAAATAAAAAAAGTTGGACGGGAAAGTTTTTAAGTTAAATTAAAGACGGGAATAAAAAATCCCCGGTCGAATGACTGGGGATTTTGTTTTACTTCTTTGTTTCTTTTTTTACTTCCTTTACCCGGCGTTTAAATTTTGGATCCTTTAAATAGTCAATACGCGCGCGCCTCACTTGAAGTTGTTTCGTTATCTCTATCTTATCTATGACCGGCGAATGAATGGGGAATATTTTTTCTACGCCCACACCGCCGGATTCTTTGTAAACTGTGATAGTCGCGCCCGGCTCTTGGCTATGTCTAACTGATAAAACAGTACCTTCAAAAATCTGAATGCGCTCTTTTTCTTCGCCTTTGGTGTTTAATTCTTTGATTTTTTGGTGGATTTTTACCACCATACCCGGTTTAAATGCCATGTTCATACCTTTGAAGTTATATTTGGAAAGCGGGGATATATTAGCTTATTCGATTTTTTTTGTCAACATAGAGCGGATAATCCGGGCGGTTTCAGATATGGTATTATCTAACCGGCCGTCTTTGTTTATTATGCGATAGTCATAATCAACCGATTCGGCTATCTCTTTTTTTGCTGTTTTTAGCCGTTCGGCGATAATTTCAGGGCTTAATCCTCCGCGTCGTTGGATGCGTTTTTTAAGGATATCCAGATTTTCCGGCAGAAGGAAGATAGAGAGGTTGCTTATTCCGGCTTTATCTAAATTGTGCTTGCCGTTTACTTCGATTTGGGTAAAGATAATATCATGCTTGCGCGATGATTTTTCTAAACGGATTTTTTCCGTGCCGTAGTAATTGCCGGCGTAGAAGTTGTATTCCAGAAAGTCGCCTTTTTTTATTTTTTCTTCAAATTTTTTTTGGCTGACAAAATGGTAATCCACGCCGTCCGCGTTGCCCGGCCGCAATGGGCGGGAAGTGGTGGTGATGAGGCGGGTGG
>CAZXFG010000024.1:0-11933 GCA_964640515.1 uncultured Gammaproteobacteria bacterium | reverse complement strand
GCAATACGCCGGCCGGCAAACCGCCGGAAATGCCCACTTGGTCAAAAGGCAAATTGCGCACTGTCTCCAATTCCGCGCTCAAAATTGAAGTTTCTAAAATTCTTAAACGCGATTGATAGACGATTTTAAATATCAACTGTAAACCGCCATAAACGCCTATGGCGAATAACAAAAACACAGCGGTCGCTATGACTACTTCAATCAAAGTAAAACCTTTTAATTTTCTCCTTAAGGCCATGGCTATATTATACCACAAATTAACCTTGATTTATAGTTTTAATTGTGATATAAATATGGTCATTAGGTCCAGTGGTGGAACTGGTATACACGCGGCACTTAAAATGCCGTGCCCAAAAGGCATGTGGGTTCGATTCCCACCTGGACCACTAAATTAAAACAACCCACTATAAATGGGTTGTTTTCGTTTTGCTAATTTTCGTTTACCCAACGGGCGGCGATGAAGAGCCAATCGCTCAACCGGTTGAAGTATTGATACAGCTCCGGACGCACTTTTTTCTTTTTACCTAAGGCCACCAACTCTCGCTCCACTCGCCGACAAACCGCTCGAGCCAAATGCAGATGAGCGGCCGCGAGATTCCCCCCGGGCAAGATAAACTTTTTTAATTCCGGCAATTCCCCCCACCAAGTATCAATCTGTTTTTCCAATGCTACGACTTTAGAGCCGTCAATGAACTTTAAGGGATCCTTCCCCGCCCTATGGCGGGTCAGGATGACAGTTGGGTTGCGGCCGACCTGCAGGGCCGCGACTTCGGCGCCGGCTAAAAATAAATCCCGCTGTATTGAGACAAGCATGTCCAACAAGCGGGATAATTTTTTTTCTTTTAAATAAGCGCCGGCAATACCCAAGACGCAATTCAATTCATCCAGCTCCCCTATCACCCGCAAACTGACACAATCTTTCGTGCAGGAACAACCTAATAATTCCGTCTTTCCTTTGTCGCCCTTTTTGGTATAAATTTTCGGCATACAGCTTAAGCACTATTTACGCGTTTGGTTGTTTTTGAGCGGAAAGCGAAAAAATTGCCAAACGCGTAAATCCCTGTTAAGAACACCCTGTGGTAGAACCACAATTTAGACATTTATAGCAACTCCCATTTCTAATCGTAATATGCCCGCAAGTGGGGCAAGGCGGAGCGTCCCCCATCATACCCGATAATTGTTTAGCCACGGCATCGGCTTCAGTCGGCTTAGCTGACGCGGGCTCATCTTCTTTTTTACTTTCTGGCGCCTCAAAATCTAAAATTTTCTGCCCATCTCCGGTTAATAAAGCCATTTTTTCCGCGCGATTTTTTTGGATGCCGGTCGGTTTAACCTGCACGAAATCCGTACGGCCCAAATATTCCATTCCCAGTAAACGGAAAACATAATCCACCACTGAAGTACAAAACTTCACATTGGGATGATCCGTCATTCCGCTTGGTTCAAAACGAGTGAAAGTGAATTTTTCCACATATTCTTCCAAAGGCACGCCGTATTGCAAACCAATGGAAACCGAGATGGCAAAAAGGTTGAGCATACTGCGAAAAGAAGCGCCTTCGCGGTACATGTCTATAAAGACCTCGCCCAATCTTCCATCCGGATATTCACCGGTGCGCAAAAATACTTTTTGTCCGGCGACCTTGGCTTTGATGGTTACCCCGCTGCGTTTGTAAGGGAGCACTCTCTGCTCGCCGTGCAAATAAATTTTTCCTCCGCGGCTGGTGCCGTCGTGCGCGTAATTTTCTTGGATATTGCTTTCGGAAATTTTTTGCCGCACTCCGCCGTTTCCGTCGTCCCAATACAACACATACTGTTTCGCTCCGGATTCCGTACTCTCCAGTTTCACGGCCGAAGGAGTCGCTATGGCGGCCATTGATTTTGGTACTTCCACTTTTTTCTCTTCAGTTTTTTCTTTGCTCTTGGCTTGCAGTGGTTGGGATAACTTACAACCATCGCGATAGATAGCGATCGCTTTTAATCCTACTTTCCAAGATTTTTTATAAGCCACATCCACATCTTCCAAAGTCGCCTCATGCGGCATGTTAATAGTCTTGGAAATCGCGCCGGACAGAAAGGGCTGGACCGCTGACATCATCCGGATATGACCTAAATAATGAATATACCGCCGGCCTTTTTTGCCGTTTTTATTCGCCGTGTCAAAAACCGCGTAATGCTCCGGTTTTAAATGCGGCGCGCCTTCAATGGTCATGGCTCCGCAAACATATTCATTGGCTTTTTCAATTTCTTCTTCCTCAAAACCCAGTTCGCGCAACAAATCAAAACCTTTATTTTTATATTTATCGCCGAAACCCATTCTCTTCATACATTCTTCGCCCAATGTCCATGAGTTAAAAAGAAATGCCAATTCAAAAGTGCCGGACGCGCCCTTTTCCAGCTTGGCTATTTCTTCATCGGCAAAACCCTTTGACTTGAGAATCTCCGGATTAATAACCGGCGCCCCATATAAAGTTCCGCGGCCTTTCGTGTACCTCAAAATTTCCTCAATCTGCTCGGTTGTATGACCCAAAGTGCGAAGCGCGGTCGGTACGGCCTCATTCACTATTTTGAAATACCCTCCACCGGCTAATTTTTTAAATTTCACCATGGCAAAATCCGGCTCCACGCCCGTGGTCGCGCAATCCATCACCAAAGCAATTGTCCCTGTGGGCGCCAATAAGGTTGTTTGCGCGTTGCGATAGCCGTAAATCTCCCCCAAGGCCAAGGCCCGATCCCACTCTTCTTTGGCGGCATTGAGGATATAGGCCGGAGCGTGTTGGGGATCAATACCGGCGGGTCTGACCGAAAGCGCTTCATACTCTTCACCGGCCACATTGTTGGTGGCCCGCCGATGATTTCTGATGACGCGCAACATATCGGCGCGATTGAGATCATATTTAGGAAAGGCGCCCAAATTTTTAGCCATTTCCGCTGAAGCGGCATAGGATGCGGCTGTCATCAACGAAGTAACCGAACCGCTAAACGCCAGGGCGACCGGAGAGTCATAAGGAATTCCGGCGGTCATTAACAACTGCCCGATGTTAGCATAACCCAAACCTATACTTCTAAAATCATAACTTCCTTGAGCTATGGACGCGCTGGGATATTGAGCCATCAAAATGCTGATTTCCAAAACAATGGTCCAAAGGCGAGTGGTGTATTTAAACCCCGCCACATCAAAAACCAGAGTATCGGCATTAAAAAATTTACCTAAATTGATTGAAGCCAAATTACATGCCGTATCATCTAAAAACATATATTCCGCGCAGGGGTTTGAGGCATTAATCCGGCCGGATTGCGGACAGGTGTGCCAATCATTGATAGTAGAATCAAACTGCACGCCCGGATCAGCGCAACTCCAAGCGGCAAAAATAATTTTATTCCAGAGCTGGCGAGCTTCTAAGGTCCGCGCCACTTGGCCGTCGGTACGACGGATTAAATTCCACGGAGCATCCTTTTCTACGGCTTCCAAAAAAGACTGGGTTACTCGCACGGAATTATTGGAATTTTGGCCGGATATGGTTTGATAGGCATCGCTCTCATAAGCCGAATCATAACCGGCGGCGATTAAGGCCGCCACTTTCTTTTCCTCATTAACTTTCCAATCCACAAATTCTTCAATATCCGGATGGTCAACATTCAAGATTACCATCTTAGCCGCCCGGCGAGTCGTGCCGCCGGATTTAATCGCTCCGGCCGCCCGGTCTCCAATCTTGAGCCAGCTCATCAGCCCGGATGAGGTGCCGCCGCCGGAAAGCGGCTCCTTGGCGCCGCGCAAATTGGAAAAATTAGTGCCCGTGCCTGATCCGTACTTAAACAACCGCGCTTCCCGCACCCACAGGTCCATTATTCCCCCTTCATTCACCAAATCATCTTTGACCGATTGGACAAAACAGGCATGCGGTTGCGGATGCGTGTAAGCATCAAGAGAGGGTTTGATTTCTCCAGTCTCTGGATCAGCGTAATAGTGCCCTTGAGACGGGCCATTGATGCCAAAAGCCCAATACAAACCCGTATTAAACCACTGCGGTGAATTAGGCGCCACCATCTGATTGATAATCATGTACACCAATTCCTCATAAAAAATCCGAGCGTCTTCCGGAGAAACAAAATAACCGTATTTTTCTCCCCAATAAGTCCAAGTGCCGGCCAAACGGTGCGCCACCTGCTTAATGCTGGTTTCCGCGCCTAAAACCGGCGAACCATCGGCGTTTAATTTAGGGGCGCCATCAGGAAGATACTGCGGAACTCCGGCCTTGCGGAAGTACTTTTGCGCCAAAACATCGGTCGCAACTTGTGACCAAAAAACCGGCACCTCCACCTCTTTCATTTCAAACACTATTTTGCCATTAGGTTCGCGTATTAAAGAAGTGCGCAGTTCATACTCAAACTGATCAAACGGACTTAAGTCCGTTTTGGTGTAAAACCTTTCCACTTTCAACCCGTTCTGGGGCGAATAACGGAAATCCTGATCTAAAACAAAAACCTTTGTGGCCAGCTTATTATCCATAAAATATTTTAAACGCTTAAACCTCAACACTATATACTATATATAGTGTGTGAGTTAATTTTATAACACTATATATAGTATCTCCCCCGGAACACTCGTCATTATATCATTTCCCTCCGGGACTGCCAAACAAGCAACTATTTTATGTCAGTTGAGAGAAGAAAAGGGTAAATAAAAACTCATACCAGATGAGTTATCCACACTAAAAAATTATTTCTGCCGCTCCAAACCTAATTTCTTCAATCTGGCTCCAACTAATCGTTCGGCTTCTTGTCGCAACCGCTCCTCTGACCAGTCGCTATGTCTTTGGCGCGCCTCACCAAGCTCTTCTTGGAGCAAAGCCGCCCTTAAATTATTCAGCTGGCCGGACAAGCTGTTTAATTTCTTTTGCAAACTCTCCAAAGTCCGACGATCCCGAGCCACGGAGGGAATATTTTCATCCGGTTCGGTCAAATCCAGCTGTTGACGGATGGCTTGCACGGCTTTAATCACCTGTTGCATGTTAGCCATAATATTTTGCATCCGCTTCCGGGTGCTTTGGATCTCTCGGGAGGTCCTTTCAGCGCGTTCCCGAGCCGCCGCTTTCTTTAATTCTTCCTTTTCTTTATCCTCTTTAGCTGTTTCTGCCCCTGATTCCCGCCCCTCGGCCGCGTTAACCCGACGACGATGCTCGCTGTCTAATTTTTCCGAAAAATTTATCATAATTTTTTTGTTCAATTACATCATCATTCTACCGTAAAAGATTGGACTTTACAAACCTGATTAGATATAATGATAGAGCAAAATATTAATTCCATCTATGCCCAATCTTGAAGCATCGCCGGAAAGAATAGTGGCGCCGGAAGTGGATGAAGAAGAAATTTCTTTGGATATTTGTTTGCGTCCCCAAGAATTAAAGGACTTTGTCGGACAAGAGCCAATCAAAAAAAATTTGGATATTGCCATTCAAGCCGCCACTAAACGCAGTGAGGCGTTGGAACATGTCCTGCTTTATGGCAATCCGGGTTTAGGTAAAACCACTTTGGCCCATATTATCGGCCGAGAGATGAACGCCAATGTTAAGATAACTTCCGGTCCGGCTCTGGAAAAAGTGGGCGACCTGGCCGCGGTGCTCTCTAATCTGCAGGACAAAGAAATTTTGTTCATTGATGAAATTCACCGCTTAAATAAAACCATAGAAGAGGTGCTTTACCCGGCCATGGAAGATTATTCCTTGGATATCATCATTGGGAGCGGTCCATCGGCCAAAACCATTCGCATGCCCCTGGCCCGCTTCACCCTGATTGGAGCCACCACCAAAATGAGCTTGCTTTCCGGACCCCTGCGCGATCGTTTCGGACATACTTTCCATCTGAACTTTTACGAAAAGGAGGACATTGAAACCATTCTGCGCCGTAACGGCAGATTATTAAATGTGGAGCTTGGAGACGAAGCAACGGCTCTCATCGCCACTCGCGCTCGCCGCACTCCGCGTATCGCCAATCGATTATTAAAACGGGTGCGGGACTTTGCGGAAGTGAAAAATAATGGGATAATAACTCCCGACACCGCTTTGGAATCCTTAGGTCTGCTGGCCATTGATGAATGCGGCCTAGACGATATCGATCGGCGTTTGCTTAAAACTCTGATTGATAAATTCAACGGCGGACCGGCCGGCCTCAACACTCTGGCCGCGGCCATTGCCGAAGAAATGGACACCATTGAAACCATCTATGAACCATTTCTGCTGCAAATCGGCATGCTGGAACGCACTCCGCGCGGACGCCGAGCCACTCCGGCCGCTTATCGGCATCTGGGGTATGAAGCGCCAAGAAATAATACCTTAATTTAATTCTTAATATGGATACTATTACCATTCCTCTATATGTTTTTCTCTTTATCTTCTTTGGCGCCTTGTTGGCGCTGGCCATTTTTTACATTATCAATATCGCCCACATCATAGCCACGGCCAACCTGACCTTTGTTTCTTTTGTGGCAACTTTTATTGTCTTTTCTTTAGCGGCCTTTACCCTTTACGGCACCTGGTTTTTTCTGCAAAGCGCCGACTGGCAGGAGCCGGTAAAAATCTGGGATAATAATTGGCTCGGGGGTCAAAACCAATTCAATTAAAATACCATATGGACATTAATAATTTTATCAGAAAAAAATCCTACGAAAATATTGTCGCCATCATACGACGGCATCCTTTCACTTTTCTTAAAACTATTATTTTTTTTCTCGTACTTTTTGCCGTGCCCGCTCTATTATATTGGCTTGTCAATCAGTTATTTCCTGATTTGCTCGCCGGCCGAATTATTTATCCCTTGGCTGTCATGGCTTTAAGCGTTTACTTATTATTTGTCATCGTATTATTTTATTCTTTTTTTATTGACTTTTATTTGGACGAAATGATTATCACCAACGACCGCTTGATAGACATAGAGCAAAACGGGCTTTTGGCCCGCACCATCGCCGAAACAGATCTCTATCTTATCCAAGATGTCACTTCGGAAATAAAAGGTCTCTTTGCTTCAATTTTTAAATATGGCCGCGTAGTCATCCAAACAGCCGGCGCCACGCCTAAATTTATCGTGGTAGATATTCCGGATCCGAACGGCTTACGCCGATTATTACTGGATTTGGCGTCAGAGGACAAAAAATTTCATAATATAATAAAATAAATTAAAAACAGGTATTGTCTTTGAGCAACATATCGGAACCCCGACCTGGCGTCAGGGCGAGATCTGAAGTGCGGCGAGCCCACGGGCGAGCCGACACTGTTTGCGAAAAGGGTAATGCCTGTCTTATTTTATTTAATAAATTTTTTCCACCTCTACACCGGTATAATAGTACTTCAAAATTTGATCATAAGTCCAAGCGTCTTTGTCCGCGCGAGCCGCCGCGTCCTGCATGCTGATCCCCACTCCATGCCCGTACAGACTCTTTCCCGTGTCGTAAAAACATTCCACGCTCTGCAACCAAGGCTTGTCCGTACCGCCCCAGGCCTCGCTCCACAATCGCGTGTTCCCATCTGAATGAGCAAAGTATGGAGTAGTCACCGGCGCGCCATTATAGGTAGCCATTTCGCCATAGGTTACTTGCTGGGCTTGCGCCACTCGGGGCATAAACAATTCAGAGTTATATCCCAAATATAACTGGTCAACGGTTGTGGCGTAAACATCAAAAATGCGTTTTTCCGCCGGCAAACCGTTGTTGATATTGTAATAAGCATAACTGCGAGCGGCCACTAACATGGCTTTGATATATTCCATGGCCGCGCCTCCGGAAGTCTCTCCTATGCCCGCGACATACAAATCCAAAGGAAGTTCATTTACCACATAGGGCAAATCGCTTTTAGCCGAATATTTATATTCCATCACTCCGCGATAAACATTAAAATTTTTGTTGCCCTTCCACGACACGCGGCGCTCGTAATTAACCAAGGTAAAATAACTGTTGATGTCATCCGGCGCCAAACGAATAAAATCATCCGAAGAAAATTTTAATGAGGCGCCGGTAAAATAATAGGTGGAATTTTGATATTTCAAAGTGGCGTTTTCTCCGGCCGGTAATGTTCCTTTTAATTCCGTTCCCGCGTATACATTATATTGAAAGTCCGAAGAAAATTTCACCGGTTCTCCCGTCTTATACAAACCCACTCTGATATTCGGCTCGGCTGCCAACTCGCGTCCCGATGGCTGGGCGAATATCAACTCCTGGTAATCATCGGGCGCGTCAGCCGTGACTGTCAGCGGCAATTCTAAAATCCCGCCGTCCAAAGTATGGCCGTTGGCGGTCAACTGAAACCGCGCCACATACTCGCCGGATTTTTTCGGCGCGCGAAAAACAAAATTAATCTGCGCCGGCTGTCCCGGTTCCACCGCTTCATCATTTTTTATTATTTTATCGGCGCTGATCCATGATTGATCGGCCAAATTCACCGGTTCGTAGGCGCTAATGACTAAATCCCCTTTTCTTTTACTGCCCGCTTCCCGCCATAAATAATTATCCCATTTTTTACCGCCATCGTTCACATAACGCGCCACAAAATTTATCTGCTCTCCGCCTCGGGCCGATATTTCGGCGGAAGAAAAAGCCGCCACATAAGTTCTGTATTCTTTTACCACTTCACTGGCCGTGTCATTTATCACCCCCGAATTTCCCAATCCCGCGTTTCCCGATTCCCCGTCCGCTGACACCGCGCCGGCCCGCGCGGCTATCCCTTTGGATACTTTTACTTTAAGAAAAAAATAAGCGCCTTTAATCCAAGTCCGATCTTCAGCCACCAAATAAAACTTTTCCGCATACTCACTGTCCTTGGCCGGGGCATAAAGTTTGATTATAAATTCTCCCACTTCTCCCGGCTTGGTATCCTTGGTTACCCGCGCCGGCTGGTCTTTTCCAATCCAACCTTTGCCGTAGAAAACGCTGGCGTGATACCGCGGATCCACCGTATAAATGGAAACATAATTGGCGCCGGTGCGATACCATATTTTCTGACCGGTATTTTTTATTTTTACCGTTACTTCCTTACTTTCTCCGGCTGTAATTGAAATTGGATCCAAAATGGTTTGGCTGACGAATTTTCCGCTATAGGCAGTATCGCGAAAAGGCGGAGTAAAACTGGCGGACTGCGCGAAGCCGGCAAAACAAAACTCGCTTCCTAGCAATAAAAATGATAAAAATAATATTTTTTTGATATATCTTTTCATAAGCATTAATTATTATAACATCAATTGTCAGGCCGGGCAACGGATGATATACTTAAAGACAAAATATGTCTTTAACCCGCCAAATCGCGCGCAATACCACCGTCCAACTGCTGGGCAAGGCCTTAAGCACTCTTTTGGGTTTGGGTTCGGTGATGATTATGACCCGCGCTCTGGGGGTGGAGCAATTCGGTTGGTATGTGACGGCCGTGGGTTTTTTGCAATTTATCGGGATTTTATCTGATTTCGGCTTTACCATAACCACCAGCAGTATGCTGGCTGAACCGCGCTTTGATAAAAACAAACTCCTGCACACCATTTTCACCTGGCGTTTTTTTACCGCGCTTATCTTCAATGGTTTGGCCCCGCTAATTATCCTTTTCTTCCCTTATTCAGCTGAAATTAAAACCGCCGTGGCTATATTGTCTCTATCGTTTTTCGCCATCGCCTTGAATCAAGTCTTCACCGGATATTACCAATATAAACTAAAAATGCACATCCAGACTGCGGGCGACCTGATAGGCCGCGCTCTGCTCCTGGCCGGTGTGGCTTGTTTCGCCTATTGGCGGATTGGCTTCCTGCCCATGATGTGGGCCGTGGCCATCGGTTCCGCGGCTAACTGCCTTTTTCTCTGGATGAACAGCGGAGGTATTAAATTTTCTTTAAATAAAGAAATTTCCCGGGCTCTATTGAAAAAAATCTGGCCCGTGGCCGTGGCTGTTATTTTTAATGCCTTTTATCTGCAAGGAGACCGAGTGATTCTGCCTCTTTATGTTTCAGAAACCGAAGTTGGATTGTATGGCGCGGCTTATCGCGTGCTGGATATTGTGGCCCAGATCTCGGCCATGGCCATGGGTATTATGTTGCCCTTAATCGCCTACAGCTGGTCGCGACAAGAACATTCGGAATTCAAAAAAAGAGCGCAAATGGGTTTTGAACTGGTTGCCCTAATATTACTGCCCCTTGTGACCGGCGCCATTGTGCTGGCCAAACCGATAATGCTCTTTGTGGCCGGAGAAGAATTCGCTTCAGCCGGACCAATCTTGGCTCTGCTGATTCTGGCCGCGCTCGGCATTACTCTCGGGATGGTATTCGGACACATTTCCTTGGCCATTAATAAGCAACGCCAAGTGTTGTGGGTGTATATTTCCGACGCTATTTTGAGCGTGGCCGGTTATTTTTTCTTTATTCCGCGCTTTGGATTATACGGCGCGGTTTATGTCACTGTTTTTTCCGAATTCTACGCCGGCTTTATGCTTTTAATAATGTCGTCTTACTACTCTCGATTTTTCCCCGGCCTGACTAATTTTTTCAAAATTATCCTGGCCAGCTTAGTCATGGGCTTTGTTATTTACCTTTTACCACCCCTCCACATCATCCCCTCTATCCTTATCGGAGGCATTATCTACGCCCTGCTCATTTTCATCCTCCGGGTGGTCTCCAAACAAACCATTCTGGAAATTTTGCGTCCGCGCCGGAATATAGTTGTGGAAAACAAAGAAAATTGGTAAAATATACTTGATTTAAAATATAAAATAAAAATATGGATTTTTCTAAAATACGCCATGCCGTGTTCTTTGGAATCTTGATTACCATTTCGGTAGTTTTCCTTTTTCTTATTAGACCCTTTGCCTACTCATTATTCTGGGCCGCGATTATCGCCGGACTATTTTACCCGGTTTATGACCGGATTGGCCGCCGGATAAAACATCCGAATTTTAATGCCGCCGTTACTTTAACCCTAATCGCTTTCATTATCTTAATTCCCCTCTCTCTAATCGGCACGCTCCTGGTCAGCCAATCAATTGACCTTTACAACGCTTTGGGCAACAATCGCAGCGCCATCAATACCAACATCGTGAATATCACCGAATGGGTTAAAAATAACCAGTTCACGGCCAGACTGAATATTGACGAACAATTTTGGGCGGAAAAAATGTCAGAAGTCACGCGCACGGTGGTGAACTTTATTTTTGAAGGATTAAAAAGTTGGACGCAAAATTCATTGGCCTTCCTAGCGCAAACCGTCATCATGTTTTACGCCCTATTTTTCTTCTTGCGCGACGGACGCAAAATACTCCGTTTCCTGATGCACCTCTGCCCTCTGGGAGACAAGCATGAGGTTATTCTCTATGAAAAATTTACCACTACCGCCGGAGCGACTATTAAAGGCACGGTCGTCGTTGGGTTAATTCAAGGTATAATCGGATCAATTCTTTTTTGGGCCACAGGCATCCAGGGCGCGGTGGTCTGGGGCCTGGTCATGGCCGTGGCCTCTATCCTGCCCCCTTTTGGCACCGGCTTGGTGTGGGTTCCGGCTGGAGCGATAATGCTTATCACCGGCGATTATGCGGCGGGCATCGCTATTCTAGCGACCGGAGTATTGATTATTGGAACTATAGACAATTTCCTGCGCCCGGCCTTAGTCGGCAAGGACACTCAAATGCACCCGGTTTTGGTGTTGACTTCCACTCTGGGCGGCATCCTGCTTTTCGGCATCACCGGTTTCATTATCGGCCCCATCATTACCTCCATCTTTATCGCTTTTTGGCAAATCTACGAACACTTCTTTCAGAAGGAACTTGGGCATGATGTTTAGTGGCAATATATAATCAAAAAACCGACCGTGTTTAACGGCGGTTTTTTGTCTTAACAGGTCAACTTTTTCCTCCTTTACGCCCAAATTCCATGAATCTGTGGATAACTTTGACAATTTAACGCAAAAACTGTATAATATA
>CAZXFG010000023.1:0-12226 GCA_964640515.1 uncultured Gammaproteobacteria bacterium | reverse complement strand
TTTTTTGCTACGGAAATTGAATAAGCCGGTCTCAATCCGTAGCCAGTTTCATGACAAAGCATTATGCCGTTTACCCCATCCAAAATCATATTAGTTAGATCGAGTATCTCCGATCGATGCGGGATGTAGTAGTTCATAGTGCTTTCTAAAATTTGTGTGGAAACTACTATAATTTTTTTATATTGCTTAGCGATATTGCAAATTTTTTTCTGCCATAATCCAACTTGTTCAAATGGCAAGTTTACGCCTATTTCTCCGCGGTCGATGAGCAGCATCTTGTAATCCTTATCGTTGCAAATTTTTATGAGGCTTTCCTCGCTGATTTTTTGCTCTATTTTTATTATCAATTCCGGTCTGTTATTTTGTTGGAAGAATATTTTTTTTAGTTCTTCGTTGAAGTTTTCTTCTATGTACGGTATAGCGACATAGTCAGGCTCTAGGAGGTTTGTTTGTTCATTTATTATCTTGTATTCTTTAAGCAGATAATTTTTGTCTCTGCAGTAGCCTAAGTTAAATTCTTTTTTAAAATATATTATGCCATTATTCAGTATCCTTACCTTTATCGTATCGGAATTAATGATGCCCACTACTTGCAGGGCCACTTCTCCATCGCCAATGGTAATGATTTGGTTAGTTCTCGTTTTTTCTCCTAGTTTTGTTATTTGCACTGGGATAAACTGATTGCAATCAAGACTAAATGTACCAGATTGCATAATAAATTCTTCATTTTCTTGTACGGAGAAATGTTTGATATTAAAGTCTCCGAGACGGATTTTTTTTAGTGGATAATCAAAAAAGATTTTGGTGGAAGCGTTTAGTTCGTCGATTATTTTTTGTCCTCTTTGAATTATATTGTTGTTTTCCTCCATGTTACGGTAGGAAAAATTGAACCGGATGATATCGGCACCAGCCAGGACAATTTTTCGCATCTTGTCTTCTTCTAAAGAATTTATCCCTACTGAAGCTATAATGAACATATATTTTGAAACACCCCTCAAGACGAGGGGTGATGGTTTAGTTCTCCGCGATTTTAATGGCTGGACCCATTGTTGAACAGATTATTAGGTTCTTAAGGTAGGTTCCTTTGGAGGTGCTGGGTTTGGCTTTTTTCAAGGCGTCCAAGAAAGCCAAGAAATTTTCCTTAAGTTGCGCGTCTGAAAAGCTTAGCTTGCCAAGGGATTGGTGGATATTGGAGGTGTCGTCGTTTTTGAAAGTGATTTTACCTTTTTTTAATTCTTCCACCATTTTTTTGATGTTCGGTCCGACAGTTTCGGTTTTGGGATTTGGCATCAAACCTTTGGGGCCGAGTATTTTGGCAATGGACGCTAATTTGGACATCATGTCCGGAGTGGTTACGGCCACTTCAAATTCAATCTTGCCGGTGTTTTTTATTTTTTTAATCTGCTCTTCGCCATAGACGAAGTCGGCGCCGGCATCTTTAGCTTCTTTTTCTTTTTCCGGAGAGACAAAAGCCGCCACTTTTTTATTTTTTCCGGTGCCGTGTGGTAACACGACGGTAGCGCGGATTTGTTGTTCGCCTTTTTTCGGGTCAATACCCAAGTTGGCGTGCACTTCCACGCTGGCGTCAAATTTTACGCCCGAAGTTTCTTTGACGAGCTGGATGGCTTCGTCAATCGGATAGACCTTGTTTTTGTCCACCTTGACCGCGAGGGCCTTCATTCTTTTAGACATAGAGACATTTTTAAGTGGTAATAGCCCCCGAATGGAGTCAGGGTCCCACCTGAATAATTGCTTTAAATATAGCTAAAATGGCGAAAAAAGTCAATAGTTAACGGTTTTTTAATATTTTTCTAAGTAGTTCTCTTTTTCCCAGTCTGTTACCGCTATACGAAAGCTCTCCCATTCGGCCATCTTAATATCATGGTATTTTTTGTAAGTAGGTTCGCCAAACACATCGCGAAGGACAGTGTCTTTGGATAGATTCTTTAGCGCTTCATGCAGATTGGCCGGTAGGGTTTCAATGTCGCGGTTAAGCATTTCTTCCGAGGTCATTTCATAGACATTTTCTTCCACCGGGGCGGGCAAGATGTGTTCGTTTTCCATGCCATCCAGCCCGGCGGCCAGCATCACCGCAAAAGCGAGGTAGGGATTGGCTGTAGGGTCGGGACAACGCAGTTCAGCGCGAGTGGCAGTGGGTTTGTCCGGATTAACGCGGGGAATGCGAATTAGAGCCGAGCGATTGGTCTGGCCCCAGGAGAGATAGACCGGCGCTTCATAACCGGATACTAATCTTTTGTAGGAATTCACAATCGGATTGAGAACCGCGTTCATAGCTTTGATGTGTTTGAGTTGTCCGGCGATAAAATGTTTGGCTAAGTCGCTTAGGTGATAGGCGTCCATGGTATCGTAAAAAGCATTGCGGCCGTTTTTGAATAGACTTTGGTGCACATGCATGCCATTTCCCGCCAGTCCGAAAAATGGTTTGGGCATAAAAGTGACATAGAGTCCGTGGCGGCGGGCGATTTGTTTCAAGGTGACTTTAAAAGTCATGGCCGCGTCAGCCGTTGTCAGAGGATCGCCGTATTTAAAATCTATTTCATGTTGTCCCGGGCCTACCTCATGATGCAGGGCTTCCACATCAATGCCAAATTCCTGCAGGGCGCGGGTCATATCTTTGCGCACCTCGTTGGCTTCGTCGGTGGCATAATCAAAATATCCGGCATGGTCGTGGGGCAGAGGGACTATCTTTCCGCACTCGTCGCGTTTTAATAAATAAAATTCCAATTCCGGTCCGACAAAATATGACAGGCCCATGGAAGTAGCGCGGGCCAACTGGGTTTTGAGAATAAAGCGCGGGTCGCTTTCGTATGGTTCGCCCGATGGTTTGAAGACATCGCAAATAACGCGAGCGGTGATATTTCCGTTGTCGCGCGTCCAAGGGAGGATGGCAAAGGTGGCCAGATCTAGTTTTAGGTACATGTCGCTTTCAAAGATGCGGGCGAATCCTTCAATTGATGAACCGTCAAACCAAACATTGGCGTCAATCGCCTCGGACAGCTTGGACAGGGGAATGGTTACGGATTTGGTCTGACCCAAGAGGTCAGAAAATTGCAAATCCACGAACTTCACCTTTTCTCGCTCACAAATGGTGAGCACCTCCTCCTTAGAGTATGCATGGGGCATAGCATGGGCTTTTAGAGAATAAATGCTTCGGGGGCAGGAATCGAACCTGCACTAACCTCGTTAACAGCGAGGCGTTTTACCATTAAACTACCCCGAAATCAATTAAAAATGAAGACTCTCCCGTAGCAGGGAGAGTCTTTTAGTGTTGAGTCGGTTTAGAGACTAAAAAGCTCGCCCGTCAGGGAGGGAGTTATTATTGTTATTGTTGTTTTGGTTCAGTTTTTCCATAACTTTGTTAGTATAAATCAGGCCATTTTTTTTGTCAAATTCGTCTGGGTTATAAGCAAAATTTGACTCGTTTTATTAAAGGGTCAAATGTTTGACAAAAGTTATTTTTTATGTCATGTTTTATTATACCAACAACGTGGTAAACCCCAACCCGGTATAGTGCTTGGGTAAAGGTAAACCGCATATCACAGGAGGTGGATGATGACCGCGAGGATCACATCCGGACAGAAGAATCAGGCCAAGAAGCTGGTAGAAGATGCACTCACAGCACTCAACCCGACCAAGGAGGGCATGCAGCGCGTTCTCGGGTCCAAGTCGTTCCAGGCGCGTTTCAAACAGCTCGTCATCGAGCTGGCCGTCGAGTTCTACATCCTGCTCTCCGACGACGAGGCCATCGCCTGGATCGTGGAGTGGGCGAAGAAGCCCGAGGCCGAAGCGCGGCAGATCGTCAGTGGATTCCGTCGCAAGGCCCGGGCGGTGGGCGTGGCGGACACCGTGAAGATCCACGCCGAGGTCCAGCCCAACTACCTCTTCAAGCGAGACATGCCACAGTTGGGGCCGTGCTGGGAGGACTTCCAGTATCTTCAGGACTGGAACTTCCCCGACCCACCGACCGAGCACGCATTCGTCTCGTGGATTCCGGCCCCACTCGCCGGTAGCACAGGGAAGAATGTGTCCGAGCAGACGGCGATGGTCACCGCGTTCAAGACCGAGGCCGGGCTCCCCGTCTGGTACGAGGTTTCGTTCGGTACGGTTAACCACATCGCGGGTCTGGCGCTCGCGCACTTCAACGCGACGGGCCAGGATCCGTTCGACGGTCTGATAGTCCGCACGGACACCTGCGTCTCGGACGGCGGCCGGCTCGAGCTGAGCTGGGACGAGGGTCGTCTCCACTGCGGCTACTGGGACTGGGTCGAGTATCGTAGCCCGCGCCTCGCCGTCTTCGCTCTGGGGGTGGTCAAGGCGCTCGGACGCTAGGGCTCTCGGCCCTTCGTTCGGCACCTTCGGTCACTTGGTCTTTCGGCCCTCGGACATTTCGGCTCTCGCCAACTGGCGGAGTCGCGATGTCCGGGGGCCTTGCTATTTTTATTAACTTTTGCGCTTCCTTTAAAACAGCTATTTTGTTATACTATTCTCGGCTGCGTCGCAAGTTGCTCGCGTTCACGGATGCGAGCCGGCAGCACAGGGTATGTGATGGCCAGAATATCTGCGCTCACGGGTTCAGATAGCGTGCCATTACACATTGAATAAATGATCCTAGCACCCCGTGTCATTAATTAGTGTGCTCAAGGCACAGAATTCTATTCAACCCGAAGAGTACTCAACGGGCGGTGTTTTGGAAGGTCAATGACATATTTTGCGACTCGGACGGCAACCGGCTCAAGCTGAACTGGAACGAGGGTCGTCTCCACTGCGACAACTGGAACTGGGACGAGAATCGTAACCCGAACCTCGCCGTCTTCGCTCTGATGGTGTAAGGGATTATACACAAAGAGACCTCGCCTTGGCGAGGTCTCTCTTTTGTTTAGTGATATAAAATGCCAAAGTGTTTTTCTATGGTTTTTAAATAGTTCATTCACTGCCGGCTGTATAAGCCGATGATCTCCGTTTGGTTGACGATGTGTCCTTGCGTGGCGGCCAGTAACTGTGTTTTATCAGTCGTGGGTGGCAAATCTAGTTTAGTATCCAAGGCATATAATTTGAAAAAGTAGCGATGCGCGCCCGTGGGTGGACAAGGCGGATAATATTTATTTTCTCCACCTGAATTGATACCCTGGGTGGCGCCGGTTGGCACGCTATCTTCGGTAATCTCAATAGTTTTTGGGTCAATATTCCACATTATCCAATGCACAAAATCTCCGTTTGGAGCGTCCGGATCATCCATAATCAAAACCAGACTTTTGGCATTATCCGGCACATCAGCAATTTTTAAAGACGGGTTCACGCTGGTGCCGTCACAGGTATATTTGGTGGGTAAATATTGATTGTGCGTAAAAACCGGGCTTTCTAATTTCATAGGTATAATAGGTTCTTTTTCTAAAGTTTTACATCCACCCAGTACCATCACGGTCATGATGGTTATAGTCAGTAAAATTTTTTTGGGCATAGTTTTATTCCTCTTTTCTTCTGACTATTCTCCAATGGATGATAAACAACGGCAATCCGATAACAATAAAAGAGATGCTGGTTGTAGCGCTTCTTTGTAGATTGGCGATTCGATTATCTTCCTCCTGTTTTTTAGCTCGCTCTTCTTGTGTGGCGCATTCTTCGGCTGATAGCGTCTTGATGTCCGGAGCTTTGATTAGAGGATCACACCCGGCCACCGGATAGGATCCGCCATAGTAATCCGCTCTGGTGAAAACATAGGTGCGCAAAGCCGTGTTAATCAAATTGCCGGTGGAGACGGCCATCATCATCAGGGCCACGAAAGAAACAAGATAAAAATATACATTTTTGATGAGAGCTATTTTGCTGGTTTCCATATGATTTGATTAATAATTAAGGCCGATTTTTTGTTTAACTAGTTCCATTTTTTTGGTTGCCAGTTCGCGAGCGCGGTCAGCGCCTTGAGTTAATATTTTTTTCACCTCATTATCTTCAAAAGTTTCAATTTTTTTCTGGAAGTCAAAGAGAAATTCTCCCACTATTTCGGCGAGTCCTTTTTTGAAAGCGCCATAGCCCTGGCCGGTGTATTCTTTTTCAATATCTTTGATGGTGCGGTTGGTAAAGAGGGAATAGATAGAGAGGAGATTGGAAAGAGCGGGTTTGTCCGCGCCGGATTTTACTTCCGAACCAGAATCAGTAACCGCTTTCATGATTTTTTTCTCGGCCACGGCCGGATTATCTGAAAAGGCGATGTAGTTGCTGGAAGAAGAGGCGGATTTGCTCATTTTTTTGCCGGGGTCATCCAAGCCCATGATGCGCGCGCCTTGTTTTTTGATCAAAGGTTCCGGCACGACAAAGGTTTCGCCGTATAGTTTGTTAAATTTTTGCGCCAGATCGCGAGTTAGCTCCACATGTTGTTTTTGATCCTCGCCTACGGGCACAAGGTTGGTATCATAGAGCAAAATGTCAGACGCCATAAGTACAGGATAAGCAAATAATCCTAAATTTATATTATCTTTATGCCGGGTGGATTTGTCTTTATATTGGGTCATGCGTTCCATTTCTCCGGTTTTAGCTAGAGTGTTCAGGATCCAGCTCAATTCGGCGTGTTCTTTAACATCAGATTGCACGAAAATGATATTTTTTTCCGAATTAAGTCCGAGAGCTAAATAGGTTTTGGCGACATTTAAAATATTTTGCCGCAGAGACTCCGGTTTCTGGAAAACCGTGATGGCGTGCAAATCCACTACGCAAAAAATACATTGATATTGGTTTTGCATTTCCACCCAATTTTTGATGGCTCCCAGATAATTGCCAATGTGAATGTTGTTGGTTGGTTGAACGCCGGAAAAGACGCGAGGCATAGATTTAGAAAATAGTTTTAATACTGGTATTTTAGTTTATTAAACCACTTTTGTAAAGCCGGATAAGAATAGAAATGACACACCTGTAAATTATCTTATTCCAAAGCACAAGCGTTCTTTACACAGAAATTAGTATTGATATAATACCTAATGTTATTTTTAATTTTTTAAGAATATGGGGTTATCAACAAGGTGGCCGGAGATGATAGAGCGTGAATTGGAAGGGGGCGGTCCATTAATTCGGCGGGAAGAAAAAAAATCGGTGAGCAAAGAAGGAGGGAGCAAAAAGACAGAAGAACTTAGCCCGATAGAAAAATACGCGTTAAACCGTAAAGATAATTCCTTACCTTATTCCTCCTCGGAGAAGAGAGGGGCGGCTCATCACAAAAAAGGACGCAAAGCTCCGGTGGTGAGTATGAGAAAGGAATCAGCGGGAGAAGCGGCCCAGAGATGGAAGGACGAAAAAGATGGAGAAAAAATGATGGTTGCCTTAACCAGATTGGAGAAAAATGTTAGGTTAGGTATTATTAAAGACCCGGAGGTAATTAGACGATTAATCGAAAGTATAAAAACGGAATTCCCTCGTCTGGCTGAACAAGAAAATATTTATCTTGATGAGGAGCGAGATGTTTTGGTTTTTAAATCAAAACCACCTTTTCCTCGCCGTGCTTGGAAGGTGGCTTAGAAGGATTTTATCTCCAATTCTGTTTTAGTTCCAAAAATTTGTCTTGTTTTATCGCTTCGCGCGTTTGGCGCATGAGATCTAAGAGAAAATATAGATTATGGATGCTGGCCAGGCGCATGGCCGTCATTTCCTGCGCGCCAAAGAGATGATGTAAATAACTTCGGGAATAATTTTGGCAAGTCGGACAATGGCAACTCGGGTCAATCGGTCCGGCATCTTTCGCGAACACAGAATTCGTTATATTAATTCGGTGTTTATTTTTGTCATCGCGAGCCCCTTTAGGGGCGCGGCAATCTTCTGCTGTTTTAGGGATTGCGGAGCCTGTCCCGAGACGAAGTGAGGGATCTCGTTCCTCGCAATGACAGAACAACATGCCGTGGCGGGCGAGGCGAGTGGGGGCGACGCAATCAAACATGTCCACGCCTTGTTCTATTGCTTCCAGCAAATCGGCCGGATCCAATCCCACGCCCATGGCGTAGTGTGGTTTATCTGTTGGCAAATATGGATACACCCAGTCCAAAATCTCTTTGGTGGCTTCCATATTGTAGCCAATGGATTCTCCGCCAATGGCAATACCGTCAAAATCTAAAGAAGAAATATATTTGGCTGATGTTTCACGCAGATCGCGATGACCCGAACCTTGGATGATGCCAAATAAAAATTGTTTGTAAGGCTTTAAGGGATTCTTCGTTTTATTCAGAATGACATGTTGTGCCAACGAGCGTTTGGCCCAGCGGTGGGTGCGCTCCATGGCTTCTTTGGTGTATTCGTAATCAGCGTTGTCCGGCGTGCATTCATCAAAGGCCATAATAATGTCAGCGCCGATTTTGTGTTCGCACTCAATAGCTGATTCCGGAGTAAAACGATGAGTGGAGCCGTCAAAGTGCGAACGAAAAGTTACTCCATCTTCGTCTATTTTTGCTAGTGTGGCACGATTGTCATCTTGAGCGTTAGCGAAAGGCCCCTTAGAGTTTGGATTTAAGGGATTCTTCGCTTCGCTCAGAATGACATTTTTTTTCAGTTTCTGTAATCCCAGACTAAATACCTGGAAGCCGCCCGAATCAGTTAAAATGGGTTTATTCCAGTTCATGAATTTGTGCAGACCGCCTTGTCCAGCGATTAAATCTTCTCCCGGCCGCAGATGCAGATGGTAATTATTACCCAGGATTATTTGCGCGCCGATTTTTTCCAAATCCGAAGAATCCAAAGTTTTGACTGTGGCTTGAGTACCGACCGGCATGAAAACAGGGGTCTCTATATCCCCATGGTCGGTATGCATAATACCCACGCGGGCGCGGCAGTTTTTGTCTTGATGGGTTTGTTCAAAAAAGGCCATAGTATATAATGTGGCTATATTTTACTGATTTTTTGCGAAAAATCAAGAGGAGAGTATAATGACATATAGTAAGATTTATTATTTTTTTATGGCCATCAAGGAAAGTTCGTCTCGAGGCGCGGAATATAATATTAGGGAAAAGGCGCCCAAATTAGGATTTAAAGAGCAACTAATCGGAGTGTTTCAGAAGAAATATCCTGAATTGGTGACCGCAAGCATTGAGGAGCAAGAAGAATTAAAAAAACAGCTGGAAGAAAGAGAAAACACGGTAGACGACCAAGAAGTGGCTGATCTTTTGAAAGAATATGGCCTAAAAAATGTTGAAATAAAAGAAAGAGATGGATTATTTTATTTACCGGTGAAGGATCATTTTTCCAAAGAAAGATTACCGGTCGGATATGGATATAAAGGCGGAGCGGCGCGAGAATTGTTAACTAGGTCGTTGGGGCTGCCTCCTTTGTCTCAACCGAGAGACATTGACCCCATACGCTTGATAAAAGACGAGCCTTTTCCAGGGAGTGATAAAGATGTTTTACTGCGTTTTTCTCCAGATGACATGCTTCAGAACACTTGGATGGATGTAGAGTTGGATCACAAGGAGTACTTTGCGACCCGAGATCTGTCTATTAATGAAATTCTTGCGACAGACGACCAAATTATCGTTACCAGACAGTGCCTTTTAGATACCGTAAGACATATTATCAGACCGACAGGATATGAGAGGGAATTATTCGAGGGAAATCTAGGACCGAAAATGACGGCGAAAATTATCAAATTTTATTGTGAAATGATCGAGCGGTATGGCGGCGCGACGACTAAAGACGTGGACGATTGGGAATTGGAGAGAAGTTTCATCCCTCCATTTTACATAGCGAGTCAATTGGACAAAATGAGTAGCCATGGGAAAGAAAAGGCCGATAGCTTTGTTCGGGATCTGGTACGGCGCACCCAACTTCCGTCTTTTATAAAAAATACTGAAGAAGCGGTGGCGTATCTGAATGAATTAATTGGAGATGATCGGCGTTTTTATTTTAGATATGCCCCCGTAGATCAATTTAAATTTGAAGAATCATTGGTTGAAGAGAGGATGTTAAATTTACCGAGTTTTGTTGGGATAAGGAAAGGGAAAGGGAAAAGAAAGATGTGATTGACTTTTCCAAAGAATTGAATCAGGAGCAACTGGCTGTCGTCCTCATGGGTGAGGGCCCTTGTTTGGTGCTGGCTGGAGCAGGCAGTGGCAAGACCAGAGCGATTACTTATCGGGTGGCTTATCTTTTGGAGCAGGGGGTGAAGCCGGAAAATATTTTACTCCTTACTTTTACCAACAGAGCGGCTGATGAAATGATCGCTCGGGTGCAAAAGATTACCAATAGTCCGGCTAAGTTACCATGGGCCGGCACTTTTCACAGTGTGGCTTACAAAATTCTGCGTTTTTACGCGCCGCTTCTGGGTTATAAAGAAAGATTTTCTATTTTAGACAGCGAGGACAGCGAGTCTCTGCTCAAAGCCTGTGTCAAAGAGCATAAAAGTCCGGAAGAAAAATTTCCTTCCGCTCATGTATTACAAAATATCATCAGTTATGCTCGCAATGCCGAGCGGACGCTGGATGAGGTGTTGGAGGATAAGTATCCGAATTGGTTGTCGTTGCAAGAAAAAATAAAGGACATCGCCGTACGCTACGCGCAAAAGAAAAAAGAAGCCAATGCCATGGATTTTGACGATTTGTTGGTGAATTTTTTACTGCTTTTGAACAATAATGAGATCACACAGAAATATGGCGGACAGTTCAAATATATTTTGGTGGATGAATATCAGGACACGAATAAAATTCAGGCGTCGGTCATAGATAAATTATCTTCGGTACACCGGAATATTTTGGTGGTGGGGGATGATGCCCAGAGCATTTATTCTTTTCGAGCGGCGGAGATTAAAAATATTTTGCGTTTTGAGGAAAGATATCCCGAGGCCAAAGTTTTTAAGTTGCAAGTCAATTACCGCTCCAGCCAGGAGATTTTGGATTTGGCCAACAATGTCATTGCCAATAATATTAGACAGTATAAAAAAGATTTGCGCACTTTAAAGAGTTCCGGAGTTCTGCCGGAACTGCATCCGCGGATGGACCAAGCCAGTGAAGCTGTTTTTGTGGCGCAGAAGATTGAAGAGAACATAGAAAAGGGCGTATTGCCGCAGGAATTGGCCGTGCTGTTCCGGGCATCGCATCACTCCCAGCTTTTGGAAATGGAGCTGATGAAACGGGGTATAGCTTATGACTATCGCGGGGGTTTGCGCTTTTTTGAACGAGCGCATGTCAAAGATATTTTGTCATACTTGCGGATTTTAAATAACCTGTCGGACACGGCCGCTTGGTTTAGGGTGCTATTAAAGGAAGAAGGGATTGGCCCTGTGGCCGCGCAAAAAGTGGTTGAAGCTATAAAGAACAAAATTGTCATCCCCGTGGAAACAGGGACCCAGGACAGTGGAGATTCCCGCTTTCGCGGGAATGACAGTATAATTGAAACCGGTTTTCAAATGCTGGGAGAAAAAGCTAAATTGGGTTGGAAAAATTTTGTTCAGATTTGGCAGAAAATAATCGGAGCGCCTAAAGATAAACCGGCCGAAGTTATCCGGGCGGTGTTGGCTTCCCCATATAGTGAATTTTTAACTAATGAATATATTGATGCTCCGGAAAGGAAGCAAGATTTGGAACAGTTGGCCACTTTTGCCGAACAGTATGATAATTTGGAAAGATTTTTGGCTGAAGCGACTTTACAAGAATCTTTTGGCCGCGCGCAATTGAATAACGCTAAAGTAGAAAAAGGAAAAAGAGTAATTCTATCCACCATTCATCAGGCCAAAGGGCTGGAATGGCACACGGTTTTTTTAATTAATTTGGCCAGCGGCGGATTCCCCAACAGCCGAGCGCTCACTGAAAAAGGCGGTTTGGAAGAAGAACGCCGATTATTTTATGTGGCCATCACGCGGGCCAAAGAAAATTTATTTTTGACTTATCCCATGGCTGGCGGGGGAGCCGGGGATTTTATGTCCGGCCCGAGCATATTTCTTTCCGAAATTAGTTCCGATCTCTTGAAAGATTTTTCTTTATTGAACCATAGTACCACTGTTTTAGATGATGAGGACGCCGATATTCATTATGTATATGAAGATAAGCCATTACGCCTTAAACCGGGTCAATTTTTAAGAAGTATTGAGGATTTATAGCCCTCCTCTTGACATTTCCCCTTTGTATATATATAATGTAGGCCAGAACGTAACTGAATAAAAATCTCGTGGCTGAGCATTTTCGTTCAGTCTTTTTTTTACAAAATATTTATATCATTAATTATGCCTACACTCAATCAAGTG
>CAZXFG010000022.1:0-13057 GCA_964640515.1 uncultured Gammaproteobacteria bacterium | reverse complement strand
ACCCGCCTAGGCGGGAACGAAGCAATCTCCCTGATGTAGAACCAATGTGGTTTTAAATCAAAGAGATTGCCGCGTCCCTATGGGGCTTGCAATAACAAAATATGTCTTTTGTAAAAAAAATATCATTAGTATCACTGATTGCCCTGGGGTTTTTGTTTTCGGCTGATTTAGTATTGTCCGCGGGAGATACTTATGGTTTGGATACGGCGGCCGATAAGGCCGGATTAAAAACTTTATTCGCGGGTAAAACTTTGCCCGGGTTGGCCGGAGATATAGTAGGGGTGGGATTGTCTTTGGTGGGTATAGTATTTTTTGGTTTAATGCTTTATGCCGGCGTGCGTTGGATGTCAGCCATGGGGAAGACTGAAGATGTGCAAAAAGCCAAAGATACTCTGGAAGCCGCGGCCATTGGATTGGTGATTGTTTTGGCCGCTTATGCCATAACCAGGTTTGTGTTTGGGAGTCTGGGGATTTGAAGCGGATAAAATTTTTTGAAGAATAATTTTATATATGAAAAAAATATTTTTTGTTTCTTTGTTAGGGATAATGATTTTAATTCCCTTAATTACTTTAGCCACCGGGAAAGGATTAGGAGGGGCTTTGGAAAATTTAGGACAGGTAACTAGAGATACTGGTTTGTCTTCAAATTTGCAAACTTCTTTGGGCACTGTAATCAAGACTGCTTTGTCTCTGATAGGCACGGTATTTCTTGGTCTAATGATTTATGCCGGCATTCTCTGGATGACCGCCCAAGGTAAAGAAGAAAAGGTGACCAAAGCCAAGGATATGATTACAGCGGCGATTATCGGTCTAGCCATCACCATGTCCGCCTATGCCATCACCTATTTTGTTACTGCAAAATTAACTGGAGTAGGGGGAAGTGATTTAGGAAATGGAAGTGGAGATGGGGTACAGCAGTGCGACGGAACAGTAATAGAGGAAACAGGGTGTTATGAATTTTGTGAAGGAGTCTTAATAGAAACTTGTGGATACTCATGGTTGGAAGAAGAGGAATGTGTAGCAGAGATATCGGTAGCTGGAGAAACTTATGCAGATAACAACCCAACGAAATTTGTTGCGGCGAATCAACCGGCTTGTCTCGCAGAAAATGAATAATAACAAAATTATGAAATATTTTTTTGTCACAATATTTTTATCCATGTTTCTCATGCCAGTTTGTTTTTCCGCGCCGAATATCAATGAATTAACCAAGGGAGTGGCGACAGAGGGAGGATATGAGACACAGGGAGTGACCGACACCACTCTTTCCGAAACCGTGGGGAGAATAATAAAGATTATTTTGTCTTTGACCGGCACTATATTTTTGGTTTTGACGGTCTATGCCGGTATTCTTTGGATGACGGCCGGCGGGATAGAAGAGCGGGTAACAAAAGCCAAGACCATTTTACAAACCTCTGTCATTGGTTTGGTCATTGTGGTGGCGGCTTACAGTGTTACCTATTTTGTCGTTAATTGGACCATGGAGTCGCAGAATGCGCCGACCTGGGTGGGGGAAGAAAATGGCGATGCTACGACTAGATAAAATCTATGAATAGTTTAAAAAAAATATTTTTAGTTTCAGTGATGGCGATAAGCATGGCAGGATTAGTGGCGCCTTGTTTTACGCACGCGGTAGAAAAAAGCACCAGCGATGAAATTAGACGCCAGCTGGGCGCGGCCGGAAGCGGCGGAGGATTGGGGGCGCCGACTGACCCTAGAATTATGGCCGCTAATGTTATTCGGGTGGCGCTCGGTTTGGTGGGAATGATTTTTTTTGGTTTGATGGTTTATGCCGGTTTCCTTTGGATGACGGCCGGCGGGGTGGAAGAAAATGTGACCAAGGCCAAGTCTTTGCTAATGCAGGCGGTAATTGGGCTGGCGATTGTCCTTTCCGCTTATTCCATCACAATATTTGCCACTAAATTGGCTTTGGGCGCTTATGACCGGCCGTATTATGAAGATGAATATCTGTGGTTTGATATGTGGACAACACCCCGGGAATAATAATGTGTGAAAGTCAAAAACCCTGCCAACTGGCGGGGTTTTAAGTTTTTAGGGCCGTTTCAATGATGGTGGAGTTGGGGTCGGGCGGCAAATTAGCCGGAGAAAAATATCCCGGATGGTTGAGAATTTTTTCTACTTCTTTTTCCAGTTGCAACAAATCATTTATTCGCGCTCCATAGTGATTTTTTTCTATCATCTTAGTGTTGTGTTCTTCCTGTCCGGGAATGGGGTTGACGATAATCATCGGTTTTTTCAGGCGCAGACATTCGGTGATGGTGATTCCGCCGGCTTTGGTGATGACCAAGTCGCTCATCCGCATCAGTTCGTCCACTTTATCCGAATGCGCTATCGGCCAGAACTTGTATTGTCCGTCTTTAAGCCGTAAAAATTTTTGATAAGTGTCCGGATTATTTTTTCCGGCCACGGCGATGATGTTGTATTTTTCAGATAAAAGTTTTTTTACTATTTCTTCCGGCCTGATTTTTCCTGATTTGCAAGGTAAGATTAAAATCACCGGCAGTTCATTTCCCAGGCCAAAGTTTTTCTTTAATTCATCAATATTTTTTTCTCGCAAAAAATCCGGGTGCGCCGGAATGCCGCTTACTATGACCCGGGCGCCGGATTCGCCCTCAATCTTCTTTTTTATTTCTTCATTAGCCACGAAATATACGGAAGTTTTGTCGTTCAGCCAGGCCTGATGAAATTGGTAATCGGTGATGACCGTGCAGATTTTGGCTCTAGCGGGTGGAATAAGCAAAGTGGAGAGGAAATAGGTGGAGATGATGATGTCCGGGTCAAATGCTTGGATTTTATTTCTGAATTGGCTGGTCGTGAGCCGTAAAAATACGGCCAAAATTTTGAGAAGCGTTCCGGATAATTTATTATTGGATAGTTTATAAGTGAGTTCGTAAAGCAGGGGATAATGCCGGATGGAAAAATTATACGAAGAAGAAAAAGTCAAACGCAAAAGCGAGTGGGAATATCTCACTAAGTCTATGTGTTCGGCGACGATTTCCGGATGTTTGATACGGAGTTCACCGAGTAACGCCTCGGCCGCGCGGACATGACCGGCTCCGGCCGTGGCTGATACCAGCAGTATTTTTTTTACTGAAGCCATAAATTCGGGTGCCCAACCGGAATTGAACCGGTATTGCGAGAGCCACAATCTCGCGTAATAACCTTTATACCATGGGCACCATGTCAATATTGCGAACAAAGACAATTATATCATTTTTTTCACTTTACGCAATATTTGTGTCCCCGCTGGGAGTCGGACCCAGATCCACTGCTTAGAAGGCAGTAATTCTATCCGTTGAACTACGGGGACGGTAAAACAGCGCTATTATACCCTATTTTGGCAAAAAAATCAAGATATGGTATAATAACGGCATGTTTAAAAAAATCATCATTTTTCTTTTTTTAGCCGTTTTATCTCTGTCCCTCACCGCTCCCGCTCTCACCGCGGATTATGGTTTAAATGATTTTAGCAAAGGGGCGGGGTATTCCACGGACACCAGGGATGTTTACGCGATTATTAATATAATAATACAGGTTTTTTTGTCTCTGATCGCGATTATACTTTTTGTTTTGATATTTTATGCCGGCATCAGATGGATGACCGCTCAAGGCCGGGAAGAAGAAGTGAGAAAAGCCAAGGATATTATTGAGGGAGCAGGGGTAGGATTGGCAATCGTGCTCGCCGCTTATGGAATTACCTACTTTGTGTTCAGCAAGCTGATAGGGGGGCTGTAGCTTGACTTGAAAGGATTTTTATGCTATTCTGTGTATGTTAATCACCCCAATTTAATTGGGCCCGAACCGGAGAAGACATGCCTTGTCTTGGCTCGGTAACATCTATGCATGTATGCTTGATATAAAAAAGAAGCAACAGATAATTAAGAAATACCAGACCCATGAAGGAGACACCGGTTCCAGCGAGGTGCAGATTGCCATTCTATCCGCCGAGTTAGATGAATTGATTGAACATTTGAAACAGCACCCCAAGGATCATTCTTCCCGCCGCGGTTTGTTGCGCAAGGTTTCCAGCCGTCGTCGTTTGATGCGTTATCTAAAGAAAGAAAACGCCGAAAGCTATGAACAATTGGCAAAAAAGTTAAAATTCAAACAGCCAAAAGTAGTTATGAAGCCGGGCGAAACCGACAAGGAGGATAAATTGGCGGAAGAAGAAATAATAGAAGGAGAACATGAAAGCATTATTGAATAAAAAGACGCATCCTTTAAAACACCCCGACCAACGCGTAGGAGTGTTTATTGATGTTCAGAATATGTATTATAGCGCCAAAAATCTTTACGGCGCTAAAGTGAGTTTTGGTAATATCGTCAAAGAAGGCGTGGCCGGGCGTAAGCTGGTGCGGGCCATCGCGTATGTGGTGCGTACTGAAGGCAAAGAAGAGCAACCGTTTTTTGACGCTCTGTATAATTTAGGCATTGAGACCAAAGAAAGACCTTTGCAAGTTTTTTATGGGGGTGAAAAAAAGGCGGATTGGGATGTGGGCATTACAGTGGATGCCATTCGTTTATCTCCCAGTTTGGATACGGTGATTTTGGTTTCCGGCGATGGCGATTACCTGCCATTGGTGGAATATCTGCGCAATCAGGGCAAACAGGTAGAAGCCATGGCCTTTGGTGAAACCACTTCCGGCAAACTGAAAGAAGAAGTTGATGATTTTATTGATTTAGGCGCTGACAAGGCCAAATTTTTGATCCAGGATAGGAAGTATTATAAAAAATTGCCAAACCTGTAGATGTTAATTAATTTATTAATGAAGCTGGTTTGAGGACATATAGACCTTGAATGAGGTCTCCTGCTCTCAAATCATCTTCGGAAAGGAATATCCGTATGGATATTAAAAATTGGTCCATGGAATGGGGCGGAAGAACCCTATCCGTGGAAGTCGGGCGTTTTGCTCTGCAAGCTAACGCCTCTTGTACCGTGCGCTATGGCGACACGGTGATTTTAGCGACTGCCACCATGAGTAAAAATACTCGCGATGGCATAGATTTTTTCCCGCTCATGGTCAATTTTGAGGAAAAATTGTATGCGGCGGGAAAAATCAAGGGCAGTCGGTTTATCAAACGCGAGGGTCGGCCGAGCGAAGACGCTATTTTATCCGGTCGTTTGGTGGATCGCGCCATCAGGCCTTTGTTCGATCCGGAAGTGCGCAATGACACGCAGGTGATTTTGACCGCTCTTTCTTATGACGGCGAAAATGACCCGCAAATTCCGGCTATGATTGCCGCCTCTATCGCTCTGTCTATCTCGTCCATTCCTTGGGAAGGTCCGATTGGCGGCGTGCGCGTGGGGTTGGTGGACGGAAAATGGAAAATAAATCCTTCGTTCGCGGAACGGGCCGCGGGCCGGGCCGATATCGTGGTAACCGGCACCCCGGAAAAAGTGATTATGGTGGAAGCGGCTTGTAAAGAAATACCGGAAGAAGAAGTGATTAGCGCCATGCAATTTGGAGCTCGTGAATTAGAGCCGATTTTGAATTTGATTAAAAAAATTCAAAAAGAAGTGGGTCAGGACAAAATTGATTTGGCTTCTTTAGCCGGTGAAAAAGAAAAGCAGTTGAAAAGTTTAGAGAAAGAAGTAAAAGAATTTATCGCCGGCCGGGTGGAAGATTGGATTTTTGATCAACCGAAAAAAGGACGAATTGAACGCGTGGCCATGCTGGAAAAATTCAGTAAAGCCATAACAGAGATGTTGGATGGCAAGGAAACTGAAGAAAACATCAAGAAAATTATTCTGGGACGGGTTAAAATATATGTGGAGGAACATATCACCGAACGCATTTTGCGGAAAGACCAACGATTGGATGGACGCCAACTCAATGAGGTTCGTCCGTTGAATATTGAAGTCGGACTTTTGCCGCGTACTCACGGCACCGGTATGTTTACGCGTGGCGATACCCAGGTATTGTCTGTGGTGACTTTAGGCGCGCCCGGTGATGTGCAGACTCTAGATACTATGGAAGAAGAAGGAACCAAGCGCTACATGCATCATTATAACGATACTCCGGCCACCTATGGCGAAACCGGGCCTCTGCGCGGTCCGGGAAATCGCGCCATCGGGCACGGCGCCTTAGCTGAAAAAGCTTTAGAGCCGGTTTTGCCGGAGGAAGCTGAATTCCCTTATGCCATTCGCGTAGTATCTGAAGTGCTCGGTTCCAATGGTTCCAGCTCCATGGCTTCCACTTGCGGTTCTACTCTGGCTTTGATGGATGCGGGCGTGCCTTTGAAAAAACCGGTAGCCGGTATAGCTATGGGCTTGGCCAGCGATCGTCTTTGCGCGAATTGGAAAATTATTACTGATTTGCAAGATGTGGAAGATGGCCCGGGGGGCATGGACTTCAAAATTGCCGGCACTAATGACGGTATAACCGTGATTCAGATGGATACCAAGACCGCTGGTTTGCCTTGGGACTTAATCAAAGAAACTTTTAAACAGTCCCGAATAGCTCGGGTGCAGATTCTAGAAGCCATGGCTAAGGTCATTGCTGAACCGAGAAAGGATTTGTCTCCTTATGCTCCGCGTATTGTGACTTTGCATATCAATCCGGACAAAATCCGCGATGTCATCGGTCCGGGCGGAAAAATGATCAATAAAATTATCGCTGAAACCAATGTGTCCATTGATATTGAGGATGATGGCCGGGTATTTGTGACTGCTTCGGATTCCACCGGCATGACCAAAGCTTTGAATTGGATTAAGGAGTTGACTCACGAGGTAACAGCCGGCGAGGAATATGAAGGAACAGTGGCGCGCTTGGAAGATTTTGGCGCTTTTGTAAACATTCTGCCCGGTCAGGATGGTTTAGTTCATGTGTCGGAAATTGCCTGGAGTCGGACCAACAAGCCGAGCGACGCGCTCAAGCTGGGCGACAAGGTGAAAGTAAAAGTAAAAGAAATAGATAATTTGGGCCGCATCAATTTGAGCATGCGCGCGCTTTTACCTCGACCCGAAGGGTATGTGACCGTGGAAGAACGCCCGCGTCCGCCGCGCAGTGGCGGCGGGTTTGGCGGCGGCCGAGGAGGTTCGGGCGGCCGAGGCAGATAAAAACCCTGTCATTGCGAGAAATGTAATGACGAAGCAATCTGTAATATTTAAATCAATCCACCCAAGGCGGATTGATTTTTTATCTATTTTATGGTTAAATACGGTTAATTTGCCGGGGTGTTGAAATTGGTAGACAATGCAGCCTTAGAAGCTGCTGAGAGCAATCTCGTGCAGGTTCAAGTCCTGTCCCCGGCACCAAATTAAAAAAGCGTTCCAATGTTTGTTGGGGCGCTTTTTGTTTTTTCAGTTTAAAGTTCCAATAGAACAGCCGCAATCCAGGGGAAAGATACGGTTACATCGCTTTGAATTATTTGATAGTAGCTTTTGGTGGAAAGTTTATCCCAGGTGATTTTTTCTTTCCCGCCGGCGCCGGAATAAGAGCCATAGGACATGGGAGAGGATCCAATCTCAATAAATCCGGCCCAATCCCTGATTTTTGGCACGCGCAAATCGTGTTTTAATGAAGGTACGACACAGATGGGAAAGTCAGCCGAGATGCCGCCGCCTAATTGTAAGAAAGCGATGGAAGCGTCTTTGCTTTCTTTCATATACCAATCATACATCAAGTGGAAGTACTCCAATCCCGTTTTCATCACAATAGGATTCACAACCGCGTCGCTTTTTTTCTTATGTGGCCCGCGGTATGTGTAGCTGGAGAAGATGTTGCCCATCGTGGAATCTTCAAACCCGGGAATGACAATGGGGATATTTTTTTCATAAGCCGCTAACGCCCAGCAGTCAGCCGGATTAGCTTGCGAGTCCGGCGCGATCAGTTTTTCCGCGAATAAACGGCGGAAATATTCGTGCGGAAAATAGCGCTCTCCTTTGGCTTCAGCGTCTTTCCACATTTTTAGCAGATGCGGTTCCATAATGCGGACGCTTTCATCTTCCGGCAGAAAAGTATCGGTAATGCGGCGCAGACCCGTGTCGCGCAGTTCCGCTTCTTGTTCGGGGGTCAATTCGGTGTAGCGGGGAATATAGGCGTAATGGGAATGAGCTATATATCTGTAGTATGATTCTTCATGGTTGGCGCCCGTGGCCGATACCAGATGCACTTTTCCCTGTTTGATTAATTCAGCCAGCATGGTGCCCACTTGGAAAGAGCTTAAAGCGCCGGCTAAAGTTATTACCAATTTACCGCCATTATCCAAGTGTTTTTTAAGCCATAGCGCCGATTGCATGGTAGCGCCGCCGTTGCAATGATTCAAGGTGCGCTCGGCGTAGGTTGATACCGGGTTGGGAGATTCCCGCACATGAGAGCTTAAAGCGCCGGTTTTAATCGTTTTCTTCATGTCTTTTTCTTCAACGATAAGTTTTTTCAGTCCCGGGGAAAGTTGTTGGAATTTAGTCTTTTTCGCCATAAAACAATTGTTAATTTATTTTTTGCCGAATTTATAGCTTAATATTTTGTAGATTAATTTAGCGGCGGCAAAATCGGATGATTTCTCATGTTTATCGGGCGCCAATTCCACGACATCACATCCGACGATTTCTTTTTTGGCGGACGCGAGCTTTAAAAGTTTTAATATTTGGTACCACTCCATCCCTCCCGGTTCCGGAGTGCCGGTTGAAGGTATGATGCTTGGGTCAAAAACATCCAAATCTATTGTTACATATACTTGTTCGGAAAGCTCATTCACCGCTTTGTCCATCCAGGCGTCGGAATCCATTAAATTTTCCGCAAAAAATATTTTGCCTTTTTTTAATTTTGGCAACTCGGAAGAGTCCAAGCTCCTGACGCCGACCGATACCACATTTTTTACTATTTCCTCCGCGCGGGCCATAACGCAAGCGTGGCTGAATTTATTTTTTTCATAATTATCTCGGCGGTCGGAGTGCGCGTCAAGATGTAAGACGCTAAGGTTGTTAAATTTTTCGGCGTAAGCTTGGATGGGCCCTTGCGAAATGGAGTGTTCTCCGCCCAGAGTAACTATGAATTTGCCGTCTGCCAGGAATTTTTTTACCGATTCATAGCCCGCTTTAATCATTGTTTCGGATGTTTTTTTCTTGATCGGGTCAGCCGTAAAAATTCCGTTGACATAGGGTTCGGTTCGCGTCTCAATGTCGTATAGCTCCACCTGTCCGGAGGCGTCAATTATGGCTTCAGGTCCTTTGTCCGCCCCTTTTCCCCATGAACTGGTAAAATCAAAAGGGATGGGCAGAATGACCACTTTTGAATTCCGATAGTCGGAATATTTTTTATCTAAACCAAAAGCGTTTTTGTGAAGCATATTTTTATTTAATGTTTACCAGCCGAACAATTTGGCCACATCATCAACAGTTTCCCTCTTGCGAATGACTTTCACATCGCCGTTTTGGGCCAATAATTTAATCGGGGAAGATAAAAGACAGTGGTGAGAAGCCAGCGCGTCCTGGTAGGCGCCGGAATCAAGTATCGCCAAATATAGTTCTTCTCCCGCCGGCAGAGCGCTTAGGCGCGGTAAGAGCACATAACTGCCCTGGCCGGTATATTTGTCGTCCGAGTCGCAGGTCATGCCCGCGAGCCAGCTTGGAGTGCGTTTTTTGGAATCCATGTGGTTGACCGGCACCACATGCCATTTCTGGTGCAGGGCCCAGGTGTCCAGAAGGTCGTTCATGAATGAACCGTCCACCACATACCATTTGCGTTTTTTATTTTCCTCTATATCTTTTTCCGCTATTACTTTATAGACGGTGATTTGTGCCGGAGCGACGATATAACGGCCCCATTCACAAACGATGTTCGGCGGATTGATTTTATTTTTTTCACTGAACTCATCTAAAAATTTTACGATATTTTCAATTACGCTATCCACGCTGTAGCGCATTTTTCGGTCGTAGGGGATGGGCATGCCGCCACCGATGTCAATGGTATCTAAAGAAGGATTGATTATTTTCAGTTGGGCGTAAACTTCCATGGCTCGACGCAGAGGCACCAGGATATCTTTTAAAAATTCAATCTGCGATCCGATGTGATAGTGCAGTATTTTGAGATTTTTTATTTTACCCAGGCGTTTTAGTTCTTTTTCAGACAGTCCGAAACGGTTTATTTCTTTATTCCAATGCGAATTTACATTTGCGTCCACATCCAGACGAATGCCTACGCTGCCGCGGTATTTCCGTAAATATTCATATTCGTTCATGTCTTCAATAATGGGAATAATATCCAAATCTTTGCTTTTGAGTTCGGAAATCAAATTTAGGTATTCCGTGGTCTTTGGGCCATTGCAGACAACGCGGATTTTTTTGCTTAAACCGCCGCTCTCCCACATTTTTTTGACCAGCTTTAATTCGTTGGCCGAGCCGGTTTCCAGGTTGGCGCCGTTAGCCACCAGTTCCAGGACGAACTCTCTGTTCTGATTCACTTTCATGGGGTAGTGGTAAAAGAATTTGGAGGGATAGCGATAAATTTTTATGTATGAATAGAATAGATTGATCAGGTCATCCATGCGTTCTTGCAGGACAAAAGGAAAAACTATCTCCGCCGGCGTGCCGAATTTTTCTACGATTTTTTTTATGTCGTACTGATAATTCCCCTCCTGCACCACCAGACAATTGTTATTATTGATGTCAAAATAATGCGTGTTGAAATATTTACTGCCGAGCTTCCAAAATTTATCCAGATTTTTCTTTTTGGCCATAGATGGTTTGAATTAAATTATGCCCACTATTTTACTACTTCTGCGCAGTTTGTAAAGGGATTTTTGGTTTTTTCGAGTGAGTTATTCACATTTGGGCGTTTGGAGGAAGATGTTGATTTTTAGCGCGGATTAAGGTAGAATCATTTTTGTGAATCCTTTTTATTTTTTAAAGCAACGCGTATGAAATTTTTTCTTGATACCGCCAATGTGGAGGAAGTGCGCCGAGCCGCGGCTTGGGGCATGGTGGATGGTGTAACCACCAACCCATCGCTCATAGCCAAAGAGGGGCGGGATTTTAAGCAAACCGTGCTGGAAATCTGCGCGTTGGTGTCGGGCCCGGTGTCAGCCGAGGCCATGGGTTCGGAAGCCGAGAAGATGGTAGCCGAGGGGCGTGAGTTGTCCGCTTGGCATAAAAATGTGATTATAAAAATTCCCTGCACCGTCGAGGGCTTGAAGGCGGTTAAAATTTTGGAAAGCGAAGGCATCACGACTAATATGACTTTGGTTTTTTCCGCTAATCAAGTTTTGTGCGCGGCCAAAGCCGGAGCCGGTTATATCAGTCCGTTTGTCGGTCGTTTGGATGACGCGGGCGAGGATGGATTAAAGATGATTGAAGAGTCGGCGCGGATTATTAAAAATTACGGGTTCTCCTCGCAAATAATCGTGGCTTCTATCCGCAGCCCTTTGACCGTATCTAAAGCCGCTTTGCTGGGAGCTCATGTCGCGACCATTCCTTTCAAGATTTTGGAACAGATGACCAAGCATCCTCTGACTGACGCCGGGATTAAAAAATTTCAGGCCGATTGGGGAAAGATACCCGGATAATGGCTGTGGGAAAGTGGTTTGGGAAGGGTCTTGACAGATTTTTTAGAAATGGTATACTGTGTTTTGCGTTACAAAAACATCCGCATCCACCCAAAGCGGGAAGGCAAGGCGGACCATGTCCATCAAGATTTTAGATACACTTAATGTATCGCTTGGACCTCTGGGTAGATTAATATCAAACGATGTTTACCAGGATATTAAATTCATACTCAGTTCATCCAAGCGGTAAGTTCAGATAATTCTTCTGAATTATTATGGGGCCGCTTGCCAGCGGTTCTTTTTAATTCGCTCCCCAAAACATTCCGGTTAAAGAGAGGATCTGGAAAAAGATTTTCCACTGTGATCGGAATGTCAGACGACGAAAGAAAAGATAAGAAAGAACTTTGACAATTGAGAACAAGAGAGAATCAACAAGCAAAAAAATAGGGTAAGTAACAACAGAAGCACATCTTAGTGTTTTCGTTGTGCGCAATTTCATAAGAGCGTATGGTGGATGCCTTGACACTAAAAGACGATGAAGGACGTCGCAGGGTGCGATAAGCCTCGGGGAGCTCCCAAGCAAGCTTTGATCCGGGGATGTCCGAATGGGGAAACCCAACCAGACCGCAAGGTTTGGTTATCATGCACTGAATTCATAGGTGTATGAGGAAGACCTAGGGAAGTGAAACATCTCAGTACCTAGAGGAAAATAAATCGCAAGAGATTCCCTTAGTAGTGGCGAGCGAAAAGGGAAAAGTCTAAACCGTTTACATGTTTCTATGAAGACTGGATTGATCTTCGGATTAATTTATGAATCGTAGTTTAAAGGGACAGACCGTTGTGTAGACGGGGTAATAAGACATTGGCGCCGACTTTCTGCAAAGTCGGGTAATGATTTAACCTTCCTAGTCAAATGCTTTGGAAAGAGCAACCAAAGAAGGTAATAGTCCTGTAGGCGAAAGGAGTTAATTAATTATAGCTAATGTTCTTGAGTAGGGCGGAACTCGTGAAATTCCGTCTGAATTCAGGCCGACTATGGTCTAAGACTAAATACTTTTAGTGATCGATAGTGGACAAGTACCACGAGGGAAAGGTGAAAAGCAGCCCGGAGAGGGCGATGAAATAGTATCTGAAACCATGCGCTTACAAAGAGCGGGAGCCCCGTTATCGCAAGATATCGAGGGTGACCGTGTTCCTATTGAAGAATGAGCCTGCGAGTGTGCTGTATGTCGCTGCTTAAACCCCTCTGGGGTGGAGGCAAAGCGAAAGCGAGTCTTAACGGGCATATATAGTGGCATGCACACAACCCGAAACCGGGTGAGCTATCCATGGCCAGGGTGAGCCCTGTCGAAAGACAGGGGGAGGCCCGAACCCACGCGCCGTGCAAAACGCGGGGATGAGTTGTGGATAGGAGAGAAATTCTAATCGAACTCGGTAATAGCTGGTTCTCCCCGAAATAGCTCTGGGGCTAGCCTCGAGTGTTTCCGCTGGTGGTAGAGCACTGGATGAGAATTGGGTCCTTCGGGATACCGTTTTCAATCAAACTCCGAAT
>CAZXFG010000021.1:5245-13162 GCA_964640515.1 uncultured Gammaproteobacteria bacterium | reverse complement strand
AAATATGATACCATTTATTTTTATATAAAGAATGGTGTTTATAAAGGTGGACATTTGGATTTATCTAAGTCAAAGTTAGGAAAAACTTCAGATTTAACAGAGGTGCTGCTTAACCTAAAAAATTTGTTTATAGCAGGAAAATTAGTGCAGTATAGATCCGGTTTATTTGCAGAAACAAATTTGTTGGAAGATCTAAAAGATAATAGAATAGTGGGCGCGATAGTCAACACGGAGAGATATGGCAAAATTGAAAATTTAATAATCGGTTACAAGTGCAAAGGAGAAGAAAATAGTTGTAGTATTAAATAAGTGTTTTGCATAGTAAAAAAATATGGCGGCGCGCGCGAAAACGCGCACGAAAAAATCCCCTCGGCGGGAAAGCGGCCGGTGGCGGCGAGGACGGGCAAAAAATTCCCTCCCCCTGGCCCCCTTCCTTTTTTGCCCGTCCGTTGGCCCGTCGTTGTCCGCCCCCCCCCGTTTCGTTGTCCACCGTTTATCCCCCTGTCTTGTTCATAAAATAGGTTCTAACTTTTTCGTAGACACAGCTCGTAACGGTAAACGCCGTTTTTTAAACTATTATGCACGGTCAAAATAGAATAAACATTCAGCCCGGCCAAGAGGTTGAAATTATTTTGAAAACCGATCAAAGAACCGGCCGGTTGACTCGCGGTCGCGTGGCCGATATTTTGACCAGTTCCAGCACTCATCCGCACGGCATCAAGGTTCGGCTGGAAGACGGTCAAGTGGGGCGGGTGCAAAATATCATTTCAAAATAATATATGGACAAAAAAACTGAAGTTATAATCGTAAAAATCCAAACAAACAAAGGAAATATCACTGTAGAATTTTTTTCTGAAGATGCCCCGAAGACTGTGGAGAATTTTGTCACTTTAGCTGAAAAAGGATTTTATGACGGCGTAATTTTTCATCGCGTCATTAAGGGCTTTATGATTCAGGGCGGCGATCCGACCGGCACCGGCAGCGGCGGTCCGGGTTATCAATTTGCCGATGAATTGAATCCCTTAACATCCTCATACAAGCGTGGGTATGCGCGTGGCACCCTTGCGATGGCTAATGCCGGCCCGGACACCAATGGCAGTCAATTCTTCATCATGCATGCCGATTATCCTTTGCCTCACGCCTATACCATCTTCGGGAGAGTAACCGCGGGCATGGAAGTGGTGGATGCCATTGCCAATGGCGCTGTGGACGGAAGCGATAGGCCGCTGTCAGAAGTGAAAATGACCAAAGTGGAAGTAATTGAATAGGAAGTTGATTTATAAAGCTCCCAAATCCAAAGTTTGATCTATCTGAATTTGGTCTACAAATTCATAGGCATGACTCACCAAGATTATGGCGCCTTGAAATTCGTTTAAAGCTTTGGCAATCACCGGCAGATGGCGGAAGTTTATATGGTTGGTCGGCTCATCCAGGATTAAAAGTCCTGGTTTTTGTAAATAAAAACGGGCGTAGCAAAGCAGACCTTTTTGCCCTTCGGAGAGCGAGCCGACTTTGTTTTTCAAAATTTCGGAATTTAAAAGAAATTGCGCGGCCGCGGCATAGATTTCTTGGTTGTACGGTTCCACCATCATTTCTTCCAACGCTTGGTAAGCAGTGCGATCAAAATCCAAACCGGAAAAATCTTGGCGATAATATCCCACTTTTACTTCCGGAGCGATGGTAGCTCCGGATTCTTCGCCTAAGGCCAAGGCGCGCAAGAAGGTGCTTTTGCCAATGCCATTGGGGCCTTGAATCAAGAGTTTTTGTTTTTTGCGTAGCTGTATCGGCTGGCTCAAAGTTTTTCGGGTTGGTTCGTGGTTAATCATTACGCCCACCGAATGAATTTCCACGGCCGGTGTGACATAGTCTGTTTGCGCGGGCAAAATAAAATCACGAATGGTTTTATCTTCTTTTCTTTCATCAACCATATTTTCTTCATCTTCTTCCACCTGCTCTTTTAATTTGCTGGCCAGTTTTCTCATTTTGCCGCCCTTGTGCGCGAAAAAGTTTACTTTGTCTTTTTTATCCTGAATGCTTTTTTTGAGCTGGGCGTTTTTGGCGCGCTCGCGTTCAATTTGCGCTTCAATTTCCGTGAGCACACCATAATAGTCGCCGAGGTATTGTTCCACTTTATGGGTGTAGGAATCCAGATACAACACGCCCTGGGTGAAAGCGTTTAAAAAGTTGGCATCATGGGAAATCACCAAACAAGTTTTGGGATATTCCATGAGAAATCGCGTCAGATGCATGATACCGTCGGCGTCCAAGTTGTTGGTTGGCTCGTCCAAGAGCAAGATGTCCGGCTTCTGGATGAGGGCGAGCGCGAGCAATAAGCGCGCCTGTTGTCCGCCGGAAAAATCTTTTATTTTTTTATCAAGGGGAGCCGTCAGATGCACAACCTCCAAAATATTTTTGATGCGTTTGGGCAGGTCGTACATTTTTTTCGGAAAAACATCGGCAAAGAATTTTTCTATAGTTTTTTCAAAATTTTCCGATTTCATCACCTGTGTGGTCATGGCGATAGTAGAGTTAAGACCGGTGTGCGCCGCTCCTTTATCCGGTTTTAATTCGCCGGTGATTAGTTTGAAAATCGTGCTTTTCCCCGCGCCATTTTGCCCCATGATGGTAATTTTGGCGTTTTCGCGCACGGAAAAGTCGGCCTCATCTAAAATGGGTTTGGCGCGGTCGTAACTAAACGACAGGTTTTCAAAGCGGATTATGACATTTTCTTGGCTCATAGATACACCAGTATAGCGGTTTTTTAGGTGTTTGTCAATTTATACGACTATCTTACGCGCGCTTGTAGAGTGTTTTTATATGAGGTATAATGTAGGAACTCGCGATGAAAAAATAAAAATATGCTAAAAGAATCGGATTTTTTAAAAATTAAAATTACTGTTCCGGTAGAAGCGGCAGACAATGTTCGTCAGGCCCTGGGCGAATCCGGAGCGGGAAAGCAGGGGAACTATTCCTTTTGTTCATTTTCCAGTCGCGGTATAGGTAGATTTTTGCCAGGTGCGGGAGCGCGTCCGGCCGTGGGTGAAACGGGGAAGCTGGAAGAAGTGGAGGAAGAGATAATTGAGACAATTTGCCATAAAGATTTGGCGGAAAAAATTATTTTGGCCGTGAAGCAAGTCCATCCTTATGAAGAGCCGGCGATTGACATAATGCCTAGAATGGATATAATGTAAGCCACTTTGCCATCCTAGCTCAATTGGTAGAGCAACGGTATCGTAAACCGTAGGTTACCAGTTCGATTCTGGTGGATGGCTCTCTTTAGCCGCTTTTTGGCGGCTTTTCAATTTCCGTCGGATGGGAATTGACCCGTCTTGGGCGGATTGCCAAAATATGGTATAATGTTTTTATGATTAAATTACATAGTGTCAGCAAGATTTATCCCGCTGAAACAGTCGCGGTCCGGAATTTAAACCTGCAAATAGATGCGGGTGAATTTGTGTCCATTGTCGGCCAGAGCGGTACGGGTAAAACCACTTTAATTAAGCTTCTGATTGCCGAAGAGCGGCCGACCCGGGGGAAGATAGAAATCGGCGATTGGGACATTACGCGGATTGGTTCGCGCGATATTCCATTTTTGCGCCGGCAGATTGGCATAGTTTTTCAAGATTTTAAATTATTACCCAAAAAAACAGTTTACGAAAATACGGCTTTTGCTTTGGAAGTGGCCGGGGAAAGCGGACGGCGTATTCATGCGGTGGTGCCGCAGGTGTTGGAGATTGTTGGTTTGCATGGTAAAGCCGACCGCTATCCTTATCAGCTGTCCGGCGGTGAACAGCAACGAGTGGCGATTGCCCGGGCCCTGGTGCATCGGCCCAAAATCATCGTGGCTGATGAACCCACGGGAAATCTTGATTCAATTAACACAGCCGAAATCGTTTCTATTTTGAGTAAAATCAATGAATTCGGCACTACAGTTTTATTAGTCACTCATAATCGAGAGATAGTTAATCATTTGCGCCGCCGCGTGGTCACTCTGAATAACGGAGAGATCATTAACGATGACAGAGAAGGGAAATATCGTCTATAATTTATGTATCCAATATTTAGAATTTTAAAATTTACTTTTCAGGATATTGCCCGCAATTTCAGTTTGTCTTTCATGACCGTGTTTATTTTGATTTTAATGTTGTTATCGGTGAACACTTTGTGGGCCGTGGATGTGTTGACCGGAGAGGCGGTGCGAGTGGTAAAAAATCAGATTGATGTCAGTTTATATTTTATTCCCGAAGCCACCCCTAAAGAAGTGGATAATATAAAGACCTATATTCAAATGTTCCCTGAAGTCACTGAAGTCACGATTAGGTCAAAAGAAGAAGTGCTTAATTCTTTTGAGAGTAATTATAAATTGAATAAGGAAGTGTTGGCGGCGCTTGCCGAATTGGGCGGCAATCCTTTTGGTCCGACTATGGTGGTTAAAACCAAGGAGCCCAAAGATTATAAAAAAGTAATTGAAGCGCTTGATGTGCCGGAGTATGCGCATTTGATTGAAGCGCGCAGTTTTGACGATCACGAAGAAGCTCTGGATCGTTTTCAAAATATTACCAATCGAGTGGAAAGAGTGGGGTGGGGGTTAGCCGTGCTTTTCGCGTTTATCGCCTTCCTGATTATTTTTAACACCATTCGGGTAGCTATTTATACCCAGCGCACGGAAATCAGCATTAAGCGTTTGGTGGGGGCGAGCAATTGGTTTATCCGCGGACCGTATTTGTTGGAATCAATCATCTTTACCACAGTGAGCATAATAGCGACTATTGCTCTGGTATTTTTGGCTTTACGCTGGATAGACCCCTATTTATCCGTGGTTTTTCCGGACAACTTCTCCTTGACAAACTACTATAAATCGCATATTCTATGGCTGTTTGGTTTGCAGACTTTGGCTGTTCTGATTTTGACCGTGGTTTCCAGTTGCTTAGCCATGAGGAAACAGCTTAAAGTGTAGTTTGGAAATACGAACAGGGTATGCTATAATATATAGCATATAATCTATGTTCGTTATGTCCAAGCAATCAGCCAAAGAGAAGGCGGTAGTACTTCGTAAGGCGGGAAAAACATACTCGGAAATTTTAAAAGAAATTCCGGTTGCTAAATCGACCTTATCTTTATGGTTGAGAGATGTTGGTCTAGCCAAAGCGCAAAAACAGAATATTACACAGAAAAGATTGGACGCGGCTTTGAGAGGCGCTTTGAAAAGAAAAACAGACAGAATCGCTCTTACTGAAAAAATAAAAAAAGAAGCTGCGATAGAAATAGGCAAGCTGGATAAGAAAGTATTTTGGCTGGTGGGCGCGGCTCTATATTGGGCAGAGGGGAATAAGCAAAAAGAACATAATATAGCGAGTGGGGTTAAATTTTGCAACAGTGATCCTTTAATGGCAAAGTATTATCATAATTGGTTGATAGAATATTGTGGCGTGACGAAAGAAAATATTCAATTCGAAGTATATATTCATGAGGGTTGTGACATTGTAGGGGCGGTAGATTACTGGAGAAAGATTATTCCTATTTCGCTTGATGTACCCATTCCGGTAAGGATTAAAAAAGGTAACACGGCGAGCTATAGGAAGAATAAAGGAAAGGATTATTATGGTGTAGTGAGGATGACTGTAAGACGAAGTACTAATTTGAATCGGAAAATCATGGGGTGGACGGAAGAATTATGCAAACAATTTATGTTATACTCCGGGGTCGTCTAATGGTAGGACTGCAGACTTTGAATCTGCCTATCTAGGTCCGATTCCTAGCCCCGGAACAAAATAAATCGCCCGTGAGGCGATTTTGTGATATAATATTGTCATTGCGAGGAGTAAGATCCCTCACTTCGTTTCGGGACAGGCTCCGCAAACTTCCTGATTAGAGATTGCTTCGCCCTACGGGCTCGCAATGACAATGGAATTATGCCGGCAATTGTTTTAAAGTTTAATGGACAGGAATTAAATCTGCAGATCCGCGATGAAGCCGACCAGAGCGTAATGCGGGAGATTTTTAAGTTACGCGAATACAAAGTGGCTGAAGAGAAAATCGCTGAAGCCCGGGTGATTTTGGATGTGGGGGCGCACGCCGGCTTTTTTACTCTTTACTGCCGTATCTTAAATCCATCGGCTGATGTTTACGCCATGGAACCCATACCGGAGAATATTGAAGCGTTAAAGGAACATTTGGAAAAAAATAACATGGAGGGAGTGGAGATAATTGAGGCGGCGCTGGCCAAGGCCACGGAAAAAAGAAAAATTGTCATTACCGAAGACAGCCATAATAATTTTTTGGACGAAGCCGGAGAAAAAGAAGTTCAGGCCTATAGTTTTAAAGATTTTTGCGATAAAAATGATCTGGCCAGGGTGGATGTGTTGAAGATGGATATTGAAGGAGGGGAGTATGAGATTGTAGAATCAATGGACGAAGAAGATTTTAAAAAAGTCGGGGCGTTTATTTTGGAATACCACGAGAAAGAAAAAGTGCGTGGGGAGATTGAAAGCCGGTTGCGGGAGAACGGATTTGGCGCGCGGGTTTTCCCCTCTCAATTTGATAAAACCATGGGTTTTTTATTCGCCGTAAATAAGAGAAATTGAACGAGCAGAGATTCCTCTCTTCGTTCGGAATGACAGTATTTATGAGTAAACATGCTTGGGTGGTGGCCGTGGACATGGGCTATGGGCACCAGCGGGCGGCTTATCCTCTGCGTCATTTGTCGCCTGACGACAGAGTATTGATTGCCAATAATTACGCGGGCATTCCGCGCCGTGATTTTTTTGTTTGGCACAACACTCAAGCGGTTTATGAGTTTATTTCCCGCCTGACCAGCTTTCCTCTAATCGGGCACAAGATTTTTGATTTTTACGATAGATTGCAGAAAATAAGAGATTTTTATCCGCGCCGTGATTTATCCCGTCCTAACATGCAGATCCGGCAGATTTACGGCTTGATTAAAAAAGGCTGGGGCAAGGATTTGATTAATTTGCTGAATAGAAAAAATATTCCGCTGGTGACGACTTTTTTTACCGTGGCTTTTTTCGCCGAAGAGCATGGTTTTAAAAATGATATCTATTGCGTGCTTTGCGATGCCGATATCAGCCGAGCTTGGGTGGCGAAGAATCCGAAAAAAAGCCGGATAAAATATTTTGCTCCTTGCCGCCGAGTGGTGGAGCGCTTGAAATTGTACGGAGTGCCGGAAAACAATATTTTTTTAACCGGATTCCCTTTGCCCGAAGAAAATTTAGGCGGGCCGGAGCTAAAGATCCTCAAATCCGATTTGGCGGAAAGGATTATTAATTTGGATCCGACACATCGTTATCGGCAAAAATATTCCGAAACCGTAGAGCAGTTTTTAAAAGGGATAAAAATCGGCGCCAAACATCACCATCCTCTGACTCTGACCTTTGCCGTGGGCGGAGCCGGAGCGCAAAGGCAGATTGCGGTTGACATCTTGTTTAGTTTGAAGAAAAAATTGTTGGCCGGAGAAATCAATTTGAATTTGGTGGCCGGCACGCGCAATGATGTTTATGCTTATTTTAAGACGCATTTAATGGAAAATGGGCTGGGCCGAGCGTTTGATAAAAATTTGAAGATTATTTATGAAGTGAATAAAGAAGATTATTTTCAGGCGCTTAATGATGCTCTGCGAGCGACTGATATCCTTTGGACCAAACCGAGCGAAATGGTGTTTTATACCGCCCTCGGGCTCCCGATTATCATGGCTCCGTCCATTGGCTCGCAGGAGGTGTACAACCGCACCTGGCTCAAGACCATCGGCGCCGGCATCTCGCAAAACGACCCTCGCTACACGCACGAATGGCTGTTTGATTGGATAAAGTCGGGTTGGCTGGCGGAAGCGGCCATGTCCGGTTTCTTGGACGGACGGCAATTCGGGGTTTACAATATTCAGGATGTGATTTTTAGAGGCAT
>CAZXFG010000021.1:0-5145 GCA_964640515.1 uncultured Gammaproteobacteria bacterium | reverse complement strand
TCCACTTCCAATTGTAAAAATACTTTTTTATTCAGCGCGGTTTCCAGTTCCTTGCGCGCGGCAATGCCTATTTCTTTCAGCGCCCGGCCCCGCGCGCCGATAATCATTTTTTTATATTTGGCGTCATAGGTGTAAATGTTGGCGCTGATCACGGTCACATCATCTTTTTCTTCAATTTCCAATACTTCCACATGAACGGTATAGGGCACTTCTTTGCGCAGGGCTAAAAATATTTTTTCCCGAATTATTTCCGCTACCCAGAATTTTGGGTCTATGTTAGTTAATTGATTTTCCGGATAGTACGGCTCTCCTTCGGGCAACATCTCCATCACTTTGTCGCGCAGAGGTTGGACATGGCGATTAAACAGGGCGGATAATTCAAAAACCGCGTCAAAGTCTTTTCCCAATTCCAAATAGTCATCCAAAAATTCTTTTTCTTTTTCCGGCAAGTCGCATTTATTTATCACTAAGATTTTTGGAATTTCCAAATTACGAATCAAAGCCAAAGTAGCCCGCTCTTCCGCGCCCAAACTCTTGGTCGGGTCCACCACATACAACACCATGTCAATATCGCGTAAAGCATCATGCACCTGTTCAGCTAGCGGACCGGCCAGAGGATAGCCCTTTTCTTTCAAAATGCCCGGGGTGTCCAAAAAGACCGCTTGCCCTTGCGCGGTATTCAATACTCCGTGTATAATATTTCTGGTGGTTTGAGGGCGATGCGTGACTGCGGCCAGTTTAGTTCCAACCAGAGTATTCAATAGCGTAGATTTACCCACATTGGATCGCCCGACCAAGGTTACCATGCCGCTTTTCAGCGAGTTTTTGGACATATTTTGTTTTTAGGGAAAATGTAGTATAATTTAGTATCATCTTACCTTAGTTTAAGTATTAAATCAAGCTTGGGGTTCAAGTTGAAAAAATTTTTATGAAAGTGATTTTATTGCAAAAAATTGCTGGATTGGGCGAGATGGACGATATCAAGGAAGTAGCCGAAGGGTATGCCAATAACTACCTGTTTCCTCGGCACTTGGCTGTGCAGGCTTCCCAGCAAGCTTTGAGCAAGTTGGAAGCGCACAAGAAAAAACAAGCCAGGGAAGAAGAGCATGACCTGCGCGAACAGCAAAGTTTAGCCGTCAAGTTGGATGGGTTGGATTTGAATTTCAAAGAAAGGGCTAATGAGAAAGGTTCGCTGTATTCGGCGGTAACGGCGCAAAAGGTATCCGAGGCCTTGCAGAAAATCGGGCATAGTGTGGATAAGAAGCAAATTATTTTGCCCCAAATTAAATCCGTTGGCGAATACAAAGGGAAAATAAAATTTCGCCATGGCTTAGAGGCCGAAGTCAGCCTCACTGTCTACGCTCAATAGCCCCTCTGTCTCTGCAGAGGGGTTTTAAATTATTTTAGTTATGTCCAAGACCAAGTATATATTCGTCATCGGAGGGGTGTTGTCGGGAGTGGGAAAAGGTGTGACTGCCGCTTCTATCGGCCGGATGTTCAAGAATCGCGGATTCAGCGTTTCGGCCATTAAAATTGACCCTTATATCAATGTGGATGCTGGCACCATGAATCCGGTGGAGCACGGCGAAGTGTTTGTGACTGAAGACGGAGATGAAACCGACCAAGACATCGGGAATTACGAACGGTTTTTGGACACGGATATTTTTTCCGCGAATTACATGACCACTGGCCGGGTATATATGAGCGTGATTGAACGAGAACGCGCCATGGGCTACAAAGGGCATTGCGTGCAAGTGGTGCCTCATATTCCATTAGAAGTTATTGGCCGGATTAAGACAGCGGCTGTTCAAGCCAAAGCGGAGGTGATGGTGATAGAAATAGGGGGCACAGTGGGCGAGTATGAAAATATTTTATTCTTGGAGGCCGCTCGCATGATGAAACTGGACAATCCGGATGATGTTACTTTCGTGTTGGTGAGTTATTTACCCGTGCCCAGTCATTTGGGAGAAATGAAAACCAAACCCACCCAGCATGCGGCGCGCACTTTAAGCAACGCCGGCATTCAAGCGGATTTTATTGTGGCCCGCGGTAAGCATGAATTGGATAAACCGCGTCGGGAAAAATTAGCTTTCTTTTGCTGGTTGCGTTCCAAAGACGATGTCATCTCCGCTCCGGATGTGGCGAGTATTTATGAAATACCGCAAGTTTTGGAAAAACAAAAGTTTGGCGATTTGCTCATGGAGCGTTTAAAAATGAAAAGGAAAAATGGCATTGATCATCAATGGGATAATTTCGTGAAAAGGATGAAAGTGGCCGATAAGACGGTAAAAGTGGCGGTGGTGGGTAAATATTTCGCGACCGGCAATTTCACTTTGGCCGATTCATATATATCGGTCATTGAGGCCGTGAAGCACGCCGGCTGGGGGAATGGAGTGAATATTGAAATGACTTGGATTGATTCGGAAACTTACGAAAAAGATCCGGCGGCCGTGCAGGGGCTTTCCAATTATGATGCTCTGATTGTGCCGGGCGGGTTTGGCACCAGAGGCATTGAAGGTATTATCATGGCTATCAAATACGCCCGTGAACATAAAATGCCTTATCTCGGTCTTTGCTATGGCATGCAACTGGCCACAATAGAGTTTGCGAGGAATGTTTTGGGCCTCACGGATTCCCATACCATAGAATGCAATCCTAAAGCTAAAGATTTGATCATTCATATCAATCCGAAACAAGCGGAAAATGTGGCTAAAAATCGTTATGGCGGCACTATGCGTTTAGGAGCATATAGTTGCGCTCTTACTCCGGGCACTCAAGTAGCGGAATTGTATAAAGAAAAGGAGGTCAGCGAGCGTCATCGCCATCGTTATGAATTTAATAATGATTATCGCGAGCAAATGGAAAAATCCGGCATGTTGGTGGCCGGATATAATAATGAGAAAGATTTAGTGGAAATAATAGAATTAAAAGGCCATCCGTATTTTGTCGGCACGCAATTTCATCCGGAATTGAAATCCCGTCCGCTTCGTCCGCATCCGTTATTTATGGGATTGATTAGAGCGGTGTTGAAAAAATAAAATAATTATAGTAATATCTGTCATAAGGAGGTGCGCCATGTGGGCAATCCTAGGGTTTCTGTCGCTCAGCGCAGCTCTCGTCGGCATTACTTTTCGGGTTTTTTGCAAGCATGCTGACAAGAAAGAGCTGTAACTAGAAACTAGAACCCCAGGGGTTTTTACAAAGGGCCACTTTGGAGGAGTGGCCCTAAGATATCTTCGGATGACTGTTGGAGGACAGGTTTTTATCTCCCTATCATCCTCATCAGCACATTAATAGTTCTAAGCAAGATAATCCCATCCAAAAGCCAGCTGCGATTTTTGATATAGTATAAATCGTACTCTAATTTTTTTAAATTTTCATCCATAGTGCCGTAATAGCTTTCGTGAAGCTGTGCCCAGCCAGTCAGTCCGGGTTTGACCAAATGCCTTAAGTCATAAAAAGGCATTTTTTCTTTTAATTGTTCTACAAATTGCGGTCTTTCCGGTCGTGGTCCGATTATACTCATTTCGCCTCGCAAGATATTAATGAATTGGGGAATTTCATCCAACCGAGTGCGGCGTAAGAATTTTCCCACTGCCGTAATGCGTTCGTCTTTGTCATTCGCCCACTGCGGTCCGTTCAGCTCAGCTCCGCCGTCAGCGCTTAAGGCCCGCATGGTGCGATATTTATGGACTTTAAAAATTTTTCCATTGCGCCCCACGCGATCTTGTTGATAAAGAACTGGCCCTTTGGAATTTAATTTTATAAACAGAGCGACAAAAGGAAAGCTGAGGAAAAAAAAGACGCTTGCGATCAGCCCGATAAAATAGTCCGCTAAAATTTTAATGCGATCATAGGTTTTTTTGCGTTGTTCATGCAGATTGGTTAGAAACCAGGATTCGGAAAAAGTGACCGGCGGGATGCGCCCGGTTATTTCTTCATACAATTTAGCTTCTTCCACAATTTCTATTTGTCGGAATAAATCACGGTATAGTTCTTTAAGTAAATCATTATTAGCGCTCTGATTCGGAGTAATGCTGATTAAATGGATGTTTTGCGCGGATTGTTTTTCTTTCAGTAGAGCTAAATTTTTTTCCCAAGGAATATTATCTAATTGCGTCAGCAGTGGATTATTTTCGTCAGGTTCCACTACTCCCAGCACTTGGTATCCTATTTGTGGTGTTTGGCTGATAATTTGGATTATTTCTAAAGTTTCAGCGCTTAAACCGGCAAAAATGATATTTGTTTTTGGAATAGCGTCAAGCAAAAATTTATTATGCCAAAATCGCCAAACAACAATGAGCCCAAAACCACAAAGAGCGGTCAATATCAAAATAGTTTTGGGGGTGATGTATATTTTTGGCTGAATGTAGAAATATACCACGCCGGCCGATATCCAAAATAAAGAGCTGATGACTATGCGCTGATAGAATTTCCAGGAATTTTTGTGGCGGGTGATATCATAGGCGCCGGCCACAAATAAAATAACTCCAGCTACTAAAAATAGCGCCAACATTGATATCCGTAGATCAGCTAGAGCTCTTGTTGCCATATCCCAGTTGCGGATATAAACAGCCAAATGCAGGCCGGCATAGAGACATAGAAGGTCGCCAATCAGTAAAATCAATTGTCGGAAGCGGTAAGTCATGGTATCATTATCTTTATATGGCCGAACTGTATCATATTTTAGCAAAAAAATCAATATTTTGCCTATTTTTGGCTATTATTTTCGCTCCTCATGGGGCGATTTTGGCTAAAACACCCAATGATCCCTATTTTCAACAGGATTTATATCGTCAAATTAATGCCGAGTCGGCTTGGGACAAGACTACGGGTTCGCATCAGCTGGTAGTGGCGGTGATTGACACCGGAGCTGATATTTTTCATCCGGATTTGAATGATAATATCTGGAAAAATACTTTGGAGATAGAAGGCAACGGACAAGATGACGATCATAATGGCTACGCGGATGATTATTTTGGTTGGAATTTTGTGGATGATAATAACAATGTGATTACGGCGGTTAATAATGCCGGTGATGACCATGACACTGTCAGCCACGGCACCATTATCGCCGGATTGATTGGAGCGAGCGGAGATAATGGCCGGGCCGGGACGGGAGTCAATTGGCAAGTAAAAATTATG
>CAZXFG010000020.1:911-13552 GCA_964640515.1 uncultured Gammaproteobacteria bacterium | reverse complement strand
GGGGGTAAAACGGGTATTTAGAGCTGTTGCTTGCCAAATTTGGGGATATCTGATACAATTATCAAACATAGAATTTTGATAAGTCAGCCCGTTTTAGTGGCTGGCACTCTGTTCTCTTTTTAGAGAGGGGTTAAGCAAAATTTTTTTGTTATATGACTTCTGAAGAAAGAATCAAAAAGCAGGATTTTAAAACTCTGCTCCAGACTTACAGCGTGGATGTGCCCAAAGTGGGAGACATAGTAAAAGGAAAAGTAGTTTCCGTTGACAAGGGCGAAGTGCGCATTGATATTGAAAATGTCACAACCGGCGTAGTGCGCGGGCGTGAACTGTTTACCGAGTCCCATGAATACGCGGGTTTGGAAACGGGACATCCCGTAGAGGCCACGGTTATTGATTTGGAAAATGAGAACGGAGAGATGGAGCTGTCTTTTCGCGTCGCCGGCATGCAGCGTGTTTGGGATAATATGCGTAAGTGGTTGAAAGACGGCATGACTATCAAAGGCAAAGTGACGGCCGCGAATAAGGGGGGTCTGATGATGCAGGTGGCGGCTTTAAGCGGTTTTATGCCTGTTTCTCAATTGAGTCCGGAGCATTATCCGCGCGTAGCCGGGGGTGATAAAAATCGTATTTTAGAAAAATTGCGCGAATTAATCGGCCAGGATCTGGAAGTGAAATTGATTGACGCGGATGAAAAAACGGAAAAATTAATCGTTTCCGAAAAGGCGGTTTGGGAAGACGCGCAAAAAGCCGTCTTGGAATCGTTCAAAGTGGGCGATGTGGTGGAAGGCGAAATCAGCGCCTTGACCTCTTTCGGCGCTTTTGTGAAATTCGGCGAAGGATTGGAGGGCTTAGTGCATATTTCAGAAATCGCTTGGCAAAGAATTGATCATCCGCGGGACATTCTCAAGGTAGGCGAGAAAGTTAAGGCGCAAATTATACAATTGGACCATTCTAAAATTTATTTGTCCGTGAAGCGCTTGGTGGAAGACCCTTGGAAATCAGTCAAAGAAAAATATAAAATTGATGATCGGGTGACAGGCAAAATTATCAAAGTGGAGCCGTTTGGTTTGATGGTGAGTTTGGACAAAGATATTCATGGTCTGGCCCATATTTCGGAATTGGCCGATGACCCCATCAGTAATATCAATGATAAATTCAAAATAGGGCAAGAATTAGAGTTTACGGTTGTTTCTCTGGAGCCGGCTGAACATCGTCTCGGTTTACGGGTGGCGGGAGTTAAAGGCAAAGCCGGGCGGAAAGCCGACGCTGAAGCCGGCAAGGTTGAAGAGCCGGAAGCCACGGCATCTCCAATAGCGGAAGAAAGCAAATAATTGCCTTTAAAAAGGCGGAAATCCACCCTAGAACAGGGTGGATTTTAGTCTAAATACTTGATTTTTTAGGCAAAATCTGCTAAGATAAGAGGAAATTAATTATTGTGAGTTTATTTATGAGAGATTTTTTAAAGAGCTTTATCCTAATATTTTTGACCCTGGTTTTGATTGCCGGGGCGGTTAGCATGGTGAATGTTGATAAAGGCCAGAAATCGGACGAAATAGGGGTGGGGAAATTAGTGGAGGAGATTAATTCCGGTTTGGTGAAGGGGATAATAATTCAGGGTGATACCTTGTTAGTCACTTTAAAAGATGAACAAGCTCCTCGGCAACAGGTAAAGAAAGAAGCCGGAGAATCTTTTGGTGATATTTTGAAAAATTATGGCGTCAGCGAAGACGCCAAGAATCAGTTAGAGGTGTCAGTCAAAGATGAGAGTTCTTGGAAATTTTGGGCGATGAATTTATTGCCGATTATTTTGCCTTTGCTAATCATCATCGTCTTCTTCTATATGATGAGCCGGAGCGTGCAAGGTGTGAATAACAAGGCCATGGGTTTTGGCCAGAGTAATCCGCGCCAGGTAAAACCGGAAGACCGCGACCATAAAACCTTTGCGGATGTGGCTGGAGCGCGGGAAGCTAAGAATGAATTGGAAGAGATAGTGGATTTTTTGAAAAATCCAAAAAAATTTACGGAAATGGGAGCGAAGATTCCTAAGGGCGCGTTGTTAATGGGCGCTCCGGGTACGGGAAAAACCTTGTTGGCCAAAGCTGTAGCCGGCGAGGCCAATGTGCCTTTTTTTCACATGTCTGGTTCGGAATTCGTGGAAATGTTTGTAGGCGTGGGCGCTTCTCGAGTGCGTGATTTATTCGGCAAAGCCAAAAAAGCGGCTCCAGCCATAGTTTTCATAGATGAAATAGACGCTGTCGGCCGCCGGCGCGGCGCTGGTTTAGGCGGCGGGCATGATGAGCGTGAACAAACATTGAATCAAATTTTGGTGGAAATGGACGGCTTTGATCCTAACATAGGAGTGATTGTGATGGCCGCGACTAATCGGCCGGATGTATTGGACCCGGCTTTACTGCGCCCGGGACGTTTTGATCGCCGGGTGGTGATTGATATGCCGGATATCAGGGACCGTGAAGAGATTCTAAAGATTCATGCCAAGGGCAAACCGTTGGCCAGTGAGGTTTTATTGCGTAAAGTGGCTGAACGCACTCCGGGTTTTTCTGGCGCTGATCTGGCTAATTTATTGAATGAAGCGGCTATTTTAGCTGTGCGCCGCGGCAAGAAAGAGGTGGGCGAGGGTGATATTTTAGAGAGTATTGAGAAAGTTCTACTTGGTCCGGAACGCAAAACTCGCGTGATTACCGAGCGAGATAAGAAAATAACCGCTTATCATGAAGCCGGGCATGCGGTGGTAGGGCATTTATTGCCTAACTGCGATCCGGTGCGCAAGGTGTCTATCATTTCCCGCGGTCAGGCCGGGGGCTATACTCTAAAGATGCCTACCGAAGATAAACATTATCATACCTACACTCAATTTAAGGATGAGTTGGCCATGACTTTGGGAGGTTATGTGGTGGAGAAGATGATTTTTGGCGACGATATGATTTCCACCGGGCCATCCAGTGATTTAAGAAGCGCCACTCATCTGGCGCGCGATATGGTGACACGCTATGGTATGAGCGACAAGCTCGGTCCGCGTACTTTTGGCAAGCATGATGAGTTGATTTTTTTGGGGCGTGAAATTCACGAAGAGCGTGATTACAGCGACAAGACGGCGGAAGAGATAGATAAAGAAATTTATATTTTAATCGCCGAGGCGGAAAAGCGCGCTCGCGAAGTGATTGAGAAGAACAAGGAAAAGTTGGAAGCGATGGTGAAAGTGCTGTTGGAAAAAGAAACTGTTGAGCAGGATGAGATCGCTAAAGTTCTAGGACCAAAAGTATAGTATTATTTATAAAAGCCAAGCATATCTGATAATTCCCTCGCTTTCCTCGGCCGCCAAGGCCTCGGGGATGAAGCTTCGGCTTCATAACCCGCTCGGGAAATATCAGATATGTTGAACTAAATGATAAAAAAATCCTCTATTGAATATAGGGGATTTTTAATTTTAGAATTTTAATTTTTACTGTACATTCTTCACCACCACTTTGATCTTCTCCGGAGAAGAAGGGGCGGTGCGGGTCCAGCCCGGAGTGAGTTTTACCGAGGCCACTGAAACATGTTCCAATCCTAAAAGATATTTTTCAATTTCATTTTTCTTTTTTCCGGCGAAATATTGCGGGAATAATTTTTCCGAGTTGGCGTCGATGGTCACCATTACATCCTGCGTCACGGTTAATTGAGCGGTATTTTTTTCCAGATCATAGGTGGCTATCGTTACTTGAGGGTCGCTGTTCACCGAAAGAATTTTTTCCAGCGTGGTATCTATTTTGCTGTTAATTTCTCGGTTGATAATCTCGGCTAATTCTTCTCGGTCATAGGTCAGCGCCAGGATATTATTATTGCCGCTGATTTTAAATTCGCTCACTTCATCTCCGGCTTTTTTATCGCATTCCAAATCGGCGTCAGACACGGAGACTAAAATGCCGGTGTTGTTAATGTTGTTGTCAGCGTCCAAATAAGCTTGTTTTACTTTATTTTTGTAATCTATTTTGGCCGCGTCAATGTCTTCTTGTTTTAGAACGCCCACTTTTTTAGTTCCGCCGATCATCGGAGTTGTGTTTTCGGCGTAGACCGCTTTTTGTCTCTCCTGATTTAATCCGGGAATGATAAACTGGCTAGAACCGATATTGCCGGCGGCTCCGGGCTGGTCAGCGTATACTTGGGCCTTGATTTGTCCGTTGGCCGGCACTATCACTCGATCCGTCAGGCGGAACAGAACACCATTGGGGTTTAATAATCTGGTAGTTTTGACCAGGGTTTGTTCCTCATTGCTTTTGTTGTAGATAATGACTTCTCCCGTGGCAATCGCGTCAGTAGTTTTGTTTCCGGTAGGGGAATAGGAAGCGGAATAATTGAACAGGGTGGAACTGACATTTCCGGAAGTGGTCAGCACTCCGGGTCTGGTACTGCCTATTTCCACGGTCAAGCTCACCTTTTTGTTATCTTCTTTAGCCACAATGATTATATTGGCTTTTTGCGAAGTGATGAATATGACCACTCCTAAAAGCAATATAGTGACGGCTAAAAAAGACAAGGCAATAGTGCGGTAAAATTTTATCGGCGGCTGGGACGGGGATTGAGTTTGCAGGCGGTAGGTAATCATAAGGATTGTATTATATTATTTTTTGTTTTTAAGGCAAATTATTCGCTGACTTTAAACACCTCTTCCACCGTGGTGACTTTGTTCAGAGCTTTCAAGAGTCCATCTTGAACCATGGTTATCATACCATCTTTGGTTGCTATCTCTTGAATCGTGTATTCGGATATTTGGTCTCCCAAGATATTTTTTTCAATTTCTTTATTCATGATGAAAATTTCATAAATGCCGATTCGTCCCTTGTATCCTAAGCCACTGCATTTATCGCATCCTTTTCCGTGATAAAAATGCAGGTCGTCCAATCTGACGGTTTGTTTTTCTTTTTCCGGCAAAGTAGCTAAAATTTCTTTAACTCGTTTTATATTTTCATCAGAGAGCTTTGTTTCTTCCACGCAATTTGGACAAATTTTGCGTACCAGGCGCTGTCCGATAATGGAATTTAAGGCCGGGGCCAAGAGAAATGGTTTGACCCCCATGGATAAGAAGCGGGGTATGGCTCCGGAAGCGCTATTAGTATGGATGGTGGAGAGCATTAAGTGGCCGGTGAGAGCGGATTGAATGGCAATGTCAGCTGTTTCCAAATCGCGGATTTCACCGACCATGCAGATGTCCGGGTCTTGACGCAAAATACTGCGCAGACCCTTGGCAAAAGTGTAATCACGGCTGGGGTCAACTTGGCTTTGGTTGATTCCTTCCATTTTTATTTCCACCGGGTCTTCCAAAGTGATGATTTTTACCCCCGGCTTATTGAGCAGTCTCAAGATGGCGTACATAGTGGTGGTTTTTCCCGAGCCGGTAGGACCGGTGGTGATAATCATGCCGTTGGGGCGTTCTATTTCTTTTTTTAGTTTGTCGTAGGCATCGCCGCGCAGGCCTAAATCGTCAAAAGTAACGCCTTCGGCGCCGCCATAGAGAATACGCATCACCACGCTTTCCCCATGCACCGTGGGCATAGTAGAGACGCGAACATCCAAGCTATTTTTTTCCAACTTTAAAGTAACCCGTCCGTCCTGCGGTTTATCAGTAATGTTTATTTTCAATCCGGCCAGCAGTTTGATGCGGGAAATAAATTTTTTCCATTGTTCCTTGGGCAAATTCGCCACATCCTGCAGAACACCATCCAAGCGATAACGCACGGCAATATTGTTTTCTTCGGACTCCACATGAATATCCGAAGCATTGATTTTAAGAGCCGAGGCGACGATTAGGGTTAAAATGTCGCTGATGGAGATGTTATTGAATTGCTCCTGCAAACTTTGCAAATTTTCTATCGTATTTTGGAAGCGGTTCAAATCTTCTTCGGAAATGTCTATGTCTTTGCTGATGGGCTTGATAACGGGAAGATTGGCGTAAAGCTTAAGCACTCTGTCTAAACTATTTTCCGAGATTAAATAAAATATCACTTCGGCATGATGTCGCTCGCTCAATTGATAGGCGAGTTCTTTTATTTCTTCGGTAGGTTCTAACATGCCTATCCGCAGTTGAGCGGGTGTGGAATAGAAACAAATGACTTTTTTTTCTTGGGCCAATTCCAGAGGAATAACCTTTAAAGCTTCGGAGGAAACGGGAAAGCCGGTCAGGTCAATATATGGCATGTCGGATCCGGCCGCTTGGTCGGCTGTGATTTTTTCTTTTTCTCCTTTTTGGATCTGTTTCATTTTAGCGGCGAATTTGATTTGCGGGTCATTGGGATTGGTATTGTCGTCAGCCGCCGGTGGATTGGCTAGATTGCCGATAGAAGGAAAATCCGACATAGTTTATTTGTTTATAAGTTTTCTTAGATAGTGAAAAACACGACTGGCAATGCCGTCGTTATGCATTCTTAAAAAGAGATAAGTCCAGGCGCTAGTGGAAAAAGCGTTGTAAACAGCGCCCACCAAGGCGATAGCGACTATAAGAAAAGCCGCCCAAACGACAAGTCCGACCGTAACCAGCTTAAGAGATCCGGTGATGCCGGCTATCAGCCAAAAAATCAGGGCCGGAGCGACTGAAAGAAAAAACGCTCCATAGAATACGGCGAAAATTAACAGCAGAACTATAAATAACAAAATATTCAGTTCCAGAGAAACAAGCAGATGGCGGTGGAATAGTTCCCAACCGCGTTTAATAGCGTTCCGGGCGCCTTTCCCGTCTAAAACACTATAACAAAGGGCATAGACCGACCAAGAGGAGATAGAGAGGCCTAAAAATAGAGCCACAGACAGCAGGATGACTGAGATGATATTTACCCAGAGCGCGGGAGCGAAGTTGGATGTCAATAGTGTCCAGGCATACCCGGCGCCAACCACCACCAGCGTCATGGAAAGGGCGCGGAGTAAATTGATGATGAAAACGGTTCCTAAGTGTTTGACGCCTCGTTGCCAGGATCTTTTCAAATTGATTTGTTTTTGCCGTAAACTTTCAGCGGCGCTGGTAATGAGGGCGCCTTGGGCGATTAAAGATATTATTGCCACAAGGATTCCCATCCCAATCACGATGCCGGCAACCCAAACTAGCGCCAGACCGGTTTTCAAATCTAAATTAAACCAGCCCCCCATATGGCCGAAGACAAAAGTACGGCGGGCAATCATCCAGATTTTTCCAATAAAGTCATTAGCTCCGAACTGTCCCATAAAAATAGAGAGCAAACCAAACACCCAGAGGATTTTATTGTGCCAGACTAAACTCCAAGCGTGGCTTAAAGCTTGGCGATAAGTTGGTTCATGCATAATAACACAAATTAGGCGTCGCGAAGCGACATTTTCCCTATTCTCATTATATCACAACCAGCCATTTTCCTGAATATTTGACAAAAAATCAACTGTGGATTACTATTTAACCAGAGGCGTTTGCACGAGAACCAGCCCAGTCCCGGCCAAATCGGGGCATGGTACCACTCTCGGAGCCCCTAAAAATCCAGTAAAAGTGAAATTTTCGGGTGGAACCGTCCGGATTTAATCAATCAGGACCCCGATGCCTTTATTTTGAGGTATCGGGGTATTTTTTTTAAGTTTTTAATATTAAATTAGCATATATGGATGAAAAACAATTGGAAACAATGCGTCATAGTTGCGCCCACTTGGTGGCCGCCGCGGTTTTAGAATTATATCCTGAAGCCAAATTCGGCGTCGGTCCGACCGTAGAAAATGGCTTTTATTATGATATAGATTTTCCCGAGCCGATTGGCGAGGAAGATTTGAAGAAAATTGAAGAAAAAGCTAAGGAATTGGCCGAAAAAGGAGTAAAATTTGAAAAAAGTGAAATGTCTTTAGAAGATGCTATTAAATTTTTTGTTGAAAAAGGACAAAAATATAAAGTGGAACTGTTGAAGGATTTACAAAGCAAAGGCACTACTAAAGTAAAAGACGAAGAGTTGAAAGACTTTGCAGGGACTGTGGACAAGGCGACACTATACGCTACCGGGGAGTTTGTGGATTTATGCCGCGGTCCGCATTTGGATTCAGCCAAAGAAATCGGCGCTTTCAAACTGACAAAATTAGCCGGGGCTTATTGGCGCGGTAAAAGCGAAAATCCGCAGTTGCAAAGAATTTATGGTGTTTGTTTTGCGCAACAAACGGAATTGGATGAGTATTTGAGGATGTTGGAGGAGGCGGAGAAGCGCGACCATAGAAAGATCGGGGCGGAACAAGAATTGTTTTTCTTTGACGATCGCGTGGGCAAGGGTCTGACCTTATGGCTCCCTAATGGTACGATTATTCGGAATGAAGTGGAGAAATTGGCCGTTGATGCCGAGCGGGCCGCCGGTTATGTGCGCGTTCGCACTCCCCATCTGGCCAAGGAAGAGATGTATCTCGCTTCCGGCCATTTACCGTATTATAAAGACAGCATGTACCCCCCTATGGTAATGGATGATGGGACATACTATCTAAAAGCCATGAATTGCCCGCATCATCATGTTATTTACAATCATAATTTACACAGTTATCGCGATTTGCCTCTACGCATCGCTGAATATGGCGAGTGCTATCGCAATGAATTATCCGGAACTTTGGCCGGGCTTTTGCGAGTGCGTTGCATGGCAATGAATGATGCCCATATTTATTGTCGGAAGGATCAGATTAAAGATGAATTTAAGGGAGTGATGGAATTAACAATGAACTATTTCAAAATATTCGGTCTGGAGGATTATTGGTTTAGATTGTCCAAATGGAGCCCGGATCATTTGGACAAATATGTAAATCAACCGGAGAATTGGGAATATTCAGAAAATATTTTGCGCGAAGTGTTGCAAGAGATGAAGGTAAAATTTGTGGAAGCGGACAATGAAGCCGCATTCTACGGACCAAAGGTGGATGTGATGTTTAAATCCATTGTCGGACGCGAAGAAACTATGTCCACTATCCAGTTGGATTTTGTAGCCAAGGAAAGATTCGGCCTCAAATATACTGATGAAACCGGCAAAGAAAATAATGAAGTGTTTGTGATTCATCGGGCGCCTTTATCCACCCATGAGCGTTTTATCGCTTTTTTGATTGAGCATTATGGGGGTGTTTGGCCGGTGTGGCTGTCTCCGGCGCAAGTGGTGTTGGCTCCGGTGAGCACGAAACATCATGAAGGGGCGGAGAAATTGGCCGAGGAATTCGCGGCCGCCGATATTAGAGTGGAAGTGGACAGCGCCGATGAGACCGTTGGCAACAAGGTGCGCAAATCCGTAGGCAAAAAAGTGCCGTATATAGTGGTCGTGGGGGATAGAGAATTATCCGGAGAACCATGGACGGTGCGAGTGCGGGGCCGGGAAGAACAATTGAAGATAAATAAAGACGAATTTATAGAAAAGGTAAAAAAGGAAATTCGCGAAAGAATTTAAAACCCCGGCGTTGAGCCGGGGGAAATGGTAGTTTTATCCGAATAGTCGGCTTAGCCATCCTCTTTTTGATCTATTTTCTTCTTTGGTCTTGGAAGGGGGCGCTACGACAAGAGCCTCGGCCGCCACTTCGGCTTGTTCTAAAAATTCTTCCAGTTTTTTGTCATGACCGACAGGTATCGTCTGATGCGTTTTTACTTTTTCTCCGCTATGGCGGGTTAAGGTCATTCCTTCTTGATCACTGTATTCAAATTTAGCGGCCTGCGGTTTGTCTGTTTTAGAAGAATGAGAATATACAGGTTCATTTTGACCGTCTTGGTCTGAATCTTCATCCGCGGTTTCTCTCACGCCCGGCCTGTTATCCCTGGACTGCCCTTGATAGTTGGCTAAGTCTCCTCCACCGCCCATGCCTAGCAAGAGGCCGGCGGCTACCGCGGCTCTTTTCCACCAAGGAGACATCGGTCTAATCATCGGGATAGGTTGTCTTTCTTGATTAAGTTTCGGAGCGGCCTGGACAGTATTGAGGTTAGCCGGTTTTTGTTCCCGCCTTACTTTTACCGGAGAGGTTTGTTTTGCCACTTCTCCCCAGCCACGATCAATATCCGCCCACTTATTCTTTTGTTCCTGTTCAGCGGAAAGTATCGTTTCCAAAGAATTTGGGTCCTTTTCTATTATTTTCGTTGGTTTTTTTTCGTCTTCCGCGATGGCTTCATCCAACATTTTCAATATTTGTTTTTTATCTCTGACGGCTCGACTGCGCCCTGTTTCTCCCTGTAGTATATCCGCCAAATCGCCGACCGGCAATTTTGCGTCTCCCAATTTCAATTCTCTTTTGAATGTAGGATCCAATAATTCTCGTTGCGTTTCTTGTCCGGCCACGCCCCTTTTTTCACGCGGCGTTAATGATATTTCTTTATCTTCCAACGGCCGTAAACTACCTCTTAAATCTCCTAAAGAAGGGCCATTTTTTTCTCTCATATGGTTGGCTAAAGTTATTTTTATATTATGTTGCCATTATAACAGAGTTGACTTTTATTGACAACAGGCTTGATTAAGAAGGGTTTTTATTCTATAATCTTTTTGGTAAAACGCGTTTATGATGACAAAGGACAAAATTTACCACTTGGTCACTTTTGGCTGTCAAATGAACAAGAACGATTCCGAGAGAATCGCCGGTCTTTTGCGCGCTTTTGGCTTAACGGAGACAAGCCGGTCGGAGGAAGCGGACCTGCTTATTATCAATACTTGCAGTGTGCGCCAGTCAGCTGAAGACCGAGTGTTCGGTTTTGTTCATAATTGGCAGATTTTGCGGGAGAAAAAGCCGAATTTGGTGATTGCCGTGACCGGTTGCATGCCCGGGAGAGACAAGGACGGCCGGATGCGGGAGCGACTGGCTGGCGTTGATTTGTTTTTCGGCATAGACGAATTGCCCATGTTGCCTAAATGGCTGGGTGAACTGGGAGTGGCGGAAATCAAAGATTATTTGGATATTACTCCGGTACGACAAAATGACTGGCAGGCCTTGATTACCATTCAAACCGGTTGTGATAATTTTTGCACTTATTGCGTGGTGCCGCAGGCCAGAGGGCGGGAGCGTAATCGGAAAGTGCGAGATATTTTGTTGGAAATAAAGGAGGCGATTAAATCGGAAAGCAGGGAAATAATATTGTTGGGGCAGGTGGTAAATCACTATCAAGCTTCTGATTCAGAAAATTTTTCTCGGGGGAATCCATTCCTCTGTCATCTTGACTCGCCAAATGGCGAGGAAGGATCTCTGTCGGTTCGCGCTAAAGATGATTTTGCCGCTTTGCTTTGGGAGATAAACCAGCTGGCCGGAGATTTTAGAATTCATTGGACCGCGGCCGATCCGCAATATTTTAATGATTATCAAATTGAAGCATTGAAATTGCCTAAGCAGGTTAATTATTTGCATCTGCCGGCGCAAAGCGGGGATAATGAAACTCTAAAGAAAATGAATCGGCATTACACGCGAGAAAAATATATTGATTTAATTAAAAAGATTCGTGTCGTTCGGCCGGAAATCGCCATTGGCACGGATTTGGTGCTGGGATTTTGCGGAGAAACAGAGGAACAATTTCAAAATACCGTAGATTTGTTTAAGCGGTGTGATTTTGATATCGCTTATCAAGCCATGTACAGCGAGCGGAGCGGGACGGCCGCGGCCAAGGTCTTTAAAGATGATATATCAAAAGTAGAAAAAAAGCGTCGTTGGCAGGTAATTCAGGATCTGATGGAAGCCACGACTTACAGAAAAAATCAAAAATATTTACATCAGAATGTGGAAGTATTGGTAGACGGATGCGAACACGGAATTTGTTCCGGCAATTCCAGCGAGATGAAGTTGGTACAATTTGCCGGCACTGCGGAATTAATGGGAAAGTTGGTTAAAATAAAAATCACTCAAGCCGAGACTTGGGTGTTAAGAGGGATGATTTAATTTAAAAATGAGGTTGGACCGCTATAGTTTTCTGGACAGGCTTAACCATTTTTCTTTTACTCTAAAGCAGACTATCCCAAAACCAAAGGATTTACTTAAATATTGTTTGATTTTTTCTTTACTCCAATCCTGAAGTTTGACTTATTTCTCTTCATCAAAGAAATCATTTTCTTCGAGGCCAGATTGGAGCAAAATTGACTGAAAAGTACCATACGGGATTTCTTTTTTAGACATTTTGATAGTCACATTTCTGGTTGGGTTTCCAGTTTTACGAAATCTGGCATGCGATCCCTTTTGGCGAATAAAAAAGAAGCCCTTTTCATGAAGGACTTTTAGTATCAAACTAAGCAATACTGGTTTAGGCATATTTTAAAGCGAGTGGCACTAAATCAGGACGCTCTACTTTATTGATTTTTGATAGAGGAGTATCTTCTAAATGTAGCTCCAGCGCTTCTTGCAAGCTTTCCATGGCCTCTTTTTTGGTATCACCAAAACTAGAAACTGCGGTATTCAGATTCCAAGCTACATAGTATTTTCCCTCTTTCCAGACTACATTTTTTAAGTCAATTTTGCGCATATATTAGCGATTATGCGGGTATATTACCAACAAGAGAAAAATAAGTCAAAATAAGTCAAATTTGGATGAGCGAGCGATTTCGCGCAATGTTCAAGCATATACGAAGTTTTGACCTTTTCTTCCTATCCACAGCTTGAGCTTGACAGAATAGAGCTTGACAGAATAGAGCTTGACAGAATAGAGCTTGACAGAATAGAGCTTGACA
>CAZXFG010000020.1:0-811 GCA_964640515.1 uncultured Gammaproteobacteria bacterium | reverse complement strand
GAATAGCAAGCGCTTGCTATAATATAATCAGAAAAAGGCTTTTGGCAGGGGTTTATAAACCACAACGTCGAAAGTCTTTTTTTGTTTTTAAGGGGCTATTCAACTGGGAAAATAGAGACAAGATATTTTTGATCAGTCTGCTTATCCTCTTTGATTTGGACAAAAAAAATTTCATTATTTGGAGTTGATCCAGCAAAACGATGCAAAATTTCACCTTTCTTGTTAGGATTTTCCTTTGTTGTAGGTTCGTAGTGGCTTTTTTGAATTAATTCGACTGCGCAAGGGAAAAATGCTACCCGTCTAGTTTTATCACGTAAATTTTTTTCGTGCAAATGTTGCCAGAACAACCCCAAAAAGACTTTTTGTTTCTTAAAATACGCTGACCGTACATATGGTCGGCGTTTTGATTTCCTCGTAAGTTCTTTATACAGGCCAAAAGCCTTTTTCATCAAGCGTGGCCAGTGAGTACCAGTTAATTTGTGAGTGTGTGTTTTATAGTACTGCATAATAAGCACATTGTATCATTCTGGCACCCGAAAGAAAAGGTCAAAATTTGGGTGAAAAACCCTGCACCGTTCTGGTGCAGGGTTTGAAACCGCATATCGGCTGTTAGGCGATGTAATTGAAAATTTTATTCCTCTGGACTCCTATCGTTTTCCTCCAAACCGAGCGCGTTTCTCTGCGCATACCTTTCAAAACTTCTCGTGCTGTTTCTTTTTCATCATCACTTCCCGATTGTAGTTGTCGCGCGAGGTTTTCGACCCCACTTAGATAGACTTCGAACCCTCTAGGTTCTCGACTTTCGATTCCC
>CAZXFG010000019.1:0-13804 GCA_964640515.1 uncultured Gammaproteobacteria bacterium | reverse complement strand
GCTCCCCACAATGCCCATTTTCTTATCCACACCCACGGCCTTGGCGTGATTCATAAACGGCAGTTGGTAAACCGTCGCGCCCGCCCGCACTGAAGCTTCTAAAAAGACCTGCCCGATCATTTTAAAAATCCACACATCCGGCCGCAAGGGCGCGATAATATTCACTTTTACCCCCCGATTTTTCGCCTCGGTAATTAAACGCAAAAAATCCATATCCGGAGCGTAATAGGGCGTAACTAAAGTAAAACTTTCTTTAGCCAGGGCCAAAGATTTATAATATAAAGACTTGACTTTGGATTTGTGGCCGAAAAGCACCGGGTAATGCAAAATAAATTTTACTTTTTCTTTTAATTTCTCAAAAGCCGCGCGCTTCGGCCGGAGCCACTTGCGCACCTCCTTTCTGTCGCCCCCGGAGCGCACATAATCTTTAGCGAAGCGATAAGACAGTTGGCGCAATATCTTCCCGGTCAATCGCATTTGCAAATCTTCCCAGCTGACAGCCGATTTTTCCACATTGACTCCGCCAACAAAGGCCACTTCATCGTCAATAATCAACAACTTGCGATGGCTGCGTTGCCAGATTCTTCGCAACCATTCCCGCAATTTCCAAGAAAAACGCAGGGGGTCATTATGGCGCAATACTTTAACTCCGCAACCGCGCAAACGATTTAAGGAAACATCGGATAATTCTAAACTGCCGATGGCGTCAATAATCATGCGCACTTCAACTCCTTGACCGGCTTTGAGGCATAAGGCGTCCAAAAACTTTTTTCCGGTTTCATCATTATCAACAAAGATGTAGGTTTCCCACAAAATTACCCTATCGGCCGCTAACACGGCCTCATACATCGCTTCCCAGGCCTCGGATGTTGTTTTGTAAAATTTGTAGGAAAAATCTTTAGACATTAAGGTTGTAAAATATCTTCCGTGCGGCCATCAATGGAGATGACCACGCTGTTTACTGTGGGAAATTGTTTCAAAGTTTCAGTAATCTGGGATCTGATAGCCGTGGTCTTACAGGAACCGCCCACCGCCCTTTCCAGCTCCGCGGAAAAATCAACTTTGGCTACTCCGCCGACAATGGTCAATTTTTGAATTTTAACTCCGCTGTTTATTATATTAGTGAGATACCCTAACTTGCGTTCGTCAGCCGTCGGACCCTTGAACAATTCTTCCAAAGCGGCGCGCGCCACCGCCAAAGTGGGTTTAATGGAACGATTCACCGGGTATACCTTAGAACAGTCCATTAAATTGGGGTCAAATTTATCATTATTAAAAAACACCTTCACCGTGGGCAAGAACTGCACTGTGTATCTTTCCTGTTTATCATTCTCCGGCAGACCGGATGGATTATCCGCTTGTAAAATTAAAATACCGGTAGGAGTAGTGGGGACATCAAATTGAAGTGTGGCCTCAAAGGGCACCATTTTATCCGTCATCCAACCACCCTTGGCCTGCGCCGGAGCAGAACCTAAGCCCTTACCATTCGCGTCCAAAAGTTTCACTAAGGCGGTGGCTTCAAAATACCAAGAACCAGGCATGGAACCGGTCACCTTATACGGACTGGCCATTGCTTCATTCGGCTGCGGGCTATCCAGCATGGTTTCGTTCTGCGGTATTGGTTCTTTAGTTTCTGCTCCACAGCCAGTGGTTGGAGCGGGAGCGCTGGGCTGGCCGTGTCTAACCCACTGATTGCCATCGCAAATCCAATTATCTTCCCCGCCAATCAATCTAGCCCCCAGAACAAACCCCAAAGCCAGAACCAATATCCCCGCTGATACTGCTAAAATAATCTTTTTCATAATCATCAATTTACATAAATTAAATCCGCGTAAACAACCTTACGCCCATAATTTCTAAGGTTGAGACAAAAAATAAAATGTATTTTATTTTTTGCGAGACCTGACGAAATTTCAAGCTTTGCTTCTACTTTAATAGTATACTTATAAAACCATTCGGTCAATAAAAACCGCCAGCATTCAGCTGGCAGTTTAATTTAAGTTTTTTTGAATTTGATTGACCAGACCGGTTCGTATTTATTCTCATATTCATCCGTTACCTCCACTGTCTCCCCTTTCATTATCTTAGACAGCGCCGCGTCAGCCAAAATGGCATTATCTGATTCCAAATCTATTTTATAATCATCCAGTTTGGTAAATTCGCTTTGGAAATCCGCTTTGATGGCTAATTCAATCTGTTTTTTCCGCTCACGCAAGGTTTTCGTTTTTTCCGCTATCTCCTGATATTCTCCGGAATTGGCCAGAGCGTCTTTATAAGCGCTACGGATATCCTTCTGCTTTTTCTTGGTAGCTTGTATCCGGCTAAAAATCTCTTGAATATCAGGCATATTTTTGAAAAATATTGAGCTCGCGTGTTTAGTATTTTTCGAGCGGGTTATGGCCACCCGAGGCGGACATCCCCGAGGCCTTGGCGGCCGAGGAAAGCGAGAAAATTACTAAATACGCGAAATCTAAAATAATTAAAGCAGAATAATTATACACCAAATTAAAAAACCGGTCAAAAGGATTAAGCAATAATTCCTTTTTCTCTCCGCTTCTGCTCATTCTCATCCAAAATCATTTTGCGGATGCGAACATTCTTGGGTGTCACTTCCACCAACTCATCATCGCCGATATATTCCAAAGCGTCTTCCAGATCCATAACGCGCGGAGTATTAAAATGCTCGGCCGAGCCGTCGCCCTTGGAGCGCATGTTGGATAATTGTTTTTCTTTACAAACATTCACGCTGATATCCCCTCGTCTGGCGTTTTGTCCCACCACTTGTCCTTTATAAACCTCCGCGGCCGGACCAAAAAACAACACGCCGCGGTCTTGCACGTTCAACAGTCCGTATAAATTAGTCTTGCCGGTTTCATGAGCCACCAATGATCCTTGTTCACGCTCTTTCCAATCAATAGAATCCGGTTGATAGTCGAAAAAAATAGTATTCATAATACCCAAACCGCGGGTCGCTGTTAAAAATTCATTACGGTAGCCAAACAAACCGCGGGTCGGAATAATAAATTCCAAAAACGCAATGCCTTTTTCCGAACGCATTTCTCTCAACTCTCCATGCCGGCTACCCAGACTTTGGATTACTACGCCGGAATAATCTTCCGGCACTTCAACGAAGACTTGTTCGTAAGGCGCGCTTTTCACTCCGTTAATTTCTTTAATAATCACTTGGGGGCGAGAAACTTGCAACTCAAACCCTTCTCGGCGCAAGCGTTCAATTAAAATAGCCAGATGCAATTCGCCGCGACCGGAAACGGTCCAGTCTCCATTGGCATCATCTTCCACATGCAAAGCCATATCAGTCTCCAATTCTTTATATAATCTTTCTCTTACTTGGCGGGAGGTGGTGTATTCTCCTTCTCGGCCGGCAAACGGAGAATCATTAACGCTAAAGGTCATCTTCACAGTCGGCTCGTCAATTTTTAAAACCGGCAAAGCGACCGGACTGTCCGCGTCAGCGATGGTCTCTCCGATGGTAATTTCCGGAATACCGGAAACAGCCACGATATCACCGACTTGAGCCGTAGCCACATCTATTCTGTTCAATCCCAAAAAAGTCATTAAAGAGACCAAACGATATCTTTTCATCGCGCCCTCGCGACTGATGTGCGCCACTTCCTGGCCGGCTTTGATGGCGCCGTTGTAAATTTTTCCAATGGCAATGCGCCCTTTAAAATCATCACCGACAATGGTGGTCACCAGCATTTGCAAAGGATGATCCGGATCGCCGGAAGGAGCCGGGATTTTTTTCATCACTGTTTCAAAAATAGGAGTGATATCAGTCATCTGATTCATATCCGGAATCAAACCGGCTTTGCCTTGTTTGGCTGACGCGTAAATCACCGGAAAATCCGCGTAACTGTCATCAGCGCCCAATTCCACGAATAAATCAAAGGTTTTATCCAACACATAATCCGGACGAGCATCCGGCTTGTCAATTTTATTGATTACCACGATAATCTTCATTTTCATTTCCAAAGCTTTTTTCAAAACAAATCTGGTTTGCGGCATCGGGCCTTCTTTGGCATCCACCAAAAGCAAACAACCTTCGGCCATGGATAAAACGCGCTCTACTTCGCCGCCGAAATCAGCGTGCCCCGGAGTATCAATAATATTTATCTTGGTGTCTCCCCACTGCACAGCCGCGTTTTTAGAAAAAATAGTAATGCCGCGTTCGCGTTCCAAGTCGTTGTTGTCCATGATACAGATGTTGTCGGCCACATCTTTATTTAATTTGGTTTTAGATTGGCGCAACAAAGCATCCACCAGCGTAGTTTTGCCGTGGTCCACATGAGCGATGATGGCGATATTTCTAATATCCAACATATTTCTAAATTAATAAGCTGTACGGTGTCTCTTCTGAAAAAAATTATTTTTTCTTCCGTTGCCTCTTCCATATCCATAGGCATCACTGCGATAATCGTTAAATTCGGAAGCGCGGCGGGGCGGTAAAACCGGCAAAGGTAAGATGGGCAGTGTTTTACGAATCAATTTTTCAATAGACCGTATATCTCCCCGTTGGTCCATGGTGGCAAAAGACACGGCCCGCCCGGAATTGCCGGCGCGGCCGGTGCGGCCAATGCGATGCACATAATCATCCAGATTATCCGGTAAATCATAATTAACCACCAAAGAAATATCATTAACATCAATACCACGAGCGGCGATGTCAGTCGCGACCAGCACCCGATACTTGCCGGATTTGAATCCCTCCAAAGCGGCTCGGCGCTGGGAAAGAGAGCGATTGGAATGCATTTCTACGGCCGTATGCCCCATAGCACAAATACTTTTCGCGTATTTTTTCGCTCCTCTTTTGGTCCGAGAAAAAACTAAAACCGTGCCCGAATTTTCCGCCAATTGATGTTCCAAAAGTTGCATCTTGCATTCCGGGCTGACCATGATTACTTCTTGTTTGATGTTAGACGCGGCCGTGCCCGAAGGGGCTACTTCAACGCGCAAAGGACTTTTCATGTAACGCGCAATCAAACCGGCAATCTCATTGGGTATGGTGGCGGAAAAAAGCAAAGTTTGTCTTTCGCGCGGAATGGCATTGAGTATCTGTTTAATCTGCGGAGCGAAACCAATATCAAACATGCGGTCCGCCTCATCCAAAACCACCGTTTTTATTTGTTTCAAAGAAAATCTACCTTGCTGGATAATATCAATAAGACGGCCCGGCGTAGCCACCACAATGTGCGGATTTTGGGTTAACATTCTAAATTGACGCGCGATATGCACCCCGCCGATAATCACCGCGGTTCGGATGCCTAACTTGCGGCCCATATTTTGCAAGACTTCTTCAACTTGGTTCGCCAATTCCCGGGTCGGTAAAAGAATCAACGCTTGGCCTTTATTTTTCACCAATTGTTGAATCAGAGGCAAGCCAAAAGCCAGGGTCTTGCCGGTCCCGGTTTGCGCTATACCCACTATATCCTTGCCAGCCAAAATTTCAGGAATACACCGGCTTTGGATAGGGGTGGGCGTAACAAATCCTTGCTCTTTCAATTGAGAGAGTATGATGGGGGCTAAACCGAGTTCGTTAAAACTAGGAATGGCCTGATTGGTTTGCGCCATAAAAAATAGGTGACCCGATTTCCTGCTGGGCCACCCTATATGACACAAAAGAGGTTCGAGTCGCTGGCTTAAATTTAAAAGCCAGAATGACTTAAAGAAAGACTATTATAACACAAAAAATGGTCCTTGTCAAGCTTAAAGCAGGTGTTTTATTTTGTAGCCCGTAGGGGAATCGAACCCCTATTTCCGCCTTGAGAAGGCGAAGTCCTAGCCGTTAGACGAACGGGCCGTATTTGCACGATATATTAGTATAAAAAAGGGCTAAAGTCAATGAGGGATTGCTTCGTCCCCGCCCAAAACGGGTCCTCGCAATGACATATAACCGCTCCTCACTCACTAACTATCTCTCTCTGGGCGCGCCCAAATAAGATAAAGCAAATTTCATCACATCTTTAAAAACCGGTCCGGCCGTGGCATCGGCCCAAGGACGATTTGGTTCCTCGTATTTTATAACCAAAACCACGCGCGGCGTACTGCCTGCGGGCCCAAAACCGGCAAAAGTATGGTTGGTTTCTTCGGTATACCCGCCCTTACCGGCAATCTGGGCCGTGCCAGTCTTACCGGCTAAATAATAATTTCCAATTTGCGATCCCTTGCTATGCCCGCTCTCCACCACCGAAACCAGCATGCCGGTTACCAATTTAGAAGCCCGGTCGGAAATCACCCGCTCAATCATTTCCGGCTTGGTTCTCTCAATCCGGCCGTTAGGCCAGCGCATTTCCGCCACAATATACGGCTTGAGCAACTCTCCTCCATTAGCTAAAGCTGAATAAGCCACGGCCATCTGCAAAGGCGTGGCCATAAATCCTTGGCCGAACGAACCTACCGCCCCCCAAATCTCGCCTTTGTTAGATAAGGAACGGATGTCGCCCGGGGCTTCGGTATCCAATCCTAATCCGGTTTTTTGCCCAAAACCGAATTTTTCCACATATCTTTTGAAACGATCCGCGCCGATTTTTTCTTCCACCCACATGGCGCCGGTGTTAATGGAATTTTCCAGGACCGAAGTCATGGAAACCGTGCCGTAACATTTGTCTTGCGCGTTTTTAATCTCAAAACCAGCGATTTTTCTTACGCACGGATCCGTGAAAATGGTATTCGGAGTCACTAATTCTAAATCCAAACCAATGGACATAGTGATGGGTTTGAAAACCGACCCCGGTTCATAAGGAGTAAAAATAGCCGTGTTATTATAAACCGCCGCCCCGCTTGCTTGAGAATAGTTATTGGGATTAAAATCAGGCAAACTGCACATGGCCAGTATGGCCCCGGTCCGCGGATCCATCATTACCAAAGAAGCGCTTTTTGCTTGATATTCTTTGAATCCCTGACGCAAACGCTCGCAGGCCTGATATTGTAGGGCGCGATCAATAGTCAGCGTTAAATCCGCGCCATTTTCCGCTTCCATAGTTGTCCGGCCGGCCAAAGCAATCCAGCTTCCCAAAGCCCCTCTTTCCCCCAGCAACAATCCGCTTTGTCCGGCTAGCTCCTTTTCCCAAAAACCTTCAATTCCGTAGCTACCCGTGGGATTGCCTTGATTATTAAAACCATAAAAACCCAAAACATTGGCCGCCAGATTTCCTTCCGGATAAAAACGCCTATCCTCGGGAGTGAAATAAATACCCGGCAAATCCAAGCTTTTCAGTTCATCCATCTTTTCTTCGGAAACTTTTTTAGCCAAGGCCTCATAAGGGTCGTTTTCTTTGGAAATTTTTCCAACGATAACTGTCTTTTCTTCTTCTTTTAAAGATAAAACCCCGGTTAAATTATCCGCTATCTCCATCACTTTTTCTTTTTCAATTTCCGCCGGCACCGCATAAACCAAATATTCTTTAGCATTGACTGCCGCCGGATATTCAGCTCCGCTTCGGGCATCGCGGAAAAAAATCTGTCCGCGCCGGGGATGAATTTTTTTGTAAATCTCATGCGAGCTTAAGGCCAAAGTGGAATAATAATCATACTGGATTATCTGCAACGCGAAAAGTTTAGCCGTCAAAACCAAAGCGGACAACAAAAAAACAACGGATAAAATTGTCAGGCGTTTATTTTCTTCGCTCACATTTTTTTAAAACGAGAAGTAATCAAACTCGTGGCGGCCATCATCAAAAACGGCGCCAACACAACGGCGAAATAAAGATTCAAGGGCAGAGTCACAAATTGAAAAACCGACCGTAGCGCCGGCACCAACAAAATAGCGTTGATGACCGCGAAAGTCGCGGCCGCGATAAACAGCAATAAGTAATTGGATCTGATTTGCGCCAATTCACGAGTAAGCACAATCAAAAATATTTGGGAAATTATCAATGAACAATAAGCTAAGGTGCGCCCCAAGTCTTCGCCGCCCGTCCGCAGGCCGAAATAATAAAAACCTAAACTGACGGCCAAGATCACTAAACCGCGAAAAATAATTTTACCCCATAAGCGGGTGTTTATCAACGGCTCGTCAGAAGGACGCGGCGGCTCATCCATCAAACCGTGACGGGCCCGCTCCCGCTCAAATCCCAACACGGCCGCCGGATCGCAAATCAACTCCAAAAAAATAATATGAATGGGAGAAAAAACCAAAGAACCGCCGGATAGCAACGGCGCCACCGCTAAGCCCACGATGGGGATGTGGAAAGCAAAAAGAAAAGAAAAGGCCTGGCGCATATTATCATAAATACGGCGACCTTCCCGGATGGCGTTAACAATGGAAGAAAAATTATCATCAAGCAAAACAATCCCGGCCGCGGCCCGCGCCACATCAGTGCCCCGTTTGCCCATGGCAATACCCACATCCGCTTTTTTCAAAGCCGGGGCGTCGTTCACCCCATCGCCGGTCATGGCCACCACCACTCCGGACTGCTGAAAAGCTTCCACAATCAAGTATTTTTGTTCCGGTTGGACGCGGGCAAAAATACTGTGAGTTTTGACCGCTTCTTGCAAAGCGCTCGGAGACATCTTGATTAAATCATCGCTATTCAAAATTTCTTCATTATGCGCCAAGCCGATGCTTTCGGCAATATTGTGAGCGGTCAACTTGTTATCTCCGGTAATCATTACCACCCGGATGCCGGCTTTCTGGCAAATGGCAATCGCCTCTTTAACGCCCGCTCGCGGCGGGTCGCTCATAACCAACAACCCCGTAAATTCCAAATCTTGCAAATGTTCTTTTTCGCCAACCGCGCAATCCCTTTGAGCCACCGCGATGACCCGATAACCGTCGCTGGCCGCCGCTTCCATGGCCGATAAAACTTTTTTCTTTTCCGCGCCGGACAAGTCGCAACCGGCCAAAACCGACTCTGGAGCGCCGGCCGTAAACTGCCGGCACTTCCCATCTTTTTCCCGCCATGAATGATGCACCATTTTGGTTTTGGCGCTGAAAGAAGAATCATGCACCAGCTGGCGCGAAGAAAAAACATTTTTTAAATCCAAACCGATAGTTTGGCAAAAATTCTGCACCTCAATTTCAATCGGGTCAATGGCTACCTGTTCCAAAGCCAAGGCAGACGCTAAAAATAATTCCCGGGTTGATTCAAAAAATTTATCTTTTTCTTTTTTAATTTTTTCAACGGAAATAATTTTTCCCCGATAAAAAATTTGGACTAAAGACATCCGGCCTTCGGTCAAAGTGCCGGTTTTATCCGTGCAAATGACATTCGTGGAACCTAATGTTTCCACCATGACCATTTCCCTGACCATGGCCTTTTGCCGAGCCAAACGCAACACTCCCATTATCAAAAAAACACTGAATACCACCGGGAATTCTTCAGGAATCAGCGACATGGCAATAGTGATGCCGCCCAAAAACCCCACTTGCCAACCGCGCGTCAAGCCCAAAACCATGGTCACGACGATTGCTGTCGTGAAAGCCGCCACAGCCACCAAGCGAACCAATTTATGCATTTTCCGCTGTAATTGGGTTTTGCCTTTAGTAATATCCTGCAACAAGCTCCCCAGTTGGCCATACTTGGTTTGCAAACCAGTTTTGGACACTAACAAATAACCTTCGCCTTGGGTGACCAGAGTACCCTGCCAAACCTGATTTTCTTCCGTGGCTTCAGCGTTCGCGCTAGACTCGCCTTTGATGACGGAAATAGATTCACCGGTCAAAATTGATTCATCCACTGACAGCCCGGGAGAATTCAAAACATAACCATCGGCCGGCACCTTATCTCCGGCAGTCACATAGACCACATCTTCCGGCACGATATATTTGGATTCTATTTTTTCCAATTTGCCGTCGCGATACACTTGGCATACTTCCACGGCCATCTGATCCAAAATTTTGATGGCATTATCCGTCCGGCTTTCTTGAAAAAATTCCATTAACCCGATCGGCACGATGGCGGACAAAAGGATGATGGCTTCAAAGCGATCACCCATCAAAAAATAAACTACCGAACCGGACATGATCAAAAGCATCATAGGTTCGGAAAAGATATCCCATAACCGCTTAAACCACCCCTTGTGCCGCGTGGCCGGACGGGCGTTCAACCCCGCTTTGGCTAAAATATCTTTGGCCGCGGCCGAAGTCAGGCCTTTATATTCTTTATTTTTTAAGTTCCCCATAAGATATCACTAGCGCTGTCATTCCGAACCCCCGTCGCAGGGGTGAGGAATCTCTGTTTCAAACGCCGACGGACAGATATCCCTCGTCGGCGCGAGCCTCACTCGGGATGACAGCTTAAAAATATTTATTTTTAATCGCTTCCACTTTCGTTTCCACTTCTTCCATTTTCAAAGGAGGAACCTCTCCGGATTTTTCAATCAACTCAACAATAATCTTGATAAAATGCTTTACGCCGGGAATGATATGCAGATTGCGGTCTTCAGCATAGGAAAAACGCAAATGTCCGCGCCCGCCTTCGCCAAAATCCGCGCCCGCCAGACAAGCCAAACCCTTTTCATATAATAACCAACGGCAAAACTGCTTATCAGAGCTAACTTTTAATTCATTCGTCACATAGGGCAAGCTCAAAACTTTGGCCACGCTGGGATAATCATAAAAAGCGCCCTCCACCGGATTAGGCACGACATAGGGTTTGAGCAAAGACATGGCTTCCACTAAAAATTGCCCTTTCCTCTCATACTCTTTAAAATCCGCGGCCAAAATCGGCTGAATAGCGTCAAAAACCGATTCATATTTGCAACCGTCCAATTCCACCTCGCCGAAAATCGCGCCCGCCACAATCTGTTCCATTCGATTGACATTGCTCCATTTATTTATTGCCAAACGGCCGAAGATTTCAATCAACCACTCCGGAGCGATGATAAATCCCAAGCGCCATCCGGTCATGGCGTAATCTTTGGAATAACCGTTCAAATTAATCGTCCAATCCAACATGCCGGGGATGGAAATAAAACTAAAATGCCGGCGACCGCCGAAGACTATCTGGTCATAAATATCGTCAAACAAAACAAAAAACTTGTATTTTTTTACCAATTCGGCAATGGCTTCTTGCGTCTCCCGGTCAAGCATCATCCCGGTCGGATTTTGCGGAGTATTCAAACATAAAATTTTTACCTGGTTATTTTCCGCCAAAAGTCTTTCCAGATCTTCCACCCGGAAGCTAAGCGTCTGGCTGGCTTCATCCTTGTAAGCTCGCCAGCGCAAGACACCGCCGTGATTATAAAACTCGGCCAAAGAATCATAGACCGGATAACCCGGGTCCTGGACGATTATTTTATCTCCCGGCGCGATTAAAGTCTGAAAGGCCAGTTCAATAACCGGCTTACCGCCCGGCTGGAGCAAAACATTTTCTTTTTTGATTTCTACGCCCCTGGTTTTCGTCCAATATTTAGCGATATTTTCCCGCACCTGCGGATAACCCTGAAAATGGCCATATTTGGTCTGCTTGTCTCGCAATGCTTGGATGGCCACTTCAATAATCGGCTCCGGAGTCTTGGGTCCGGTGTCGCCTACATGAAATTTGTAAATCTGCGGAAATTTTTTAGAAGATTCCACGGCCATTACTTCGGCGCCAAAGCCAAAAGCCGTTTCCGTGCCTAAAAAATTCAAATTCGGATTAATCGTTACATTGGGAATTAAATTTTTATCGACGAGAAATTGTGGTAGCATAATTTATAAAATCATTTAAAAAATTGTCACATTGTCATTCTGAGGGAGTAAAACGACCGAAGAATCCCTTAGATCCTTAAAGGGATCCTTCGCTTTGCTCAGGATGACAGCCATATAGCTTTTAACACTTTTTCCTTAATATCTCGGGAAGTTAAATTAGCCAGTTCGTAAACCTCGGCGACATTGCCGGACTTGAGATAAGGATCAATGCCCAAAACGCGTTCCGGATAATCAGCCGGCAAGAGGAAAGGATATAGAAAGCCCGGCCAACCATTGTGCAGAGCCACGGTGATGGCGCGTTCGGCATCGGGAAAAATTTCCCGGGCCTTGGCCGGATTATTTTTCCTTAATTCCTCAAATAATTCCGGAGAAGTCACGGCCAGAATCTTTACATCCAAATCTTGCGCCTCCAATTCAGGCAAAATCGCCAAAGTATTGATTAAAATCTGCCCGCCGCAAATAGCCAGTACCACTTTCTTGCCGCCGCTATTCTTAAACTGGCGATAAACATAAGCGCCATTTACCGCCTCGCGAGCGTCAGGAGCGCCGTCTTTCTCTCGTTCAAAAACAACAGTATCCGGACGAGTGACGGACAAAGCAATCGGCTCGCCTTTTTCCAAAGCGTAAAAAAGCATTTCAATAGTCTCATTGGCATCCATTGGCTTATACACTTTTATCCCGGGGAAAGCATTATACAAACTCATCCAGAATAACCCCTGATGAGTCGGTCCGTCTTCGCCGGTTTCCGGCCCGTCGTGCGCGGCCAACATAATAAAAAATCCGGCCTGGCTGGGATTAAGATGATTGCCAATCAAACTCATACGCACCGCATTGCCCATCATAGAGGTAAAAACCCCGTAGGAAGAAAAAGCCGATACCGGTTGAGCCCCGCCCGGCAAAATATCTTGCGTCAAAGCGGTGGATAACATGGCCATATTCTGTTCGGCAATGCCGAAACGGATACCACGGCCCAAGGGATTTTCCCGGTTAATAATGCCATAAACATTTTCCGCTTCAGCCGTGAGAATGGATTTACTCAAATCTCCGGTGCCCACATAGAAAAAAGCGCTCTGTCGCATCATCCATTTAAACCAGGCTTGAGTGGCCTTACGCGTCGCCACTTTAGTACCCGGAGCAAAAACTAATTCCGCGGGCAATGTATCAGGGCGCTTAACCAAGCGCGGATTAACCAATGGCCGGCCGGGCAGTGTCGTCTGCATTTTTTCCACCGACCGCTCTTCTGATAAAATATTTTGCGCCGCGACCTCCAAACGCTTATTAACATAAGAAGCGTCTTCATCTGACAATTGCTCTAACACTTTTTTAATATCGGCCATTACTTGGCCTGATTCGCCCGGCACATCAAATCCCAAACTTTTCATAATGGTTACATATTCATCATGCTTGGCCGGACTGCCGTGCGAGTCGGAGCTGTTTTCATTTTTGCCGTAATATTTTCCTTTGACGCAATGAGATAAAACCACGGTCGGCGAATCATTACCCAACCCTCGCGCCGCCAGATGATAGGCGTGAATCAACTCCAAAAAATTATGGCCATCCACTTCAATCACATTCCACCCCAATCCGAGCCAATGATTAATGTAGGGCGACGAAATCACTTCATTAATATCGCCATCAATGCCAAAATGATTATAATCCAAAGTAACGATTAAATTTTTTACTCCGACGGTGGATAATAAATTACGGGCCTCATAACTCATGCCTTCTTCAGTTTCCGCGTCTCCCATCAGCGCCCAAACTTTGGTATCCAAACCGCAGGAACGATGCACGATAGCCAAACCTCCGGCGGCTGAAAGACCGTGGCCGGATGAGCCGGTGGCCATATCTGATAAAGGATAATGATTTTCAATATGCCCTTGCGGACCATCGGCATGGCGAAAACGCAACAAATCTTCGGGAAAAACCGGCTTGACCACGGCTGGAGAAAATTGTCGCCCCACACGGCGCAATGATTCATAAAAAAGAGATAAACCGCCATATAAACAAGGACTGCAATGCCCGGCGCTCCAAACCACCCTATCCCGACTCGGATGTTTGGGATTAATCGGGTCAAACGCCATTACTCCGCCCAAAGTCATCGCCAAAAACTGTTCGGTCTTGCCACTGCTACCGCCCGGATGACCGGATTGCCCG
>CAZXFG010000018.1:0-14201 GCA_964640515.1 uncultured Gammaproteobacteria bacterium | reverse complement strand
CTGTTCGCCAATTAAAGCGGTACGCGAGCTGGGTTCAGAACGTCGTGAGACAGTAGAAAATTTTGGCTAAAGTTAGCCAAAAAACCGTGCTGTCTATAAATTTAGCTAAATGCTGGAAAATCTGGATAGTCTCATTGAGAGTGAGACTTGAGTATCTCACACTACTTATGGTATAATATCAAAAAACTATGAGTAAAAAAGTGTTGAGCGCAGACAATCAGCAGGAAAGACCAATTGTGGCTCTTAATCCATGGTATATTGTTGGTTTTGTAGAAGGCGAGGGAACATTCCACATAGCTTTCTACATTGACCGAAACATGAAACAAGGTATTAAAGTAATTCCGGAATTTCATGTCAATCAAAGTTACTTGAGAATAACTACTCTGGAGCAAATAAAAGCATACTTTGATTGCGGTTATATAAAACAAAATCATGGTAAAAACAGTCGCGATACTACTTACGTATATGTGGTGCGCGATCGTGAAGAGCTACTTGAAAGAATTATTCCTTTCTTTCGGAAGCATCCATTGCGTTCGGTTAAGCAAAATAGTTTTCAGGTGTTTGCTCGGATTGTAGAGATGATGCAGACGGGACAGCATCGTGAAAAAAACGGGATTAAAAAAATCATAGACCTTGCTTATACCATGAATGTTGGTGGAAAATATCGATTGAAAACAAAGGAACAACTTTTAAACCAATTGGAATCCTCAGAGACTACACGCTAAACATTTAGCCGGTTAGGCTAATAAAGATATAGTCCGAACTGTGTGGCGACACATAGAGTGTGGTAGAAATATCCACACCTTTTCAATCAAAAGATTGAAAATGCAACATATTTGTCGGTCTCCTATCTACTGCGGGCGTTGAATGTTGAGAAGGCTCTTCCCTAGTACGAGAGGACCGGGAAGGACAAACCTCTAGTGTGCCAGTTGTCCCATCAGGGGCATCGCTGGGTAGCTATGTTCGGCACGGATAAGCGCTGAAAGCATCTAAGCGCGAAGCCGTCTTCAAGATCAACATTCGTCATAGACTCCTTGTAGACTACAAGGTTGATAGGCCCTAGGTGTAAGCTCCGTAAGGAGTTGAGCCGAGGGGTACTAATAAGTCAAGCGCACAATGAAAGCACTAAGCTGTGCTTGTTCTCTCTAAAATTTATTAAAAGGACCATTGTCTTGGTGGCAAGAGCGAGGGAGTCACACCCGATCCCATCCCGAACTCGGCAGTTAAGCCCCTCAGCGCCGATGATAGCGCTTCGCGCAAAAGTAGGCCGCCGCCAGGACAATGGTCCTTTTTTAATTGACCACCCGTCTATTTCATGTTAAAATTTTGGTAGATAAGGGGATAATTTTGACTTGAAAATATGACTTCAGACTTGATAAAAAGAGCCGCGGAATATGTAAAATTACAGCTTTCAGGAGAGGCCACCGGGCATGATTGGCATCATGTGGTAAGAGTATGGAAAATGAGCCGGCGTTTGCAGGTGGAAGAGGGCGGGGATTTAGAACTGATTGAGTTGGCTTCTCTAATGCACGATTTGGGAGATAACCATTTATATGAATTTGATGAAAAGAAAGGTTCTTTGATATTGCATGGCATGATGGATGTGCTGGAAATTGAAGAAGATCTGCAAGAAAAAATTATTAAGATAGCCAACGAACTTCATTACCATGGCGATATGACTAAGCCCGCTTCCACTCTGGAAGGCAAAATTGTTCAAGACGCTGATTGGTTGGATGCGTTAGGGGCTTTAGGAATCGCGCGGGTTTTTGCCACGGGCGGACGCATTAAGAGAGTGCTATATGATCCAAGCGTTCATCGCCGTGTTAGGTTCACGGCTCGCGACTATCAAGAGAAAAAAACGGAAGGCACCAGTTTTAATTATTTTTATGAAAAAGCTTTGAAACTTCCCAAGATGATGAATACTAAAACAGCCCGGCAGATAGCGGAGAAGCGGGCGAAGTATCTGGAATCTTTTATTGAAGAATTTTTAGCCGAGTGGAGGGGCGAAAAGTAAATTGTTTTTTATTTTCCGTAATATTATGGATAATTTATCAATATCAGCCGTGGCTAAATCATTGGTTATGGACGGGAAAGGAATTTTGGCCGCCGACGAAAGCGCCGGCACTATCGCCAAGAGACTAGAGACTGTTCAAATTGAAAATACTGAAGCTAATCGCCAAGCTTATCGCGAACTTTTATTTACCGCTCCAGACATGGAAAAATATATCAGCGGGGTGATCATGTTTGATGAAACCATTCGCCAAACCACTCGCGCGGGCGTATCTTTTATAAAATTATTGAATGATAAGGGAGTCGTTCCGGGGATTAAAGTAGACCAAGGCGTAAAAGATATGGACGGGTCTTCAGTGGAAAAAATTACCGTTGGTCTGGATGGGTTGGACGCTAGGTTGAAAGAGTATTATTCTTTGGGAGCGCGTTTTGCCAAATGGCGAGCTATTTTTACAGTTGGCGACGGCTTGCCCACTGAAAAATGCATAAAATTAAACGCGCAAGCTCTGGCTAAATACACCCAATTGTGCCAAAAGAATAATCTGGTACCAATTGTTGAGCCAGAGGTATTGATGGATGGCAGTCATACTATTAAGCAATGTTATGAGGCTACAGTAAAAGTTTTAGCTGCGATATTTGTTGAATTAAAGGCAGAAAAAATAGATTTTTCCGGCATGCTTTTGAAGCCCAATATGGTTATCTATAGTTTAGAAGGGGAAAAAGCGGAAGCTGGACAAGTGGCCGAAAATACCTTAAAATGTTTGAATTCTGCCGTGCCTGCAGAAGTGCCGGGTATAGTATTTTTATCCGGCGGACAGAGTGGAAAAGAAGCGTTTGAGAATTTAAATGCCATAAATAAAGCCGCCCACGATGCGCCGTGGAAATTAAGTTTTTCTTATGGACGGGCATTGCAGAATACGGCATTGAAAATATGGGCAGGTAAAGAAGAAAATATTTTGGCAGCGCAACAAGAATTTATATCTTGCGCTAAGTCGGCCAGTTCAGCTTCTAAGGGACAATTGAAATAAAAATTTACGCATCTGGTATTTTCCGAGCGGGTTATGGCTGCCAAAGCGGACATCCCCGAGCTCTCGCGAGCGAGGAAAGCGAGAAAATTACCAAACGCATATATTATTTTAGTTTGATATTTTATTATGACTGCATTGGCGCAAAAATTTTACGAAAAAAGTGAGGGGATAGTGCGATTGAGTTGGGAGGATGTGGAAAAAGACACTTTGCACATTATTGATTGCATGAAAAGCGATGGCTTTGATCCGGATATAATTGTTTCCATAGCGCGTTCCGGATTGATTCCGGCCTCTTTGATTGCTTACACCTTAGGCAACAAGCAATTGTATGTGATTAAAGTTGATTTTTCCAAAGTGCAAAAAGACGGCCAAGACCAAGAGCTATTTGATCGGCCAACCATCACTCAAGAATTAACCAAAGATGTACAGGGCTTAAAGGTGTTGGTGGTGGATGAAATGGTGGTTTCAGGTTCAACTCTGAAACTAGTCAAAGCTTATATGGAGATAAAAAATCCTAAAGAGGTGCGTTACGCGGTTTTATACAAACAGCCTTGGGCTGAATTTCGACCAGACTATGCCGGCCGGGAGATAAAAGAATGGCCTTTGTACCCCTGGAAAGATTTACGGAACAATGTTTTGGACCCGCGCGCCTGCCAGCTACCCAGAAAATCGTGATAATAGAGCCAAAAGTAGGCAAGATATCCACAAGCTGTCAGAGAAAAATTGACAGCTTTTTTGTTTATGATATACTGCAATATACGCTCTATCTAGCCAAGAATAATAAAAGATGTGGATATTAATATTCTAAAAAAACTAGGATTTTCTGACAAATCGGCCCTAATCTATTTGGCTTTGTTGCGTTTGGGCCCCGCTTCAGTGCGCCAATTGGCGAAAATAGCTGAATTGAACCGTGGCACGGTTTATGAAAATTTGAAATGGTTGCAGGAGCAGAGGTTGGTGGATTTTTATGAAAAAGACGCCAAACAGTTTTTTGTGGCTGAAGATCCGGAATGCCTTCAGGATATGTTAAATCGTCGGGAGGGCGAATTGTGCGATACCAGCAAAAAATTATCCACCATCATTCCGGAATTGAAATCCATCCATAATAAAGGCGGGCAACGGCCGGTGGCTAAATATTTTGAGAAAGACGAGATCAATCATATTCTGGAAGATGTTCTGTCCACTTGCGAAGATAGCGAAGAAAAAGAATTTTACAGTTATTCCGTGTCCGGCGTCCGCGAGCATTTATATCGGCGTTTTGAAAGTTTTAGCGACGCGCGAGTGGCCAAGGGCATCGCGGTGAAAGTAATCGCGATTGGCGGCGGCGGAGAATTGCGCGGACTTGATGAGCGAAAGTGGTTGGACAAGAAAATTAAAACACCCACCTACATCATTATTTATCCCGGTAAGACCGCTTATATCTCTTTGGACGCCAAGAACGAGCCGGTGGGGGTGGTCATTGAAAACGAAGGCGTTTATCAAACGCAAAAAACCATTTTTGACGATTTATGGAGTAAACTCTAAACACATGAAAGATCTGTTTGATAAAATTTTAGTTTTTGATTTGGATGATACCATTATAGATACGCGCGGGATTAAGATTATTTTGTTTGGCATAGCCAATGAATTGGGAATCAGAGACGAGGCGACGCTGGAGATTTATAAAAGGGCGCGGGACAACGGTTTTACTTTAGAAAAGTTTGCTCAAGAATTGAGCGAGGCGACCGGCCAAGGGGGAGATGAGATTAAGCGCCGCATGGAGCAAGCGATTTTAGAAAGGAGAGCAGAGTTATTTTTTCCCGATGCCAAGGATTTTTTGTCCCGGGGGCGTGAACATAAGACCGAAATGCGCTTATTGACTTTTGGGGCCGACAGCTGGCAAAAGGAGAAGGTCATTTTGTTTGGTTTGGATGAATTTTTTCACAGTATCATACCTACCGAGGATGAACGAGAAGGTAAATTGGAAGAATTATCGGCGATTGTCGGGTCCGGGAACGGCGTTGGGGTCATGTTGTTCAACGATAAATTGAGCGAAATCAAAGCGGCTCTGGCGCGTTTCCCCGGATTATCAGCCGGTTGGCGTAGCGCCAAAGCCACGGAGGAGTTGGTTGGTATGGACGAGGAAATGAGGCGGCGGATTAAAGTTTTTTCTGATTTTAGCGAATTGGTGGAATCAAAAAATAGAATTGGAACGGTGATTTTGGCGGCCGGCAAAGGTACGCGAATGAAAAGCGACAAATTAAAAGTGATGCATGAATTACGCGGCCGGCCATTAGTGGATTATGTGGCGCGCGCGGTGGAAAAATTGGGTTGGCCGGAGAGACCGGTGGTAGTGGTGTGCGGGGAAGATGATTCCGTCCAAAAATATTTAGGGCCGCGAGTTAATTATGTGGTACAGGAAAATCAGTTGGGAACCGGGCAAGCCGTAGCGGTAACGGAGAATGTCCTTAGAGACAAAGTTGATCATGTCGTGGTGCTTTATGGAGATATGCCGTTTATCACCGGCGCGTCCATAGAGAGATTGGTCGGTCAACATTTAGAAAATAATGATGTGCTGACTTTAATGACTACCGAAGTTATGAATTTTGACGAGTGGCGGAAAAATTTATTTGAGTATGGCCGGATCATCCGAGGGAAGAGCGGAGAAATTATCGAGATTATAGAAAAAAAGGACGCTACGCCGGAGCAGTTAAAAATAAAAGAAGTGAATCCGGGATATTTCTGTTTCCAAGCCGGTTGGCTGTGGGAAAATTTGAAAAGATTAAAAAATAATAACGCGCAAGAAGAATATTATTTAACCGATTTGGTGAAGCTGGCTTTTGAACAAAAAGTGAATATGTCATCGGTTGAAATCGAACCTAAAGAAGCGGTGGGAATCAATACTTTAGAAAATTTGCAAATAGCTAACCAGATATTTTCTTATGAAAATTGATAAACCTTTTTTAACCGGAGCTGAAGTGGTGGTGCGCGCTTGCCGGGAGGCGGACGCTGAAATGATGTATGGTTATCCCATTACTCCTACCTGTGAGATTCTTTCCGGTTGGGCTGAATCAGGCAAGCCCTATTTACAGACCGAAGATGAAATCGCGGCCGGATTTGGTGTTTGCGGGGCAGTGTTGGCCGGGCAAAAGGCCTTTACGGTTTCTTCCGGGCCCGGGCATATTTTATTGCAGGACGGTTTTAGCATGGCCGAGGCCATGCGTCTGCCCTTTGTAATGATTATCGGTCAGCGCGGGGGACCGAGTTCGGGCACGGTGATTTATTCTCAACAGGAGGTAACTTTGGCTTGTTATGGCGGAAACGGAGAAGGTTTGCGTTTTGTCTATTCGCCGTCTAGTGTTACAGAGCTGTATGAATTGACTCGCCAGGCATTTAATGACGCCTGGCATTATCGTTTTCCAGCCGTGGTTTTAACCGATGGCTACACTTTGAAGACTAGAAGCGTGGTGGATTTTGGTAAAATGAGCGAGATTGAAAATATTCCAGCTCATCAGTTGGTGCCGGAAGACAAGGTGGTGCATTGGCCCAATATTTATACTTTTGAGGAGGAACTTTATAACGAAGTGCTTTTAGCGCAAAAAGATTTTGACGCTGTAGCCGAGGATGTGGCGGCGGCCGAAGAATTGCATACGGAAGATGCGGAAATTTTGATTATCGCGCACGGTATCGTGGCTTCTTCAGCCAAAGAAGCGGTAGAGACTTTGCGCGGACAGGGGAAAAAAGTCGGTTTGTTCCGCCCCATTACCTTGCGTCCTTTTCCTAAAAAACAATTGGATAAGGTCGCCGGTCGGAAACAGGTGAAAAAGATCGTGATGGTTGAATCCAGTTTGGGTCAATTGGCGAGAATCGTGCGCGATGAATTGGCGCCGGAAATTTCCGCGCCGTTTCAATATTTGGAATATCCGGGTTTGGGAGTGGAAGCCGAGGAAATTGTAAAAAATATTAAATTTTAAAGATATGCCTTCAGAAGCACCAGCAAAATTTTGTCCGGGCTGCGGCCACCCCATCGTGCTCATGATGATGAAAAGAGTTTTGGATGAAATGGGTTTAGCTAAACAAGCCGTGTTAGGTTTGGATATCGGCTGTTCGCTCTTGGCTTGGAATTATTTACCCATCAATACCTTTCAGACTCATCACGGCCGAGTGGTACCGACCATGATGGGTTTTAAACGAGCGCGTAACAACTCGGTTTGTTTCGCTTATGCCGGCGATGGCGGGGCTTATGCTATCGGCTGGCAGAGTCTTTATCATGCCGCGCGCCGCGATGAACCGGTAACGGTTTTAATAGTAAATAATACCGTTTATGGCATGACCGGCGGTCAGACCGCTCCCACCACTTTGACCGGACAAATTACCCCGACCAGCCCCAAAGGCAGTATAGACAAGCCGTTTTTAGGACCAGAAGCGCTAAAACAAGTGGTGGCTTCGGACGCTTTTGTCGCGCGCACAGCCGTAAATAATCCGGCGCAGATGCAAGAATACATTAAGAAAGCTATTTCAGCGCAGCAGGCCGGACATTTTTCTCTGGTGGAATTTTTGTCTTTTTGTCCGACCAATTGGCGCACTAAAGGTCCTGACACTTTAAAATATTTGGAAGAAAAAATGAAGCCAGTGTTTAAATTAGGAATATTTTAATATGTTGTTAAAACTTTTATTATCCGGAGACGGAGGGCAAGGCGTGCAAGCGGTGGCTGATATTATCGCTCAAGCCGCGCTCAAGAGCGATTTACAAATTACCAGTATTCCAAATTATGGTTTAGAGCAACGCGGCGGTATTTCTTTGGTATTCATCAAGATTTCCGATAAAGAAATAGTTTATCCCAAGTTTACCACGCCGGATATTTTAGTGATTTTATCCGCTCAAGCGCGGGAAAGGACAAAACAATATCAACGGGCGGAAACTAAAATTTTGGACGCGGAGAATTATAAAGAAGTTTTAGCTAAAGAAAATATAAAGTCGCAGAGTTTGAATGTTTTCTTTTTAGGATTATTGACTAAAATTTTGGTTGACCAGAAATTATGCCAACAAGAGGAAATTGAACAGTTGTTAGAGAAAAAATTAAGCCAGAAGTCAGGATGGGAAGATAATAAAAAAGCGTTTGCTTTGGGTTTGTCCACTAAACAGTAAATATATGTGCGGAATTGTCGCCTATGTCGGAAAAAAAGAAGCTTTGCCTATACTCTTGAACGGGTTGCGTCGTTTGGAATATCGCGGATATGATTCGGCCGGCGTGGCTTTGGCTGAAAATGGCAAGTTTAGACGCATTCGGGCGGTTGGCAAGATAGACAATTTGGCAAAAAAATTAAAAACAGGGAAGAATTTTGCGACAGTTGGCATCGCTCATACTCGTTGGGCTACGCACGGAGGAGTAACAGAAGAAAACGCGCATCCGCACTATGGGCAAACAGATGATTTGGTGATTGTTCACAATGGTATTATTGAGAATTATCGCGAGCTTAAGGAAAAATTTTTACAAAAGCATCAATTAAAATCACAAACCGATACGGAAATTTTAGCTCATTTGATTGAAATTTTTTACAAGGGAGATCTTTTGTCAGCTGTTCAAAAGGCGTTGTCCAAAGTGCGAGGCACTTATGGTTTAGTGGCTATGCATGCCAGCGAGCCGGACCGTTTGGTGGCCGCGCGTCTGGGTAGTCCCTTGGTGATTGGAGTAGGTGACGGTGAATATTATCTGGCTTCTGATACCTCTCCCATGCTCGCCCATACTCGCAATGTGATTTTTTTGGATGACGGGGAAGTGGCTGATATTAAGCCGACTGGTTTTCAAATTTATAACATCAAATCAAAAAAGGTTCCCAAGTGTGTGGAACAAATTGACTGGGATGAGGCGCAGGCGCAAAAACAGGGCTTTGACTATTTTATGTTGAAAGAAATTTTTGATCAGCCCACAGTGCTAAAAGATGCCATTCGCGGTCGTTATGATTTGGAAGAGGGTACGGCGCATTTGGGTGGTTTGAATATGACCGGAGAAGAAATGCATAAAGTGAAGCGAGTGGTGCTTTTGGCTTGTGGCACAGCTTCTTACGCCGCCATGGTGGGTAAATATGCTTTTGAACGGTTGGCCGGCATCCCGACGGAAGTGGATGTGGGCAGTGAATTTCGTTATCGGGATCCGATCATTGACCATCACACCTTGGTTTTTGGCATTTCACAATCAGGCGAGACGGCCGATACTTTGGCCGCTTTGCGCGAAGCTAAACGCAAGGGCGCTTTTGTGCGCGGCATAGTGAATGTGATCGGCTCTACCATTGCCCGCGAGACTGACGGCGGAACATATATTCACGCCGGGCCAGAGCTGGCTGTGGCCTCTACTAAGGCCTATACCAATATGGTAGCGGTTTTGATTTTATATGCTTTGCAATTCGGCCGTTTGAATCGAGTGACGCCAGCCACCGGGCAAAGATTGCTTAACGCTTTATTGGAGATTCCGAAGAAGATGGATCAGATTCTAGCGCAAGGCGAAAAAATAAAGAAGATTGCTTTGAAATACAAAGATTATACTAATTTTCTGTATTTAGGCCGGGGAATTAATTATCCGGTGGCTTTAGAGGGTTCACATAAACTCAAAGAGATATCATATATTCATAGCGAGGCCTATCCGGCCGGTGAAATGAAACATGGGGTTAACGCGCTTCTGACTCCGGACTTTCCGGTATTTGGCGTTATGACCAATAACCAGCTTTACGATAAGATGAGAAGCAATATCGAAGAGATTAGAGCGAGAAAAGCGCCGGTTATTTTAATCGCTACCGAAGGCGATAAACAGGCAAAAGAATTAGCTGAAGATATCATCTATGTGCCGGCTACCATGGAACTTTTGGAACCGCTTTTGAATACTATTCCGCTCCAGCTCTTTGCCTATTATATTGCCGTTGGTTTGGGCCGGGATGTGGATCGGCCGAGAAATTTAGCCAAAAGCGTAACTGTAGAATAAAATATGTCCAAGAAAAAAGTTGTAGTCATAGGCGGGGGGAACGGCAGTGCCATTTCCATTGTGGCGCTAAAACAGAATTTAGATTTGTTTGATATTTCCGCCGTAATCTCCATGAGCGACTCCGGTGGTTCTTCCGGCCGTTTACGCGAGGAATTCAATACTCTACCTCCCGGCGATATCATGCGGGCGGTATTGGCCCTATCAAAATATGATTATCCTCTACTGAAGCAGATTTTTTTTCGCAATAGATTTTCCGGAGCGGGGAAACTGGATGGTCACAATTTAGGCAATCTAGCCTTGATTTTAGGAGAAAAATATGACGGTGATTTTATGTCTGCCATCCGCGCTTTGGAGCAGAGCATGGAAGCAATTGGTCACGCCTATCCGGCTACTTTAGATAAAACCGATTTATGCGCGGAATTGGATGATGGGGAAATAGTGAAAGGCGAGGCCAAACTGGATAAACCTACCTATGACCCGGTGCGACGAATAAAAGAAGCTTGGTTAGAGCCGGCCGGACAGATTTTTGCGGGGGCTAAAGAAGCCATTGAATCAGCTGATTATATCATTTTCGGCCCGGGCAGTCTGTACACCAGCATTATTGCCGCTATTTTACCTCAAGGAGTCAAGGAAGCGATAAATAAGTCCAAAGCCGAGTTGGTTTATGTGACTGGCGATGCCTATGTTAAAGGAGGTGAGAGTTGCCCGGCCACTTTAAGCGAAACTATTCGCGCTTTGGAGCAATATTTGCCTCGGCTGGTTGATCACGCAGTATATAACAATGTGGTATTATCCGCAGAGCACCAGGCGTTATATAGGCAAAAACACTGGATTTCTTTGGTAGATGATGTGGAAAATCAGAAAGAGATGAATATTATCAAAGCGGATTATGAACGAGCCGGTGGCGGTTTATGCTCAGTTAAATTGGGTAAAATTTTACAAAATATATTAGTTTGATTTATGGAAATAAAAAAAGAAATAAAAAAAGATTGTTTTGCGGTGAAAATTACGGCCGAAGAAGGCGGTGAGAGCGCGGGCAGAGCATTTTTATATGTTATTTTTAACGATCTGCATAAAGAGCCCTATGGTTTGTTAGAAGATGTGTTTGTGGAGGAAAAATATCGGGGTTCTGGTTTGGGTACGCGGTTGGTGAAAGAGATCATTGAAGAAGCTAAGGCCAGAGGTTGTTACAAACTTATCGCTTCCAGCCGGCAATCCAGAGATAAAATACATCAATGGTATGAAGTCCTGGGGTTTAAAGATTATGGATTAGAATTTAGAATGGATTTTTAATAATTTTATGTCCGGATATATTATTCAAAAGACAAAACCGCAGGCGGATTATGAATTGATGGATACGGGTGATGAAGAAAAATTGGAAAGATACGGTGATATTGTTTTATCTCGCCCTGACCCGCAAGCGCTTTGGCCCAAAAATTTAAGCGTCAAAGAATGGGAACAAGCCGGGGGCGTGTTTACTCGCCAATCTAAGGATGCCAAGTGGGAGACAAAACCCGGTGTACCGGAAAAATGGCAAATTGAGTTCGGCGGGTTGAAATTTTGGATCCGCCCCACCGCTTTCAAACACACCGGTATTTTTCCCGAACATTTGGCTAATTGGGATTGGATAAGAGAAAAAATCGCTAAAGCCAGCAGAAAAATATCGGTTTTGAATCTTTTTGGTTATACGGGCGGCGCTACTTTGGCCGCGGCCCAGGCCGGCGCGGAAGTAGTGCACTTAGATGGTTCCAAAACCGCTATTGGCTGGGCTAAAGACAATGCCTCCCTGTCCGGTTTGGCTGATAAACCAATCCGTTGGATTTTAGATGATGCGGCCAAATTTGTAAAAAGAGAAATAAAGCGCGGCCACAAATACGATGGCGTTATAATGGATCCTCCGGCTTTTGGCCATGGTCCGACCGGTGAGACTTGGAAGATAGAGAAGAATTTAGTATCGCTTTTTGAAGATTGTTTCCGGATTTTATCTGATCGGCCGTTATTTTTCCTGGCTAATGGTTATGCTTCCGGATATTCGGCCATTGCTTATGCTAATAATCTGGCGCCACTGGCGGAGAAATATGGCGGGCAATTAGAAGAAGGGGAGCTGACTATTGAAGAGGCCAAGTCCGGCCGATTATTGCCTTGTGGAATTTTTGCGAGATGGCACGCTTAGTTTATGCTTAAAGTTTTATATGAAGACAATCATTTAATCGCCGTTTTTAAACCGGCTGGTATTTTGGTACAGGCAGATGAGGGAGGAGATAAGTGTTTGATGGATGAAGTAAAGGAATATCTAAAAGAAAAATACAAGAAATCCGGCAATGTATTTTTAGGACTGATTCATCGTTTAGATCGGCCGGTGTCCGGTGTTGTTTTGTTCGCCAAAACCAGCAAAGGCGCGTCCAGATTATCCGAACAATTCAGAAATCATACCATAGAAAAAATTTATCAGGCCGAAGTGATCGGTTGTCCGAAAGAGAACCGGGGGACACTGGTAAATTATTTGGTAAAGGATGAAAATAAAAATAAAGTGGCGGTTTTTGACAAAGAAGCGCCGGGTTCGCAACGAGCGGAATTATATTATGAGGTGATAAAAAAAGAAGGCAAAAATTCTTTTTTAAAAATTATTTTAAAAACCGGGCGGTCGCACCAAATCAGATCGCAATTGGCGCATTTGGGCCACCCGATCAAGGGGGATGTGAAATACGGCGCTCCGGAGCCATTATCCGACCAATCCATTGCTTTATCCGCGGTCTCTTTGACTTTTGCCACTGCCACCTCCAATGAAACAAAAACTGTAAGTATGGAGTAGAAAGTATGTCGGAGAAAATATTGGATTTACATATTCATTCCAGATATTCTCGCGCTTGTTCGCGGGAGTTGGAGTTGCCAAAAATCGCCCGCGCTTGCGAAATCAAGGGTATAGATATCGTGGCCACGGGCGATTTTACCCATCCGGCATGGTTTGAACACATTAAACAGCATTTGCAAGAACATGGAGCCGGAATATATGGTTTGAAAAATAATTCGTCGCCCACCCGATTTATTTTGTCCACGGAAGTTTCTTGTATTTACAAACATCGCGACAAAACTCGGCGTCTGCACTTGGTGATTTTAGCGCCGGAAATATCAGCCGTAGAGAAATTAAACAAGAAATTGGAAGAGAGAGGAGTGAATATCAAATCAGACGGCCGTCCGATTATGGGATTGCCGGCCAAAGAGCTTTTACGGATTTTATTGGATATAGATCCGCGGTTTTTAATGATACCGGCTCACGCCTGGACTCCATGGTTTGCCGTTTTTGGCTCCAAATCCGGCTATGATACGCTGGAGGAGTGCTTTGAAGAGTTATCTCCTCATATTAGGGCCGTTGAAACCGGTCTTTCCAGCGATCCGCCGATGAACCATCGCTTGAGCGCTTTGGACAAGATTACCTTGGTTTCTAATTCTGACGCTCATAGTTTGGACAATCTGGGGCGAGAGGCGAATGTTTTTGATTTGTCGGATGAAAAAATAACTTTTGATGAAATAACCGATATAATTAAGAGCGGGGATAAAAATAAATTTTTATACACCATTGAATTTTATCCGGAAGAAGGAAAATATCATTTTGACGGACACGCGGCGTGCGGAATTTGTTTAGCGCCTCAAGAAACGAAAAAACAAAAATATATTTGTCCCAAGTGCAAAAAACTTTTGACCGTGGGTGTGTTGCATCGCGTGGATGATTTGGCGGATAGGGAAGAAAAAAATATCCTTGAAGGAAAATTTATTCCGCATAAGTATATTGTGCCGTTGCGGGAGATTATCGGGAAAGTATTCGGAGTGGGAGCCAAAAGCAAAAAAGTGGCTAAAGAGTATGATTGTTTAATAAAAAATTTAGGCGACGAATTCAATATTTTACTCCATTGTTCGGCGGCTGATATCAGCCGACAGGCCGCGGATAAAAATATTGCTTTGGCCATTGAGAATATGCGCGCCGGCCGGGTTAAAATCAAGCCCGGTTATGATGGAATTTTTGGCGTGGTTGAGCCAATTCTTGACCTAAACAGATATGCTTCAAAACAAAGCAGATTGTTTTAAAAAATAATAAAACCCCGCATCTTCTTGGCGCGGGGTTTTATCCACGAAAACTATCTTCGTTTTTTAGCTTTTTTCTTCTTGGCTACTTTCTTTTTAGCTTTTTTCTTCTTGGCCATAATAGACA
>CAZXFG010000017.1:0-14514 GCA_964640515.1 uncultured Gammaproteobacteria bacterium | reverse complement strand
AGGACCCGAGTTTTAAGAGAAGGATGAAAGAAGTGAAGAAATGAAACTCCACGGCCTCACGGCCGTGGTTTCTTTACCATACAAACTTCGTTTGTCCTTTGTCTTCCTGGCCTTGATGCTGAATATATTGTTTGAGGATCTTTTCGTTGAGTCCAACCGTAGATACGAAGTAGCCATCAGACCAGAAGCCAAGATTGTTGTGTTCATACATGGATGCAAGGAATGGGAAGCGCCTCCGCATGGCCCGAGCGCTGTTTGATTTCAGGATGTTAACTGCTTGAGAAATAGGCATTTTGGGTGGAATAATTACCATGAGATGAATGTGGTCTATGTCTGTATTCATCTCTAATATTTCAATATCCGGGTATTTTAATACTACATTTCGTAATACTGCTTCCGCATAGCTTCCCATTCCTTGCTGGAGCACTTTACGACGGTATTTGGTCACAAAGACTAGGTGGTAGCAAGTGTAGTATACAGAGTGGGCCTGTTTGCGGTATTCGATCATACTCCCACACTCTACACCAAAAACGGCCAGGAAGACAAAGACCAAGCTGAACCCCGCCCTGACGGGACGGGGTTTAGTTGGGCAATAAAAAATCCCCCGATGAACGGGGGATTTAAAATATATTTATTCTAGGGCCTTGGCAGTAAGGAGTATTTCGTCTCCCGTCAATTCAATCGTCTCTCCGGTGACCGTATCTTCAGCCAGGATTTTTACTTTAGACATCAGCGTTTGTTGCGTGGGGTCTTTTTTGTTAAGCATTATTTTCATTGGTAAGGCCAGGACATCCACAGTCAGGGGCATTTCCGCCACAGTCCAAGTGATTTTTTTGTTTTTAGGATCAAATTTAACTTCCCCGGCCGGAATGTTAGCCGGTTCCTGCCAGGAAACATCGCCATAGATATCGGCTGTAAGGGATATCTTTTTTAGAGGATGAAAAGTGTTGTTTATGACCCAAGTTATTTCATGAAGTTCGTTTGTTTCAGCCGGAGGAGACACCTGGTGGCGGGATTCAAAAGATAAGTCAGAGTTTATGGTGATGATAATCGGGTTGCTGACAATGGTTTGGGATTGTCCGTTGACATCCAGAAAGGTGATTTCCGCGGAGGCGTTGATTTTAAATTCATCCACCGCGTCCAGATTGAATTTTTCACCGTCTTTGATGGGCATTTGTAAATCAATGTTCACTTCATCGCCGAATTTCATTTCCGCCAAAGAGGGTATCAGTTTTTCGTTCCAAGTGATTTGGCCGAGCCGTATTTTATCGCTCACTTGTTCGCCTTTTATCACTCCTTCGTGTGTGTCGTTCAGTTCGGTCCAATTAAGGATGCTTTGGCGTTGAAAAGAGGGCGCCTGCAAAATTAATTTTACTTCCGCTTTTTTTATGGTTTCCGGACTGGCGTTTTTAGCGTTGACAGTGATATTGAGGTTTGCGCCCGGTTGGGAAGAAAAATTATTCAGCTGGCCGTTGATGGCGAGGATAAGATTCAAGGCATTTTTGATGACCTCGGTGTTGATGGAAGAAGCCGCCACTTCAAATTTTTGCTCCTGATTTGGTTGGGGGAGATAGAGTATCACCTTTATTTCATTGGTCGGAGTGTCAGAATTGCTGAATTTGCCTTTAGCTTTGAAAATCATTTCGGGCGTGGAGCTGGAAATCACCCAACTGCCTCTTTTCATGGCCGGTGTAGCGCCGGTCAGGTGGAAATTAGCCGGCCAAACCGGAGTCAGCTCCAATTGTTCAGCGTTAAAGTCTTTTTCTATTTTTAGATTAAAAGCGTACTCTACTTCATTGCCGGCCGTGACTTTATCCGGACCGGTAACGGAAAGGGTTAGCGGAGATTTATTTATTTTCGTGGCCAAAGTGGCGATTTTTTGGAGTATGGAGTTAAAATTCTCCGGTTGATAATTGAGAAAAACTCGCCAAGAGGTTTCTTTGTTCAGCGTCCCGTAGCTTTGGCCGGTAATGGCGAGTTCGCCTTTTTTATTCGCTCCGATAATACCCAAATCCCATTCCGTGTGGCCGGTATTTTTAGCTGGAAGCGAACTTTCGGTAAAGGCGAACCCTTCGGGATAATAGACGGTAAGGGTGGCGTTTTTGAGTTTTATATTTTGATTGTTTTCAAAGGATATTTTGTAGGTGTTGGTACTGCCCAGTTCCACATTTTTTGGTCCGTCTATGGTTAGTTTTATTTGTGTTTCCGACATTTTGTTGGCCGCGGGTAAAAGAAAAAAACCGGCCCAGGCGGCCGCCGCCAGAAAACCTCCCAGAATGATGATTCCAAAAAAAGTTTTTAGCACAGAACGGTGGCTTTGGACTTTAATCTTTTTCATATCCGGCAAACGACCGCGGTCATCTCGGTAAATGGAAGACAATTGATTATCTATCTCATCGTTTGGTTTAGAAGTCAATCTGGGCGCTGTTTTGCGTTGGCGGATTGGACGACTGGCTACTCGACGGCCGGATGCTCTCCTTTTAGGCGCTTCTCCTCCTAAGGGTTGGGAAGAAAATTGCGGTGTTTCTTCTGGCATAGTTAGTATTTAATATTTAATTTATTTTGCATAATTAAACTCCAAACCGTATCGCGCGATAATGTCATGGCCGGAATCAAAGCTCCGTTGGAGGCCAGAGAAAGGTTGGGGCCTTCTCGCCAGATCGGCTCCCAACCGGCGGGGAAAATTATTTGACTTTCCAATTCGCTCTCCACCCCGGATTGTTTTTGCGCCACTAGTTGATAGTGGATATTTTTTCTTTCGCCGTTTATGAAGACATTTTTCCAGGATTCGGCCGGGTGTGTGTCTCTGGTTACGATGGCTTTAAAAGGAAGGCGGTAGGTGAATTGTACTTGGCTGGTTTGGCCGGGCTCGGTGATTACCCAGTTGCCAAAAGCGGTTTTACTGAATTCTTCAGTAATCCGCGTGCCTGATTCTATATGTATTCCTACCTCTTTTTCCAGTTGTTGTAAAGTGGCGTCTTTTTTGTAATACTTTTCCGGCGCTTTAAAACTGGCTTCATCCGGCCAGGTAAAACCGTTGGCCGAAATTAACTGACTGCCTAGCGGCACATACAGGCGCAGGTAATCCACATTAACTTGGCCATATAATTTTTCTCCGGCTGACCCGGTATGTTCACGCTTGATTAACACCGTGTCTGTAATATAGCCGTCTTCGTCCACCACCGCTTGGTGGCTGATAGTTTGTTTTATTTGGGCGTCGCTTTTTTGTCCGCGGATATTGCTGTTGATTACTAAAATGTAATCCTGCGATTCTCCGGTCGGCAGGATTTGTCCGCCCCACCCTAAAGATTTAACCGTAGTTTCAGTTTGCGGGGCAGTGAAATAAACCTGGATTTCTTTTTGCTCCAGCGCTTCTTCCAGATTTACCAGTATCGGCATGGCATTGGCCGGTTGGAAGTTTTGAAAATAGTCAACAAACTGCGGCGCCAAATCGGCTAAAATTTGTTTGGGTTTTTGCGCTTGTTTTTCCGGACCTTTTTCTACGATTTTTTGAATGGTGGCAATGGCATTGTCCGCCGTCAGAGTGATATCGCGTTTTTCATCGGTTAATGGGCCGACAATGGAGAGCAATCTTTCCAGCACCGTGGCGTTGATGGCGATAACTCCATCGGCCGTATAGTTGCGGGCATGCTGATAAAACCAGAGCATCTTTTCCGCGCTGGCCGGAAAATCAGGAAACCAGTTGGCGTCTTGAAATTCCCAACGGCGGTTGGCGATTAAGAGAGGAGCGGGAGGTTCCAAATATTCATTGAGCTGGCCCTGCAGATCGTATGAACCTCCGGCCGGCACTTCCATTTTGATAATTTCTCCGTCTTTAATTTCCATGATGGCAAAACTTCCCATAAAACCTCCTGTCGGACGAATTTCATGCGGATTTTGAAAGACCAGCAAATAGCGGCGCAGACCGTGTTGGCCGAATATTTCTTGCAATGAAGAACCCAAAACCGAGAGTTTGCGGAAGTCGCTGACCAGTGAAGTAAAAAGAACTTTAAAATCGCTGAAGGCCTCTTGATATTCAAAAGGCAAACTGTTGGTTTCCACTTGGTTGAAATCGGTCAACACTTTTTCATAATTGGGCAGGGCCGCCTGCAGGTGAACTAAAATAATGGCCAAGCGATCAGTGAGATTCAATTCAAGATTGGCTTGGCTTTCGCTAATGCCTTTGAGAAGATAAGTATTGCCCAGAGCCATTTTTTGTCCGGCTGTGATTAATTTTTGCCGGCTTTGCACTTCAGCGCCCAGCAGTGGAATCAAAGCGGCGATTTTTTGCAATACTTGATGGTTGTTTTGCATCACATCTACCGCTATGTCAAAATTTTCTAAAGCGTGGACCAGAGATTTTTGAGCTGAAGGAATCTCGGACGCTAGAATGGCGCCGGTGGATTCTTGGAGCGCCAAGAAGCCGGCTGTGCTGCTGTCGGAAATTTTGTCGGTAGTGTTCCTTAGTTCGTGGTAATAGGTACGCGCGCCGGTGGGAACGACCGTGACGGCCAGAAGAATGATGGATGCGATGGCCAAACGCTTGAGTGGAAAGTGTTTTTTGACCCAATGAAAAAAGTTATTTTTTGTTTCAGATAAATTGTGTTGAAAGTTTTCTTTTTTTTCGTTTAAATCTTCGGTCAAGTTTTGCCAGCGACGGTGTTTGGAAAATTTTAGAGGTTGGGAGGTAGGGTGAACTGATTTTGTTTTCTCCGGAGCAGATTCATGATAGAAATGATAGCGCGGGGTTTTGGAAATTTCCGGTTTTACAGTTTGGATATTTTCCCATCGCGGAGCAGAGTGGCGTTTTAAGTCAATTATATGGGGAGAATGATGTTGCTGTCGCTGTGGAGAATCGCTGACATGATGGATGAAAAATTTTACCGGTGAGGCAATGTTCTTTTCCGCTGAAGGAGCGGTATTTTCAGAAAATAAGAAATCCGGACACCTGGATTTATTGTGCCCGACTTTTCCGCAGTTGGTACAGCGTCTTAGTTGTGGTTTTTTACTGGTCAGATATGGGTTTTAATAACAAAAATTTGCCAGTTTCTTTTTTGGCTCCATCAAAAAAGGCGTACAATTGTATTATACACCTTTTTAACACATCTGGCATCTGAAAATATCGTTTATTTATCCACACTCTGGTAAATTTGTTTGGTGGTCAGGGCCAATTCGCGCCAAGAGTGCCGAGAACTGATGTCTTTTCCCTTTTCTATCAGTCGCTGGCGCAGATTTTTATCCACCATTAAATGTTGCATGGCTTCAGCTATTTCTCGCGGTTTTTCCGGATTGAAATAATAGGCCGCGTCGCCCAGTGTTTCGGGTAAACAGGCGCGGTCTGAAGCGGCTACGGGCACTTGGCGAGCCATGGCTTCTAAGGGTGGCAGGCCGAAACCTTCATAAAGACTGGGAAAGATAAAGAGCGACGCCCCGGCATACAGTATTTCAAGTTTATCGTCCGGCATGAAACCGGTAAAGATTATGTTTTTGCAGTTTGATTCCCGGACATGGCGGAATAACTGGCGATAAAAGAAATTTTCTCGTCCCACCAGCACTAATTGATAATCATCCGGATATTGTTCCGTAAATATTTTCCAAGCTTGGATTAAATTGTCCAGATTTTTGTGCGGATAAGCGGCCCCGACATAGAGCACATATTCGCGGTTGACGCCCAACTGTTCAAAAAATGAGACCAGGCCGGTTCTTTCTAAAGGAGCGCTTCCAACAAAGGGCGCTTGGTAAGTTATAATCATTTTTTCTTCGGCCACGCCCAAAGTTTTTTGGACATCTTTTTTGGTAAATTCGCTGGTGACGATTATTTTATCGGCCGTTTTAACGGCGTTTCTGATGACCAGGCGGTGCAAGCGATCTTTCACCCGGTAGGCGAGCGGTCCCAAGGTGGTGGCCTCGGCGCGCGGATAATGATACATGGTTAAATCATGTATCGTTACTACGAATCGGCCGGAATAAAGCAGAGGCACATTCCAATGCGGGAAATGCATGAGGTCTAATTTTTGTTTTCTTATTAACGCGGGAAATTTTATTTGTTCGGCCCAGCTGTACCAGGGAATGTCGGCCAGGATTTTTTCAAAATTAGGCTGGCGGGGTTGGAATTCTTCCCAGTTTTCTCGGCGCATGAACAAAATATACTGATTATGTTGATCAATTTTTTCCAACTGCCGCGTTAATTGTTGGATATAGCGCGCCAGGCCGAATCCCGATCCCAGCATGCGCGCGTCAATTCCGATTTTCATATGGGTAATTTAAGTGAGTTAATTATAACAATTCTAAGCAAAAAGACAATAATTGTTTTTGTTGGTGTCGGGTAATTTCCGAACGGGTTATGAAGCCGAGGCTTCACCCGCCTAGGCGGGGCCTTCGCGGGCGAGGAAAGCGAGGGGATTATCCAGCGCCATAATTCACATTGACCGGTTTTTTGATTGGGTGTAAAATACGGGTGTTAATATTTTTTCTCCTTATGTTGTATCTTAGTCAGATACTTAACAGCAAGGTAAAAGACAGTTCGGACAAAACTATCGGCCGGTTGAAAGATATCCTAGTTAAACCCAAAGCGGGCGCTTATGTCCCTTTGGTTTTTTTATTGATTGCGGGCCGTCACGGCAGAGAGTTCTTTGCGCCGTATGAGTATGTGGAGAACTTAAGCAAAGAAGAAATAAGTTTGAAAAGTTTATTCGCCAATATTGTCACGGACAAACCAAAAGAAGAGTACGCGTATTTGAATCGCGATGTTTTAGACCAACAGATTGTGGATGTGGAGGGCGCGCGGGTGGTGCGAGTGAATGATTTAAAGCTGGGGGAGTTTGAAGACAAGATGTCAGTTTTGGGAATAGACATAAGCAATAAGGGATTATTGCGCCGTTTGGGCGTGGAACGCTTTGATTTGTTTAATTTGATGGAGCCGCAATTTATTGATTGGCGCAAAGCCCAACCCATCAAGGGTATTTTAAAGTTGGATACTATTTCTAAAGACCTGACCAAATTACACCCGGCGGATTTGGCCAATATCGTGGAAGATTTAAGTTTAAAACAAGGCGGCAAGCTGGTGCGCACTTTGGACGCGGAGATGGCCGCTAAAGTTTTTGAGGAAATTGAGCCGGCGGTAAAGAAGATTTTGGTAAGCCATCTCGGACCGGAAAAGGCATCTAAGATTATTGAAAAAATGTCGGCCGATGAGATCGCCGATTTGCTTCAGATGTTGCCTAGAGAAGAAGGAGAGAAATTTTTGTCATTACTGCAAAATGGTAAATTGAAAAAAGTGGAGAAATTGATTAAATATCGCAATGATACGGCCGGCGGTTTGATGAATACTGATTTTATGAGCGCCAGTCAGGATTGGACCGCGGAAAAAACCATTGAAGAAATTAAACGCCTTTCTCCTTCCATGCGCTCCATGCTTTATGTCTATGTGGTTGATCAGAGGGGCGTATTAAAGGGGGCGGTTTCCTTGCGTCGTTTGATTACCGTTAAACCGGGGTGCAAACTGAAAGAAGCCATGAAACGCACTCATCGGCGGACAGTGCTTCGCACCGGACAAAAAATTAGAGAAATCGTGCAGATGATGACCAAGTATAATTTGTACACGGCGGCCGTGGTGGATGAAAAAAATCAGATGGTGGGCATTGTGGCGATTGATGATGTGATGCGTTGTCTCGCGCCCAAAGCTTAATTTTATGAGGATATTTTTTAGGAGATTCTGGCTCAAAGCGGTGTTGATTTTCGGTGTCATCGGGCCGGGAATTATCGCGGCCAATGCTGATAATGACGCCGGCGGGATTACCACTTATTCCGTGGCCGGCGCTCATTTCGGCACCTCTATTTTATGGGTGCTGTTTTTAGTTACCTTTTCTCTGGCGATTACGCAGGAGATGGGCGTGCGCATTGGCTTGGTGACGCGACAGGGGTTGGGCGGGGTTATCCGCGAGCATTTTGGAGTGCGTTGGACCACTTTTGCCATGTTGTTGATGTTTATAGCCAACGCCGGCACTATTACGGCCGAGTTTGCCGGCGTGGCGGCCGCTTTTTCCATCATCGGCGTCAGTAAATATATAGCCGTGCCTCTGGCCGCTTTAGTGGTTTGGTTTGTCTTATACAAAGGGTCATTCAAAACCACGCAAAAGATATTTTTAGTTTTTTCCGCTTTCTATATCGTTTATATTATCAACGGCTTTATCGTAAAACCGGATTTTAGTCAGGCCTTGGTTGGTTTGGTCACGCCAACCATGGAATGGACCGCTCCATTTTTGTTGATGGTCATTGCTTTAATTGGCACGACAATCACTCCTTGGGGCCAGTTTTTTATCCAATCTTATGTAGTGGATAAGGGATTGGATATTAAGCATTATAAATTAGAAAAAGCCGAAGTGTATCTGGGGGCGTTAATTACCAATGTCGTTAGTTTTTTTATCATTATCAGTACGGCGACGGTATTGTACAAAAATGGTATTCATATCACTGATGCCCGTGACGCGGCCATGGCCCTGCGGCCGTTAGCGGGGGATTTGGCGCAATTTTTGTTCGCTTTCGGGCTTTTCAGCGCTTCCATGCTCGGCGCTTTTATTTTGCCGGCGGCCACTTCCTACGCTCTATGCGAAGCTTTCGGCTGGGAGTCGGGCTTCAATACTACCTGGAAGACCGGTAAAACTTTTTATAGTATTATTTTGGTATCTATTTTTATTCCGGCGGCGATTGTTTTACTGCCTAAGTTATCGTTGATAAAAGTCATGATTTGGTCGCAGGATATCAACGGCATTCTTCTGCCCTTCATCCTGATTTTTGTCATGAAGATTATCAATAACAAAAGAATCATGGGTGAACACACGAACAAAGCGATCGGCAATGTCATTTCTTGGTTGACTATTTTCGGCATCATTGCCGCTACCGTGGCTCTAATAGTCGCTTCTTTTATCGGTTTTAATTAAGAGAGAAGTTGGAGCCATTCCCGTGCGGTTTTTTTCCAAGAAAATTTAACGGCCAATTCCCGGCCGTTTTTGATTTGCCGTTCGCGTTGAGGATGGTCGGTAAGCAGATTTTTGATAGTTTTGGCCAGCCCGCTGATTTGATTGGGATTGATTAAGGTGGCGGCTGAACCGGCTATTTCGGATAAAGAAGAACGATTGGAAGTTACAACCGGGACCCCCATAGCCATGGCTTCCAACACCGGGAAGCCAAAGCCCTCATAAAAACTGGGATAGACAAAAAGCGAAGCCGCGGCATAGAGGGCCGGTTTGTCCGATGGATTGATATAGCCGATGAATTTAATCCGATCTTTATATGGAGCTCCGGCCGCGCGCTGAAAGAGGTTGTGATTTTTCCAGCCCTTGGCTCCGGCAATGATTAAGGAATGGGGAACAGGCAGGGCCGGATAGATTTTTTCAAATGCTTCAATCAGGCCGTGGATATTTTTTCTTGGTTCAATGGTGCCCAGAAAGAGTATAAAACGCTCGGGTAAGAAATATTTTTTTCTAATAAGTTCTTTTTCTTTTTCCAAATTTTCTTTTTGTGTGTTTAAGAAGGCTGGCGAAATACCGGGGTAGAGGACAAAAATTTTTTCCGCCGGCAGATCATATTTATCAATCAAATCGCGTTTGGTATTTTCAGATGGCGCGATTATTTTCTCCGCTTGGCGGCATTGTTTCTTGGGGTTGATAATTTTATGCCACCACTGTCTTTTGCGAGTGAAGAATTCCGGGAAAAATTCAAAAGAAAGATCGTGGATAGTGATGAGATGGCGCGTTTTTGGGGATAAGGAAGTAAAGTTGATGTTGGGAGAGTAGAACCAATCCAATGGCTGGCCGATCAACTGGTCCAGTTTGGGACGACCAAAGAGTTTGATTGAGCTGTTGAACACTTTATTTGGCCAAGCCGTATGAATGTGGCGAATATTGTCTGCTGACCATCCGGGTAGATATTTCTCAACATCTTGGCGGGAGTTGTAAAACAGAAAATATTGGTTGGTTTTGTCTAATTCAAAAACAGCGTTGAGGAGTTCAAAGGTGTACTCGCCAACGCCGGTACGCAGTGGAGACATCAGGGGCCGGATATCAATGCCGATGTTCATATTTTGATTAGGGCGCTTTGGTTAAATCCGCGTTTGAATTCTTCGTGTCGATCGGCTACGAATTGTCTTAGTTTATCTTTAAAATTGTTCGTACTAAATTGCAGAGAGTTTTCTCGGATTTTGGCGCTGTCCCAAGACCCGGCTTGGAAGTTTAGCATCGTTTCCAATAATGATTCCCAGGTTTGTTGATAGAAGAAAATGCCATTTTCGTTGGGAATAACCGTTTCAGTCGCTCCGCCCGAAGCAAAGGCGATGACCGGCCGGCCGGCGGCCATGGATTCAATCGGGGTTAGCCCCAGGTCCTCCATTTGCGGGTGGATAAAGGCCTTAGCCCCGCTCATTAGTTTGGCTTTTTCTTCGTCCGTGATTCTGCCCAAAAATTCAATGTTGGATTTGGCGCGTTTTTTTAATTTGGCGTATTCGGGGCCGATGCCGAATATTTTTAAAGGCCATTTTAAACGGTTAAAGACTTGAATCACCAGGTCCACTCTTTTGTAGGGCACCAATCGGCCGCCAGCCAGAAAGTAATCCTGGACATTGTCGCTGATGGAGAATTTATCCGTATCCACGGGCGGATAAATCACTTCGCTGTCTCGGCGGTAATATTTGTTGATTCTTCTTTGCACGGTTTTGGAATTGGCGATAAAATGGTCCACTCGGTCCGCGCTCATTCTGTCCCAAAGACGCAATTTATGTATGATGCCGGGCAGAGCCATCTTGATGATACGGCCGTATTTGAGCTCGGCTACATATTCATGCGTGTTGGCCCAGAGATAGCGGGGCGGGGTGTGGCAGTAGGAGATGTGCAAAGTGTCCGGTTTGACAATCAGTCCCTTGGCAAACGAACTGGTAGAGGAGATGACCATATCAAAATCCTGCAGATTGTATTTTTCCGTGGCCAAGGGCATGAAGGGAAGATACCATTGGAAGTGGGAGCGGATTAAGGGCAGGCGGGCCAGAAATGACTGGCGGATATTTTCTTTTTTAATGTAATTTATTTTATCCGGGTCGTGAAATAAAACAAAGACCGGCGCTTCCGGCCAGATTTCGTGCATGGCTTTTAATACTCTCTCCGCCCCTCCGTCTTGAGAAAGATAATCGTGAACTAGGGCGATTTTCATAGATAATATATATCAACAAGATCAATCATGGGGACGAATTGCCTTATCTAGGTTGATTATCATTTTCATTGGCCTCAAGTATAAGATTAAATTCAAAACGGGAATCGAGTCCGAGCAGTTTTGCTCTAAGGCCGTTAATATCAAATATATAAGGTCTGTCTTCAAGTTTCCAGCGCGTTTCTTGATCATTGTCGGCTGTGCGGTTAATGACTATTTGGTTGGGTATCTCATCTGGAGGTGGAGGTAGATGTTTTCTCATATCTCCTGTCTGTGGCACACTCCACTTATATCTGTATAATTTTACGATGCCGGGCTCAATCTCTTGCGCGATCGATCGGCTAGAATCCATTGAAAAAATAACCCGTTTAGCTCCTCGTTTTAAAAATATTTTTGCGACTTCGGCCGTATCTGCCGGGTCATATCCCAGATTACTTAGGTAGATAACGGACGCATTAAGTTCGTGTTTTGTTCCATAATCATTTATGTCGCGCCAACGAATTGAAACGTCCGCCTTTTGAGCATTTTGTTGTAATTTTTTGTAATCCATGTGCATGAAACCGTCCCCAACATAATCCACTATAGATCCGACTGTTTGAGGAAAAGGATTTTCTCCACTAAGTCCATCTCCCAGGGGCATGGCCTCTCTTGTCTTGATGAAATTTTTGTCCCAATGTTCATTTTTTAAAGTTTCAGCTTTCGGGTTAGGATGATCTATGAGGAGATCAAAAAAACATCGCGCCTGCGCGCTTAGTTGCGGGCGAAGTCTGCTATAAATTTCGGAATCTATCCACGGGCCAGTTCTACGGACATCAAACATTTTTCTATAATCAAGCAGGTTTAGATTTCTTAAACCTATCAGCTTTAGTTCATTATAGAGTACCCCAGGCAGTGATATATCGCACATCTCAAGTTTTTTGGCTCCGTTTAGCAGGAATAGTTGCCCAGCGTCGCCGCTGGCGGCGATTGTTAGAATATGACCCTGTTCTACTTTTGCTCTATCTAATGGAAAGATGGCATCGGAGGTGTTTAAATAAAAACAATTAAGATGGTATTCTCTCTCTTTTTTTTCCAGATCAGGATCATCCATGGAAATTTTTGAATGCCATAGTTCTTGACCTGTTTGCCCATCAACTTGTCCGTTGACAGATGATTCGTGTAATTTTTTATATAGTATGGCTTTTTCCCGCGCTAATTCCATAGTTAAACCGTCTTCCTCAAATTTTTTTCCAAATTCAGTATTAGCCGATTTTAATTCAGAATCATGTAGCGAATTTTCAGGTGGTTGGCTGTGTTTTGTTGGAAAGTGATCATTCATAATATCGTTTGAATTACCAGGCTCCTTTGTTTTTAATTACGGCAAAAGGGGTTTTGATCAGGATGATGATGTCTAGAATAATGCTCCAGTGTTCCAGATAAAAAGTATCCAAACGAACTTCTTCCTCAAAGCTTAAGTTGCTGCGGCCGGAAATCTGGGCCAGGCCGGTAATACCCGGTCTGACTGCCAGCACAATTTTGTGATGTTTTTGATATTTGTTCACTTCACGGGTTTGATGCGGGCGCGGACCGACCAGACTCATCTCTCCTTTCAGCACATTAAAAAATTGCGGCAGTTCATCCAGGCTCCATTTGCGGATAAATCGTCCGAAGCGGGTAATGCGCGGATCGTTTTTAATTTTGTACACAGGGCCTTCTTTGGTGTTTGATTTTTTAATCAGTTCGGCTTCTACTTCCAGCGCTTTGGTTCCATCTGTGCCAAATTGTTGGCCGGTGCAGTATTTTCTGTACAAAGAACGGAATTTATAGGTGAAGAATTTTCTTCCGGCTTGGCCAATGCGTTCATTCTTGTAGATAATTGGCCGTCCGCTTTCTATGAGGATGCACAGAGCGGTCAGAATCATTAGGGGAGAACTCAAAATTATCAGAAGAAAACTGCTGAAAATATCAAAAAGGCGTTTGATGATTTTCCCCCAACCCATTAGTCGGGTGCGGCGCAATTCAATGATGGGCACGCCAGCCACTGTGGACACGGTCATGCTGGTGGAAATCGTGGAAAAAAGATCAGCCGAATATTTGAAAGCCAGATGGTGTTCGTTGGCAAAATCCACGGCCAGTCGCGCCTGTTCTTCCGTGGCTTTGGGGTCGGTAAAAATGATTTCATCAGCTCCGGCCCGCAGGATTTGTTCGGCTGTAGCCGAATTAAAAGAAGGGTAGTGGCCGGTTAAAGCAAACCCAAATCTTTTATTTTTCTGCAAAAAATTAGCGATTTCCTGGCCGATATTTTCTTGTCCGATAATTACGGCGCGGCGCAAACCGACACCCAGGCGATAAAAAAGCATTTTAGTCAGTTTCATCAAAATTCGTCCGAGGGCGATATAAATGATGGCGAGCACCCAACTGGCCAGCACTAAAAAGCGGGAATCAAATTTTTGCAGAGTAAAAAAAGTGTACAAGGCAATGCCGGCAAAGCCGGTGGAGCAGGCGAAAAATACTCGGTTCAGATCTTTAGTTAATTTGCGGTTAGGGTTGGTGTGGTAAAGGCCGTTCAAGGCAAAAATAATCACCCAAGCGGCGGCCACCATCAGCACCAGTGGCCAATAGTGATCCCAGGGCAGACGAAATTGAAAACTCACCGGACGGATGCGGGTGATAAATTCGGCAAAGCGCAGGGAATAGGCCGTAAAGCCCGCCAATACTAAAAGCAAATAATCCAGAGGCAACTGTAGAAAAGCGAAAGTGAGCTCAAATCGTTTCATAGGAACTATTATTTGTCTGGTATTTTACTTTAGTTTAAGTATTAGGTCAACGGTTGACAAAATAGCTAAAATGTGCTATATTATATCTGTTTGTAGTGGATGATCGTCCCGACTTAGTCGGGAAGGAAAGTCCGAACATCCCTATCGTGAGATAGGAAAAGGGCAGTGGGTAACACCCACCTTTTCTGTCGCAAGGCGGAAAACGGGAAAGTGGCACAGAGACAATACTAGTGGTTCGCAAGAGCCATGAAAGGTGAAAAGTGTATGGGGGTTTTGGACCTTAAGACCAAAGCTACTATACTCGGCTCGCGGCAACGCGAGTTCGTGCCAAACCCTGCCTGATGCAAGAGCAGTGTCCAGTCCGCTTCGGCGGACGGGTTCAAAAAGTTCGCTCGCTAAGATCCGCGTAGCAATACGCGGGCCAGAGAAATGATCATCTCTTCGCTAGATTCCCGCTTTCGCGGGAATGACAATAAAAATAGCGGATAGACAAAATTCGGCTTACAACTACAAACAAAAAAACCGTCTGATTTTATCAGGCGGTTTTTATTTAAGCGCTATT
>CAZXFG010000016.1:0-14649 GCA_964640515.1 uncultured Gammaproteobacteria bacterium | reverse complement strand
AATTCCTCGGCTTCGGTTACGGCCGTGCCGGTCATGCCGGCCAATTTTTCATACATTCGGAAATAATTCTGAAAAGTAACCGTGGCCATAGTCTGGCTTTCTCGTTGTATCTTTGCCCCTTCTTTGGCCTCAATGGCCTGATGCAAACCCTCGCTATAACGGCGACCCGGCATTTTACGGCCGGTAAATTCATCCACAATAACCACTTCGCCGTTCTCCACCACATAGTCGCGGTCGCGCTTAAATAAAGCTTTGGCTTTCAAAGATTGCTCCACATGATGCACTGTGCTCATTCCACCCTCGGCGTAAATATTTTCTACGCCCAGCCACTGCTCTATTTTTTTCAAACCGCCTTCAGTCAAAGTGGACGCGCGCATTTTTTCATCTACATTATAATCCTCCCGCTCTTCCAAACGACCGGCTAATTCCGCAAATTTATAATACATGTCAGCCGCTTCCTCGGCCGGAGCGGAAATAATCAACGGCGTGCGGGCTTCATCAACCAAGATAGAGTCCACTTCATCAACGATGGCGTAATAAAACGGGCGTTGAGACATTTCTTCTAAATTCCCCACCATGTTATCGCGCAAATAATCAAAACCGAATTCATTATTCGTGCCATAGGTAATATCACAGCGATAAGCCTCTTGGCGGCTGCAAATTTCCAGATATTCCGATTCCACTTTAAACATACCCTGCGCGTCGCGCTCTTTATCAGTCGCGCTTCCCTCGGATAAATCAATTTTTTTGCGCGCGTTATATTTATACGACACCATCTGGTTCTGAATAATACCCACGGTCAAACCCAATGCGTCATAAATCTGACCCATCCAAACCGCGTCGCGTTTAGCCAAATAATCGTTTACTGTCACCAAATGCACGCCTTTACCGGTCAAAGCGTTTAAATATACGGGCAAAGTAGCCACCAGAGTTTTACCTTCGCCTGTGCGCATTTCTGAAATCTGTCCGCGGTGCAAAACTACGCCACCAATGAGCTGAACATCAAAATGACGCATGCCGGTATGGCGGCGCGAAGCTTCACGCGCTACGGCAAAGGCCTCGGGTAAAATATCATCCAAACCGGCGCCTTTGGCTAAGCGTTCTTTAAATTCTAAAGTTTTTCCTGTTAATTGCTCATCAGTCAATTTCATCAGCTCCGACTCAAAGGCATTAATCCGGGCCACAATCGGCATAATGCTCTTAATGACCTTGGCATTCGGGTCACCCAAAATTTTAGTTAGAAAAGACATAAAAAATCAAAAAAAATAGGCCTGAATTTAAGCCCAATTATTGTAACATAAGCCAAAAGAATAGGCAAATTAAGACTTATGGCCGGTTTGCTTAATTTCTCGCCAAGATAAAAATAAGAAAATGCTCAAAATGACCAGCGTATTGACCGGCGCCAACCAAAAAGGATAATGCTGTCCAAAACTCTCGGCAATCATCAGGGTCCCTAAAATCCCGATAGTGTACATGGCGCCATTTTTGAGATAAGCGAATTTGGCGATAATATCAATACCGTGGATGGTGATTTCTCTTACCACGAAAGCGCCCAGCCCATTGCCGATTAAAATCAAAGGCACATACATGGTAAAAGCAAACGCGCCGATTACGCCATCAATGGAAAATGAAGCGTCCAAGGCTTCCAGATATAAAATCTTACTCCAAGCGCTCAAATGCGGACTCGCTAATTCTTTTTCTTTTTCTTCGGCATTTTTCTTAAAACCGTCGGTAATAAAAAAAGCTGTGGCGCCAATGGAAGCGGCTAGAGCCATCATCGGATTTACTTGAACGGAAAAATATATAATAGCGGTTAGAGTGACTGAAGAAATAGCATAAAACCAAATGGACTGGCGATGAATAAAACTTTCCACGAAAAAAGCGTATTTTTTTTCTTCTAAAAACAACCAAGCGACAAAAACCATAAATAAATAGACTCCACCGCCGACTAATAACATGGGTTTGGATGACTCTAACGCTCGTGTCATCTCCTCACTGCCGGAAAACGCCACTGACCAAACTTCGACTAAAGACAAATTAGTATTAGCCAGCCAAACGATGAGAAAAGGAAGCACTCCGCGTACCACAAAAACAGCTAAAAGAAGGCCCCAAATCAAAAAAATCCGGCGATATTTATGCGGCATGGTCTTCAGCACATGGGCGTTGATGATCGCGTTATCCACACTGCTGATTACCTCAAATAATATTAAACCGATGATGACTACGATGAAATTCAAAATCATATTATGAATATTGTATCACAAACGACCCAATTTTCACAATGTTATACTATAAAAACATGAGACCCTGCACTGGATAGTGCAGGGTCGGTTGCCCGTAGAACTTTGGTGGGAACGGGCGGTGGGAATAGTAGCTATGGGATCAAGGGCCAAGAATCCAGCGAGGGGGTGAAACCCCGCCGAGATTCCGAGAAACCTAGATCCCCTCCACCTTGCGGAGGAGGAAGCGGCAGGACGGGTCGTACTTGTCGTCGAGCGAGCAGAGGCTGACGTTCGGCCTGCCGTCGTCCCAGTCGAAGATCGGGAAGTAGACGTAGCCGTGCCTGTCCTGCCACTGGGCGCCAATGCCGAGGAGCGGGTGCTCCTTCTGGGCCTCGGGGTGCGCCTTGATGTAGCGCCCCTGCGCCCAGAGAGAGGCCCCCTGGCGCTTAATGCACCCGAACTCGGCGAGTACCTCATGGCCGGAGACGACCTGGTTGAAGCTGAACTCCTCGGCCCCGTCGCTTGGATCCTCGCCGAGCGGGTAGTTGTTCTCGTTGAAGTCCGAGTCCCAGATCCGCAGGTGGCCGAAGAACTCCAGCCACTCCGAGACGACCTGCACGCGTGCGGGATCGGCGGTACCCTCATCCTTTGGGATGGTGACGAGAGCGCCGGTACGGAGACCCGTAATCACTACCCGCCAATTTTGTCCTCCTCTGTCGAACAGCCAGTTGAGATCCTCGAGTGAACCCTCGCCGAGCTCGCCGCGCTGATCTTTGAGGATCAGCTCGGCGATCTGCCCTTTCGAAATCCTACTCATTTGACTTGCCTCCCCTGCAGGTAACCCATCGTAACGAAAGGCACTCACTTTTGCCTAACCTCGCAATGGTATGCCATGCAGGCGAAATAGCCGGAAACAATTCCCGGCCTTCTTTCTACCTTTATTCAAGGCAAAAAGAAAGCTAGGAATATATAAAAAAGAACAACTTTAACCGTCTAAATTACTACATTTTTATACAAAAGTCAAGGCCCCGACTTAGTCGAGGCCTTTTTATATTTACAATCCGGCTTTGGCTTTTAATTCATCCACCTTATCCACTCTTTCCCAGGTAAAGCCATCACGGCCAAAGTGCCCGTAAGCGGCCGTGGCGCGATAAACCGGCTTCAACAAATCCAAATATTCAATAATTTTTCCCGGACGGAAATCAAAAACTTCACGAATTATTTCCACTAATTTCTCATCACTCACCTTGCCGGTGCCAAAAGTATCAATATGAACGCTGGTTGGTTCGGCCTTGCCGATTACATAAGCCACCTCTAGTTCACAGCGGTCAGCCAAACCAGCGGCCACGATATTTTTGGCCACATAACGAGCCATATAAGCTCCCGAACGATCCACTTTGGAAGGATCCTTACCCGAGAAACAGCCACCACCATGACGACCCATGCCACCATAAGTATCCACAATAATCTTGCGGCCGGTCAAACCAGTATCACCCTGCGGACCGCCGACCACAAAACGACCAGTCATATTGATATGATACTCGGTCTTGTCATCTAAATATTCCCCGCAAACCGGCTTAATCACATGCTCGGTGATATCCGCGCGTAATTGCTCCAAAGTCACCACCTCATCATGCTGGGCGGCAATAATCACATTGTGCAATCTGGTGGGCTTGCCATCCACATATTCCACGGCCACCTGCGATTTACCATCCGGACGCAAGTATTTCAAAGTGCCGTTCTTGCGCACCTTGGCCAAACGGCGGGATAATTTATGCGCCAACATAATGGGCAAAGGCATCAGTTCTTTGGTTTCATTGCAAGCATAACCAAACATCAAACCCTGGTCCCCGGCTCCTTGCTCCTCAACCGATACTTTATTTACGCCTTGCGCGATATCCGGCGACTGACCGTGAATGGATACTAAAACACCGGCGTGCTCGTGGTCAATGCCAAAAGCCGGATCAGTATAGCCAATACTCTGCAAAACCTCGCGCACCACTTTTTGCACATCAGTATAGCCGTTGGTGGTAACTTCACCGGCTACGATCACCAGACCGGTGGTAGTGAAAGATTCTACGGCCACATGAGACTGCGGGTCCTGTCCGATTAACGCGTCCAAAACCGCGTCCGAAATCTGATCGCAAATCTTATCCGGATGCCCCTCGGTCACGGATTCGGAAGTAAAAATAAATTTATCTGGCATATTTTAGATAATTAATAAAGGGAAAATCTCCCCTTTTTAAGAAGACGGAAGGAAATTATTGAACAGTAATCGACCTGTTTACCAGCCAATAGCCAACACCGTCTTTCTTATTTAACAAGCAAATTCACTATACTAAAAACAGTGGCAAATGTAAAGACCGCGAACACCGGCAAAACCAAAAGCCAAAAATGCCGCGAACCGTAACGATGAGCGTCCACTTCTCCCTTTTTCCGCGCCTGCCAAAATATTAAAACCATGAAAATCGCTTCAATACCGATAAAAACTCCGCCTACGGCATTCAATACGGTAATAAAACTGCGGAAACCGATTAAAAATAACAGGAGTGGAATGGCAATAACAAAATAATCAGCCACCCATTTGGGTAACTTGTGATCCCAAATAAGAGTTTGCTTCAAAGCCATTCCCAACCCCATAAAAGCCGTGCCCATGGCCAACGCGGCAAACAAATTAGAGGCCACTAATACGCCTCTGCCAAATATCTCCCCCAACCCGATGGTCGCCACTTCAGTCGTAATCAGTCCGCCTACGCCCACGACAGCCAAAACAAATAACAGATAAACAAAAATGGGAATTACAGTGCCGATAATTAATGCTTTCTTAAAACGGCGTTGACTGCCGGGCAACAAAGCGTGCGCCTCGGCCACAGCCGGCGCGGCATGCAAGGCAAATAAAATCACGCCATAGGGCAAAAGAATTTTGGTCAAATCAACATAATAAAAATTTACTTTGTTGATCCAAGGGAAAAAATACAATGACAAGCCGACTATAATCGCTATAACGGCCAAGCTCAAAATTTTCTCCACTTTTTTAATGGTCTGCAAACCGCGCCAGATGAGCAAACTGCCTAGAGACCAGAAAAAAATACTCCACCACAGAGGATTGCCGCCGAATAAAGACCCCAACACCTGACCTTCGCCGATAATGTAAGCCAACAAAGCGCCAAAACCGCTCAAAGTGATGGTGACACTCAAAACCCGTTTGGCCCAAGGCCCTAAATATTTTCCGGCAAAACCGGGCAACTGTAAATTTTCTTTAGTCCGAACGGCTACTTCGCCAATCATCAAATTCAGACAGAGCATGGCTAGCCCCAAAAAGAAAATGCAAATCAATCCGGGAATCAATCCAATCTGCGCCACCACATAAGGCAAACCTAAAATACCGGCGCCAATGGTCATGCCGGTAATCATAAACACCGCCTCCCCGACAGTAGAAGTTTTTTTATAAATTCCCTTATGCAAAACTACGGCTCGCTCTTCATGCGCCATAAAAATATAGATGCATCTATTTTACCACTTTTTGAAAAAGAGGTCTAATGTTATATAAAAAGCAAAGCGGCGGGGGTATGGATTGAGCCGAAGCCCAACCCACAACCCCGCCGTAGTAAAACCAACGAGCCCAAGACGCCAAAGCAAATTGACCCAAAGGGACAAGTGAAGCCAAGAGCACTGTGACGAGAGCACTACCCGACGAACGAGAGACCGCCGGAGCAGCCGTCGTCCGCGAGGGGGGACCTGCGGCCAAAGAGGAGCAGGTCGCCATGGGCCTTGAAGTAGAGCGAGTACCCGGCGGACTGCCAGCTGTTGGGCGAACAGTCGAGGCCGGGCATGTTCCAGTCGCGGGCGAGAGTCGCCGGGTGGGCGACGAGGGAGGTCGCCGTGTCAATCGCGCCCGAGAGCATGAAGCCCTCGGGGAACGCGCCGATCATCTTGCGGTCGGCAGGGATGGGGAATCCCTGCAGAGGGTTCGGGAAGTGGATGAGGACCACGGGGCCCTCGCTCATCTTCTCGATGAGCCGCTGGTGGCGGCTCTCCTCCACGATGCCGACCTGGCTCGCCAGCTCGCCAGCCCGATAGTTGTAGAACGACCGGTTGGGGAACTGGGCCTTGTACGCGCACTCGACCGCCGGGAGGAAGATGTCCTCCAGCGTGCGTCCGTAGTCGGCGACGGTGATCTGGGGCAGGCAGATGGGCAGGTAGACACCCTTGAGCAGGTTGACGACCTGTTTGTCGTCCCGGATCCGGGCGATGAGCGCCGCGGACCGGATCTCGAACTCCTCGAGCGAGACGAACTTCATCTCCGACGCGAAGAACTGCTGGAGGCGGGAGAGGATCGTCGAGTAGTCGATCTCCGGCTGGACGAGCCGGAAATCACGGTTGACGTCCACGACCTCTCCCTTGAGACCATTGATCGGAATGCACCGGCCGTTGCCGTCCACGAGCGTGACGGTGTTGTTCATGAGAACGACCCTCATCTCGTTGCGGAGGAGAGCCTGGACGGCTTCCTCGCCACCCTGCTCGCCACCGCCAGCGAGCCATACCTTACGCAGAATCGCTTCATCCTGACCACCAGAGAGACTACGCCGCATCGCATGAAAAGCATTGTTCGATCCCATGGCTAATCTCCTTTCAGGCTCAATCGCCCGAAAAATTGCTCACCCCTCGCTCCGGGGTCCAGAGGCTTCCTCAATTTGAGGAGAGCATTTATAGCGTCTATGTTAATAAACAATATAAATACTCCCCTCATTTTAGCTTAAATATTGGCTTAGTTATTAAAAGAACGAACTAGGCAGTATACAACAAAAAAAATACCCTTGTCAAGATATTTAGTGCACGCCAAGGGACTTGAACCCCTGACCCTCGCGATGTAAACGCGATGCTCTAACCAGCTGAGCTAGGCGTGCTAAAAGTAGAGCCACTATAGCGGAAAAATACTCAAAAGTCAATCCTTCTGGAGTTCTTTAATGAAATTCGGAATATCCATCTGTCCTTTTTGTTTCAGCCAATACCACCATTCCGCGCCCCACAAATACGCCCGGGGCATGCCCACCCGCTCGGCATAATCCAAATTCTTTTTCATCCTCTCTATATTCATGGTCTCATAATGCTCGGCCAAAGGCGCTTTATCAAAATTATTTCCCTTAAGCCAGGGCTCGGCCTGCAACTCCATAATATACCCGCGCCTAACGCTACTGCCGTTGAGCCACATTTTAAGGCGATAATGAAACGGCGGCAGCCAATCATAATTCCAATACCCCAGATATTTATTCCACACCACGCGATACATGGTGGTGCCAAACAAATCGGCAACGCGGGAAGTGCGTATCCAGGTGCTCAATTCTCCGCTATCACTCACTAAGGTAGGGTGGGCTGGGTCTAAACTTTTCGTCAATTCCAATTCATTCTTTAACATCTGCCGCGTAAACTTGGGACACCGGCCAAAAGGCAGAAACGGCTCGTTTTCCACTTGCCAAATTTCCAGAGCCGGATGTTCCGCGTAACGCCCCACGGTTTTAGCGATGTATTTATTCAAAGCCAGCGCGTAATCAGTTTCAGATAAAGTCAACGCCCAACGCGGATTGTGGCACTCGGGCCAGCGCGGAGTTTTTTGCCCCACAGCCAAAATAACTTTGGCTTTGCGTTTAGCCGCTTCAGCCATCAACCAATCAATTCTACTAAAATCAAATTTACCCGGTTCCGGTTCCACAGTCTCCCATTGCACAGGCACGCGAATGTATCTAAAATGCCATTCATCCAAAATAGTCCTAAAAACTTTTTGATAATCAAAGCCCAGCCAGTTCGCGAATTCCCAGCTATAGGTAACGCCGTAAATCATATTGGGAGTACGGAGAGAAGAAAAATAAAAAGTCGTGACACCAAGAATTAACAAAAAACCCAGGATAATTATAAAAATTTTTCGACGCATATTTTAAATAAGCATAACCAAACCGCCGGCAATCAAAAGCACGGCCAAAATTTCCTGCAACATCTCTCCGCGCGAATATTCTTCTTTTAAAACTTTCGGGAAAAACTTGGACAATATGGCGACCAAAACAATCAGCACCGCGTACTTTAATCCTTCAAAAGCATTGACCAAACTTACACTGCCCAAGGAAATCGCGTACTGAATTAACAAAACTCCCAGCGTACCCAACGCCAAATTAATAAAGACTATGCCTCTTTTTTTCCGGGGCCGGCTTCCTGTCTGGCGGCTAAAAACTTCAGCCCGCACTACTGGCGCGGCTAATAAAAATAAACCGCATAACCCTAATACGGCGCGGGTTAAAATCAGACCGCTGTAAAAACCCAACTCATCATAAGCAAATTTGGAAGCCACATGCGAGCCGGCAAAAGCCAAACCGGCCAAAATTCCGAATAACATGCCGGCGTGCCAGCCATGATGCCGGCGACTTTTTTCAAAAGAAATAATCAGTGAGCCGGCAATCAACAATCCAATAGCGGCCGTTTTTTCCACGGGCAGAGTCTCTCCCAGAAAGATACGGCCTAAAATCACCGTGCTTAAAGATATGGCCGCTCCCATCAAAGGCCCGACATGGCTAACCTCGCTCTTTTGCACCCCGATGAACATCAACCATAATCCCATAAAAAAGAAAAAACCGGACGCGGCCACGGCTGACCAAGTATATACATCGGATGGAAAATATATCCCAAAAGGTAAAAGAAAAAACAATAATAAAAAAATTATTGATATATAAAAAACATATGTCAGCGGATGAGAAACCCTTTTGCTAAGAATAAACTTATCCAAAAGAGACGCCGCGCCCAAAGTAGTATAGCCGATGATTGCCAAAAACACTGACATAAATTACTTTTTAACTAATTTCTTCTCCGCGCGCCAAACCGTATTGCGTAAAAGCAGAGCGACGGTAATTGGCCCCACCCCGCCCGGCGTGGGAGTAACCCGGGAAGCGATTTTCCCTACCTCCGCCACATTCACATCTCCATAAGATTTGCCTTTAAAAAAAGAAAAACCCGCGTCAATCACCACTGCTCCCGGCTTAACCATATTACCCCGAATCAAATCTTTCTTTCCCGCGCAACTAATCAGAATATCCGCGGACAAGCATTTTTCTTTGATATCTTTGGTGGCGCTATTGCAGGTGATAACGCTGGCCCGCTCATTGATCAGGAGCATGGCCAGAGGCTTGCCAACCAACATGCCCATGCCGACAATGGTGATATTTTTCCCCGCCAAACTTATTTTTAAATCATGCAAAATGGCCAAAATAGAACCTGATGTGGGAGGCGTGATTTGATTGGTGGCCAGCATCAAATTACCCATGCTTTTCTCATGTAAAAAATCCACATCCACCGCCGGATTGATGGCATTAAGTACTTCCGGACAAAATAATTTTTCCGGCAAGGGCAACTGAATAATGAGACCGGCCAGACTTTTATCTATTTGCAAGCGTTTTAGCTCGCTGATGAAACTCTCTTTGGTCGTACTTTTAGGCAAAGCGCGCAACACAAAATCCACTCCCACCTGGCGCGCGACCTTTTCTTTTTGGCGGATATAGGACATAGAGGCCGGGTCCGATCCGACTAAAACTACCGCCAATTTGGGAAAAAAACCTCTTTTATTAAGCTTCTTTACCCGTTTGGCGGTTTCCTTATTTATTTTTCTGGCAATATCCTGCCCGTCAATCAATTTAGACATAATTTTCAATTAGTATACCACATATATACCTAGAAAACCAGTAAAACCAGGTAAAAACGACGCCAAACCATTGACAAAATGGCTAAAATATGCTATAGTTTACTGTTAAATTAAAGAAAAATATGCGTATTGCCATGATTGGACAAAAAGGCATTCCGGCCCTCTATGGGGGCATTGAACGCCATGTGGAGGATCTGTCCCGCGAACTGGCTCGTCAAGGCCACGATATTTTGGTATACGCGCGTTCTTGGTACACCCCCCAGGCAATTACCAACTATCGCGGAGTAAAAATCATACATACTCCGTCCTGGCACACTAAACATTTAGACGCAATTACGCATACCTTTTTTTCCACTCTACACGCTATTCGTCAAAAACCAGATATCATTCATTATCATGGCGTGGGGCCTTCTTTGCTTTCTTGGCTACCAAGAATTTTATCTCCCCGCACTAAAGTCATTGCGACTTTCCATTGTATTGATCGCTACCATCAAAAATGGGGCTGGTTGGCTAGAACTATACTACGCTTGGGTGAAAAAACCGCTTGCTTATTTCCTCATCAGACCATCTCTGTTTCCAAAACCATAGAAAATTATTGTCAGAATGAATTTAATCAATTCACCGTTCATATTCCGAACGGCGTAGAAAAAAATGACCGACCGGTCGGATCTTCTTTACTTTATCAATGGAATTTGGAACCAAACAAATATTTATTGGCCGTGACTCGTTTGGTGAAGCATAAAGGCATGCATTATCTGATTGACGCCTGGCAAATCGCCCGCCAGCAACATCCGGAATTATTGAGCGACCATAAACTGGTTATTGCCGGCGACAGCGCCTTTACCGATAATTATGTGTTGGTGCTAAAAGAAAAAGCGCGCGGCGATAAAAGCATTATTTTCACCGGCTGGCAACATGGAGATAATTTGACTGAACTTTTCGCCAACGCTACCATGCTGGTTCATCCGTCAGAAAATGAGGGCTTGTCTCTGTCCGTGTTGTGCGCCATGTCTCTGGCCAAGGCAGTGCTGGTATCGGATATTCCGGAACAAAAGGAACTGATTCCCGACCCGCGCTTTTGGTTCGCCAATACCAGCGTCAAATCTTTAAGCGACAAAATAGTGGAACTGATGCGGCATCCGGAATGGATAAAGGAAGCTGGCCAAACCAATCAACGCCTGGCGCAAGAAAAATATGATTGGGTTGATATTGCCAAACAAACTGAACAAGTTTATTTGCCGGGAAATAAAAAACAGCCGTTGAATAAATTACAAACGGCTGATGTGTAAAAGAGCCTCTTGAATTAAGAGGCCTTTTTAATAGCGACGGTCACCAGATTGCGACCGCCTTTATTATCGCTCCAGGTGCCGTTCCCCATAAATTCCATCTTCCACACCGCGAACCCCGCTTGCGACAGCAAATCCTTCAATTCAGCCCGCGTGAAATGATGATAATAACGATCGCATATTTTTTGGCCATCCGGACTTTTCCAAGGGATAAGATAATCATTGGCACTAATCTTCTTCCAGTCTTTCTTCATTTTCTCCTTGGCCCAATCGCTTTCCAAATTCCAAACCAGAATAACTAATTTGGCTTTTGCTTTCATTTGACGATTAACTTTTTCCAAGAGAGCTAAACGAGTTTCCGGGGTGGGAAGATGAAACAGCGATGAAATCATAAAAACCAGATCAAAAAAATTATCGGGAAATTTTTTTATTCCACCCGGCACGCTAAAAAACTTAGCCCGCCCCTCTTTCACGGCCGAAGCAAAATTGCGCCGCGCGATTTTTATCAATTCTCGGCTTTGATCAACGCCAAAATAATGAGCTTTCTTTCCTTTGAAGCATTGAATTAATCGCCCATTACCACAACCCCAGTCCAAGACATTTTGGTCGTCTTTAATAAATCGACGAAAATATTTAAACTCCGGCCAAACATGCGCCCGGGTCGTATTAAAATATTGGGCGATGCGGTTGTAATCTTCGCGAGTCTTAGATATAATAGCCTGGGCTGTTTTCCGTGACATATGACAAAAATTCCTGAACAAATTATTTTGGAAGCGGTGAGGACAAAACCGCAAAATGCCGAGGAACTAAATGAAATCAAACGGCGTATTTTGCGCGCTTCAAAAATTAAAAATGAATTTCCCAATACCGCCGTACTGCTTAAAGCATATCATAATTTAGTAAAAAAAAACAAGATTAAACCCAGTGATGTTCTGGCAAGAGTGCTGACCAAACGAGCCGTGCGCACGCTTTCGGGCGTGGCCATCGTCACCGCGCTCACCAAACCATTCCCCTGCCCGGGAGAATGCGTCTATTGCCCCAATGAAAAATCCATGCCCAAAAGCTATATTTCCGACGAACCGGCCGCGGCTCGGGCTCTCATGCTCCATTTTGATCCCTACGAACAGGTGGCCAGGCGTCTGGAATCTTTGGCGGCCAACGGCCATCCGATTGAAAAAATTGAACTCATCGTCAAAGGCGGCACCTGGAACGCCTACCCCTTGTTTTATCAATATTGGTTTATCCTAAGATGTTTTGAGGCCGCCAACTTGTCATTGCGAGCCCCTTCAGGGGCGAAGCAATCTCCAAACGGAAAGATTGCTTCGGTCGCTACGCTCTCTCGCAATGACATCAACAAATTACGAAAACAACTAACCGTGGCTCAAAAGAAAAATGAAACAGCCAAACACCGCATCATCGGTTTGACTTTAGAGACCCGCCCAGACCACATTGATGAAAAAAATATTTTAATAATGCGCGAGTTGGGTTGCACTCGCGTGGAATTGGGCGTCCAGACCATTTCAGAAAAAATTCTAAAAAAAATAAAACGCGGACATGGGGTTAAAGAAATTATCACAGCGACTCAACTGCTGAAAAATTACGGCTTCAAAGTGGATTATCACCTGATGCCGCAATTACCGGACTCCACTCCGGCCGGCGACTTAAAAATGCTTTTAGAAATTTTTTCCAATCCGGACTATCGCCCGGACATGATTAAAATTTATCCTTGCACGGTAGTGGCTAATTCGGAATTGTACGAATGGTTGAAAAATAAAAAATATAAACCATATTCCAATCAGGCATTAATCTCGGTAATCAAGAAATTTAAAACTCAAATCCCCTATTATGTGCGTGTCTCCCGTTTAATTCGCGACATCCCGGCTCACCATATTAAAGCCGGCAACACCATGACCAACTTACGGCAGGTGATTCTCAAAGAAATGGCTGACGAAGGAACTAAGTGTCATTGTCTGCGCTGCCGAGAAATAGGCCATCAGCCCATTACCGCTAAATTACTGTCTCTCAAAACTAAATTTTTTATTGAAAAATACGAAGCCAGCGGCGGAACAGAATATTTTTTAAGCTTTGAAGATTCCAAACGCAATGTCGTCTTCGCTTTTTGCCGTTTGCGTTTGGATAAAAATGGACTTTATCCGGCTTTTATTCGCGAACTGCATACTTACGGCCAAGCGTTGGTTATCGGAAGCAAAGAAAAAAAAGCCAACCAACATAAAGGCTTGGGCAAACAATTGCTCATTGAAGCGGAAAAAATCTGCCGAAAAAATAAAATAACCGCTTTAGCGGTTATCGCGGGCGTAGGCGTACGCGATTATTATCAAAAACTCGGCTTTAAGCCGGACAAAACCTATACGGTCAAACTATTGAAAAGCTAACAGCAGGATGCCGACTACCAAAAAAACAGCCCCGCCTATTTTTAACAAGACATTTTTACGATCAATTTCTTCTTTTAAAATATCCGGTCGGAAACGAGTTAATAAAACAGCGGCTACAAACACAAAAATTGTTTGAAAACCTTCCGTGGCATTCACCAAGGCCACTGGGCCCCGAGAAAGCGCCCATTGATTGAATAACACTCCGGCCCGGGCTACAATCGCCACCAACATTACCCAACCGATGAGCTGCCAAGTCCAGCTCTTTTTTTCTATCCGCAAAGATGAACGAAATGATTTGGAAAGCAACAAAGTAAAGGCCAAAGGCAGCAACCAGAGAGTAAAGTAAAAATAAAAAGTAAAAAAGGCCGTTCCGGCGGTGGCATACCTGACCGTAACCGCGTAGCCGGCATAAAAAAGAGCGGCCAGAATCATATAAACCAATCCGTAAGAAAGAACAGTTTTTCTGTTCTTAAAATGAGCCGATGCCAGAAACGCGCCGACTAATAAAATAAGTAAAGCGATTAATTCAACCGAGCTTAATTTTTCCCCCAATAAAATCCAAGCGATAATCAAACTAAAAATGGGCGCGATATTCCATAGCATGTTCACCCGCGAAATTTCTTCTATGGATACGGCTTTAATATAAAAAACCGAAGTCAGGACATACCCCAGAGCGGCTAAAAAAGTAAAAAGCGATAAAGACAGCGACGGACGGGATATTTCCACTCCCAAACCTCCCAGCAAAACCACTCCGGAAATTAGAAAGCTCAAAAATAAATAAGAGAAAGGGTGTTTAAATTTATTCGTGATGAGAATTTTGTCCCCTAAATTAGAAAGAGACCAGCAAAGATACGCTAACAGAGCTAATGGTATCCAGGACATAATAATTTGATAGAAAACAGAGGTTATGTTATCATAAATTTTGACTTAAAACAAACCTAAAAATACAACTATGAAATAAGGTTTATAAATATATATTTCACTCCTATGCTCCGGCTTGGACAAATTTAGGAAATTTTGTCCACGCAAAATGTAAAAGGCAGATAGTCGCATTACATTTTGCTACA
>CAZXFG010000015.1:7020-16157 GCA_964640515.1 uncultured Gammaproteobacteria bacterium | reverse complement strand
AATGTTTTCTTTCATCCCACAATCCACGGCAATAATCCTTTTTTTGCCTTTACCATAAATTTGTGGTTGTGTTAGGGAGATTTTGGCGGTCTGGTTTCCTGTTTTAAAATCTTGAAAAGAAATTTTTGATTTGTCGGTAATGACGCCCCGCATGGTGCCGTGCAAACGCAATGTCTTAGTCAGCGCTCGAGTATCTATTCCGGTCAGAATAGGGATGTTTTGTTTAGCCGCCCATCCTTTTAAAGACAAAGTGGAATTTGGATGGCTAGGTTCGGCGCAGAGTTCGCTTACGATTATACCATTCGCTTGGATACTTTTTGATTCCCAAGTCTTTTTGTTTGGGACGCCGTAGTTGCCAATTAAAGGGTAGGTAAAGACGACGATTTGGCCTTGGTAAGAAGGATCGGTCAAAGTTTCCACATAACCAGTCATACCAGTAGTAAAAACCACCTCACCGGGTTGATCGTTTTTGAGTTTGGTTGGCGACAATCCTTCAAATATTTTTCCATTTTCCAAAATCAGTTTGGCGATTATCATAATTGTCTATAAAAAAAGACCACTCCTCCCGGAGTGGCCGCTATGAATTGTATCATCGAGTTGTCTCGGAAATTTAGCTTTCTGCATATTTGTTCCAGTATAACAGGCGTGGTAGAGACAAGCAAGCATAATTTGTGGATAAGTTAGAGTTTGGCGTGTTTCAGCGCCTGATAGCAGTCGCAGGCTGGCGTGGCAGGCAGTTCAGTAATCATTTTTTTGATCAGCATTTTTACTTTATCAACATTTTGGGCGAAGATTCTTCCTACGGCCTGCGCGTCTACCGGTGGAATATCATCAACTCCGGTATCATAGTCGGTAATAAGCGAAATATTTACATAACAGAGCGCCAATTCGCGGGCTAGGGCGGCTTCCGGATATTGAGTCATGCCGATTATTTCAAAACCAGCCTGCTGATACCAGCGCGATTCAGCTTTGGTGGAAAAACGGGGACCTTGGATTACTACCATCGTGCCTTTCTCATGCACTGGAATGCCCAATTCACGCGTACAGTGAACAGCCAGAGCGCGTAACTCCGGACAATAAGGATCAGCCGTGCTCACATGCATTACTTCCGGGCCGTTGTAGAAAGTATCAGCTCGGCCGGAGGTGCGGTCAACGAATTGATCGCAAATGACAAAATCGCCTGGCTTGATATACCTCGTCAAACTGCCGGCGGCATTAGGAGCGATAATTCTTTTTACTCCCAGTTCTTTCATAGCCCAGAGATTGGCGCGGTAAGGGATAGAGTGGGGGGCGAATTGATGTTGTTTGCCGTGGCGGGGCAAGAAAGCTACTCGATGTCCGGCGATTTCGCCAATGGTAATTTTGTCTGAAGGCTGTCCGTAAGGAGTGTTTATCGTTACTTCCTCCACCGGACCATCAAAAAGAGAATAAAATCCCGAACCGCCAAAGACTCCGATTTCCGCTTGCGCGGTTTTGATTGGTTGGTAATTAACGAGTTCTTTCACGGAATATTTTTTTAGTTTTTCTTTTCCGCCTAAAAAGTCCAAAGAAATTAGGAAAGCAACACCAGCCACCTGTCCGCCCAGTTTTTCGATGAGTCCGCAAGTGGCAGTCATAGTCCCGCCGGTGGCCAACACATCATCTACTACCAATACTTTTTGTCCGGGTTTGATGGCGTCTTCGTGCATCTCTATGGTGTTGGTGCCGTATTCCAAAGAATATTCCTCGGCAATGGCTTTGGAGGGTAATTTTCCTTTTTTGCGCACAATGGCCAAGCCGGTGCCGAGTTTGTAGGCTACAGCTGAAGCCAAGAGAAAGCCGCGAGCATCAATGCCCACTACCACATCTATTTTTTCTCCTAAAAAAAGATTGGTTAGCCTATCAATGGCTTCTTTTAAGGCGCTTTTGTCTTGCAAGAGCGGGGTAATATCTTTGAAAATAACCCCGGGAGTGGGCCAGTCTGGGATATCGCGGATATAGCTTTTTAAATCAAGCATATTTGGAGGTTAAAATTGAGCAGAGGTAATATATCAGGTGGTGTTTGACAGGTCAAATCGTGCTTGCTACAGTGTTTAAGCGAGGATTTTATACCTGTCATTGCGAGGAACGCAGTGACGAAGCAATCTTCATGCTAACTAGAGGTTGCTTCGTCGTTTCACTCCTCGCAATGACACATTATTTAATATTATGCTCAAACTTTGGCCAAAGGAAATTAAAGCAGTGATTTTTGATGTAGATAATACACTGTTAGCGACGGATAAATTTGTTTTGGATGGTATTAAAAAGACTATAAAACGGCTGAATGACGCCGGGACGATGGTCGCATTGCCAACCGATGAAACTATCTTTACCGTGCAGGCCAAGAATTTGCCTTTTGAAGATATTTTTAAAGAATTGTTTGTCGGTGAAGCCAATGGGAGAGCGCTGTGGGAAGTAGTTTTGGAGAATTATCGCGCTCATGCGCCCAGTGAAAAATATGAGGCGACTTCGGGGGCAGTAGAAGCAGTTCAAAAATTATTGGGGGCCGGGTTGGTGGTTGGGTTAGTGACCAATAGAGTAAAAATGTTGGTGGAACGATTGGAACAGGCTGGTTTTGACCCCAAAGTTTTTGCCTTTATGTGTATTCCGCCAGCTCCAGAATTTGCCAAACCGCATCCGCGCTCTTTGGATGAGGCCATTAATCATTTGGCGGCCAAAAGCATCCACGCGGAACAGACCGTAATATTTGGCGATCATTCTGATGACTATTTTTCGGCATTTTACCGGAGGAGAAATTTTGTTGCCGTTCTTCAGGGGCGCACGACGAGAGAGGATTTTATAAAAATAGGGCTGGAAAACAGTCTGATTTTTCAAGATTTAAATAATGTAGAATCAGCGCTGGAAAAAGTGGTGGAAATTAACGCGCACAAAGTCTCTCTGAATAATTCTTCAGCTTTGGACGGCCGGTATCGCGTTTTTACTTTGCCCTTGCGCCACTATTTTTCCGAATATGCTTTCCACAAATACCGCGTGCAGGTGGAAATCGAACACATTATTGCTTTGAGTGAATTTTTTCAGGGAGAAGTGGTGCGGCCGTTGTCGGGGGAAGAAAAGAAAAAAATGCGCGCCCTTTATGAAAATTTTTCTTGGCATGAGGCTTATGAAGTTTTGCAGTATGACCATCTGGGTCGGAATGGAATTGGTCCGACCGAGCATGATACCAAATCTTGCGAGCTTTGGATTAAAGAAAAAGTGGATCAAACCATCAGTTTTGATATTATTCCAAGCATTCATATTTTTTTAACTTCCGAAGACACCAGAAATCTGGCTTTGAAAACAATGTTGTCCGGAGCTTTGCAAGAGATTTTTACGCCAGCCGTGTATACAATTTGTGACCAGTTAAAAGATTTGGCGAACAAATATTTGAACGATCCGGTGATGGGGCGTACTCATCTTCAGCCGGCCAGTCCAACCACTTTTGGCAAGATTTTTGCCAATCATTTATCCCGTTTGGTGGATGGATTGGAACGACTGCAGGCCGTAACTCTTACAGGGAAAGTGAATGGGGCAGTGGGGAATTACAACGCGTTTGTGGCCGCCTATCCGGCGCTGGATTGGCCTGGTTATTCCCGCGAGTTGACTAAGCGACTGGGTCTGGAAGTGAATTTATACACTGACCAGCGGGGGCCACAGAATGATATGGTGCGCGTTTTTCAGGCTTTGCAGGAGATTGGCAATGTGATTCGGGATTTGGCGCAAGATTTGTCATTGTATGCCGCTCTCAAGACTATGTATTTTTCTAAGATAGAAAGTCATGTGGGATCGTCGGTAATGCCTCACAAAATTAACCCGTGGTTTGCCGAGGTGGCCGAGGGGAATATTAAAAAAGCGAATACGCTCATCAATGGCTTGAGTAATGAATTGGATGTGTCGCGTTTGCAGAGGGATTTGTCGGACCATGACTGGGAACGCTCCTATGGCGAGCTGTTTGGTTATATTCTAATCGCCATTGAACATACAAATATTGCTTTGGGGTTGGCGCGGCCAGACACGGAATACGCCAGAAAAGAATTGGCCGAGAATCCGCAGATTGTGAGCGAAGCCATACAGACGATTTTACGCGTTCATGGTATGGCCGATGCCTATGATTTATTAAAAGAAAAAACACGCGGACGGGGCGTGAATACTGATGAGCTGGTGATTTTTGTGGAGGAATTGAATGTGCCGGACGCGGTGAAAGATCAAATTTTAGCCAACATTAACCCACAAAAGTATGTCGGTCTGGCCGTGCCTTTGGCCAGAGGGGCGATAGAGAAGTATGTGGCGTGGCGGAGGAGGGTGTGAGATATTCGTAAATAAAAAAATCCCTGCGAGAGGGATTTTTTTGTTGAATAGAGTTATTGCCGAGTGTGCCATGTATGTAGATTACCCGCCCCTAGTTAATTTTGCTCGGTGAGACATATTTTTTGGCCAACTGTTTGCTGTTTTTGTTATGTTAAATTTTACTTTTTCTAAATTTGGAAAGACCTGCACTAATTCCATATTTCGATCATCACTAGCGTCAATTTTTTCACAATTTGCCATTATGTAGATAGCTGTTAGTTGTGGGTTTAATAATTTAATTGCATTTGATAGTTCAAGTGGATATATGATTTCTTTTCTAGAATGTATAAAACAAAGCAGTAAGTATTTTTTGGGGTAACAGTTTCTAAGTTTAGTTTTTAAGGTTTCAAGTAAATTTTTGCTAGAGTATTTTTGAAATTCTACGATTTCCATTTGAGCGATGCAACGGATATCGCCCTGGGGGCTATCTTCTAAATAAGCTAACTCTACATCCGGAGGGTCTTCTTCAGTCTTGCGTATCCAATTATATCGACCCGTGCGGCTAGATATCCCTAATGAAAATAGAGAGCCTATAAATAACTCTCTTTGATCACGAAATTTAGAGCCGAAAGAGACGGCTTCTTTGCCATGTTCCTTCATAAGGCCACCGACTTCTTTCAAAATTAAATATGGACTTTTGTAATGATCTGACATTTGGGGAAAAGAAAATTTTTATAGAATAATTTTCGTTATCTAATAATCGTCCTCTCCCTCTGCGGTCCGAGGGAGATAAAAGTAATCGGACAATTAATTTTTTTCTCCACAAATTCAATATATTGCCGCATATTTTGCGGCAAGGTGTCGTAACTTGTGGCATCGGTATCTTCCCAACCAGGCATGGTTTGATAGACTGGTTTAGCTTGGCGGATTTTGGATAAGCTGGCCGGCATTTCCGTATAGATTTGTCCGTCTATTTCATACGCCATGCAGATTTTTAATTCTGATAGTCCGCCCAACACATCCAATTTAGTCATGGCGATTTCCGATAGTCCGCTGGTGCGCACGGATTGACGAACTTGCACCAAATCCAGCCAGCCGATGCGTCTGGGACGGCCGGTGGTGGTGCCAAATTCCGCGCCTTTGGCTCGGATTTGGTCGCCGGTTTCATCTTTGAGCTCGGTGACAAATGGGCTATTACCCACTCGGCTCACATAGGCCTTCATGATGCCGATAATACGGCTCTGACAATTCAATCCCACGCCCGAGCCCACTTCAGCATAGCCCGCCACATTGTTGGAACTCGTGCCGTGTGGGTACATACCATGGTCAGGGTCTAATGACATGCCTTGCGCGCCTTCAAACAAGATATTTTTTCCTTGTTTGTAGGCTTCGTAGAGTTCTAATTCCGTATCAGTGATGTATCCGGATAATTTTTTGCCGTATTCCAGATATTCTTGGTAAATATCCTCAACAGTACGGTCAAAAGGCAGGCGATAAATTTTATTTAAAATCTGGGTGTTGAAAAAATATGATTTTTCCAGTTTTTCTTTGAGTAAATCGGGTTCTAACAAATCTCCCATTCTAATACCGTGGCGATAAGCTTTGTCCGCGTAGACCGGCGCGATACCACGACCGGTACTGCCGGCCGCCAGTTTGCCCTGCCCGGTACTAAGTCCGCCATCCATGGCCAGGTGATAGGGCATAATTACATGCGCCCGCTCACTAATTTTTAGATAGGGGATGAGACCATTCTTTTTGAAATCACTAATTTCTTCCAGTAAAACACGCGGGTCAATCACCACGCCATTGCCGATAATGGAAACCGTGCCCGGAGAAAGGATTCCAGACGGTATGAGATGCAGTTTATAGGTTTTGTCGCCCACGACGACCGTGTGGCCGGCATTATTGCCTCCTTGAAAACGGACGACATAGTCAAAATCTCGAGCTAGATAGTCAGTGATTTTTCCTTTGCCTTCGTCGCCCCATTGGGTGCCGACGATAGTAGCGATTTGTTGCTTCATAGAATTAGATGTTCACGCGAATTGGACAGAGATTCCTCCTTCGTCGTCGGAATGACAGACTAGATTCCCGTTTTTGCAGGGATGACAGTAATGGATTTTCGCGTTTGGTATTTTTCGATTGTCATTGCGAGGACCCGCCTAGGCGGGGACGAAGCAATCTCTAGTTTGCAAGGGGATTGCTTCGTCGGGTTGCACCCTCCTCGCAATGACACTATTTTACTTCCTGCAGGTCATGCGGTCCGCTTTCTTTCCACCCAGCATTTGTTACCCTTATAAATTCCACATTATTTTGTAATTCAGCGATGGTGTGCGAATTGGTGTAACTCATGCCGGATTTCAATCCGCCAATCAGTTGACCGATAAGTTCTTTCAAAGGTCCTTTGTAAGGGACAAGGGATTCCACGCCTTCGGCTACCACTTCATCCAAGTCTTTTCTTTCTTGTTTAATGTTTTGTCTCCTTTGAGCGACGGCAAAACTGGCGCTGCCACGGCAGACTTTGTATTTTCTGTCTCCGCGCGACATGACTACCCCGGGGCTTTCATGAATACCGGCAAACATACCGCCAATCATCACGCTGTCCGCGCCCGCGCCAATGGCTTTCACGATGTCTCCTGATTTTTGTATTCCGCCGTCGGCAATTACCGGCACCCCATATTTTTTGGCTACTTCCGCGCATTGCATTACGGCCGAAAGTTGAGGTACGCCACAACCGGTAACCAATCTGGTAATGCAAGTAGCGCCCGGCCCAATACCGACTTTTATGGCATCCACCCCGGCCTCGCATAGTTCGCGGGCCGCCTCGCCAGTGGCGATGTTTCCGGCGATAATTTGCGTTCCACCGCAGACTTCACGCATTTTAGCCACGGCATTTATCATCAAGTCCGAGTGCCCATGGGCGATGTCTATCACCAACACATCCACTCCGGCTTTAATTAATTCTTGCGCCCGTTCTAAATAGTCTCCATGCACGCCAATGGCCCCGCCTACGATTAGCCGACCCTGGTCATCAGTGTTGGCGAGCGGGTAGTCAGCGCGGTGTTTTATGTCATCAGTGGTGATAATGCCGAGAATGTGGTCCTGTTCATCTACCAGGGGCAGTTTCTCTATTTTATTTTTCGCCAAGGTCATTTTGGCTTCTTCAAAGGTGGTGTGAGCGTGTCCGACAATCAATTTTTCTCGGGGGGTCATAATTTCTTCCACGCATCGGTGTCCGTTTATAAAAAGAAAATCACGGCTGGAGAGGATACCGCATAATTTTTTATCCGAGTCAGCCACCAAAAGTCCGCTGACTCCGCATTCGGCAATGAATTTTTTCGCCGCTTCTATGGTGCTTTGCGGACCAATCATGTAAGGGTCGCTGATGATGAAGCGTTGGGCGCGTTTTACCCTTTTTATCTCTTCCACATTTTCTTCAATGGTCATGAAGCGATGAATAATGCCAATGCCACCCAGTCTGGCGAGGGCGATGGCCATTTCAGATTCAGTCACCGTGTCCATGTTGGCGCTGATGATGGGGATATTTATACCCACCTTTTTAGTTAGACGGGTTTTGGTCACCGCTTCGTCGCGGCTTTTAAAAGAAGAACGCCGGGGAATAATTAAGACATCGTCATAGGTGAGAGCGATAGGGATATGTTGCATAGAAAAAAATAAAAAACTACCCTTGAGGGTAGTTTGAGTTGTTTAGGTAATAGTGTGGCATAGCTTAGTTACTATAGCACACTTGAAAGAGAGTAAAAGTGGCAGGATGTGGATAATTATTTCAATTTTTTTCGCAGTAATTTTTCGGCCACATTCGGATCGGCCGAGCCCTCGGTGGCTTTCATCACCATGCCCTTGAGAAACTGCAAAATCGGCTCTTTTCCAGCCCTAAATTGTTCTGCCTGTTTAGGATTACTCTTGATTACTTCATCTATTATGGCCCCTAGTTTGCCCTCGTCAGCAATTTGGCCGTAGCCCTTATCTTCCATGATATGCGTGGGGTCCATATCTACTCCCGAATCCAACATTTCGGCCAGGATTTTTTGCGCGTTGGTGGAATTGACCCGTCCGGCATAAATCAAAGCCACTAATTCGGAGAAATTTTCCGGTTTTAATTTCAACACTCGAATATCAATCTTGCGTTCGGCCATGACACCCATCAGTTTGGAAGTCAGCCAGCCGCCAGCCAGCTTGGCCAGTTCCTGTTTTTTATTAAGAGTCAGTTCCTCGGTCATTTCTTCTGTTTCCGGCAAGCTGTGCAGCCAGTCCATGAGTTCACTCATCACTCGTTCGGTATATTCCGACCAAGCTTGATCAGATGTAAGCAAAAAAGCATCAGCATAGGAAAAGCCGAACTCGGTATGAAATCTTTCGCGTTTGGCAAAAGGCAATTCCGGCAGACTGATTTTACCTGCGATTTTTAGAGGATGGAAAGGCGGGATGTCCGGTTCGGGGAAATACCGATAGTCAGCCGAAGATTCTTTGGCTCGTTGGAGTATTGTTTCGCCAAGGTCATCATCCCAACCGCGTGTTTCCGGACCCCAAGTCTGTTTTTTATTTAATAATTCGCCTTGGCGTTTAGTTTCGTAATCTATGGCTTTTTCAATAGCGCGAAAAGAGTTGATATTTTTTAATTCTATCTTAGGGTTAAGAACATATCCGGAGAGCGGTTTGATCAACCCATCTATAATTTCAAATTTGCCGGTCTCCTGCAAAGAGATGTTGGCTTCACAACGCATGTGTCCTTTTTCCATATCCGCGTCGCTGACTTTCAGATAGCGTAAAATCATCTGCAATTCTTGGCAATAGGTTTTGGCTTCAGCCGCGCTTTG
>CAZXFG010000015.1:0-6920 GCA_964640515.1 uncultured Gammaproteobacteria bacterium | reverse complement strand
GCCGTGTCTTCTTCCAAATGCACCCGGGTAATTTTGATTCGGCAATCCGAACGAAAGTTTTTTCCAGTCAAAAATTTTAAATCAACAAAACCGTGTTCGCTGATGGGTTGGTCGTACTGGGATATTTGGTATCCCTTGGGCAGGTCAGGGTAGAAGTAGTGTTTGCGGTCAAATTTGGAAAGCTCGTTAATCCGGCAACCCAGGGCTTTCGCAATTTTTACAGTCCAGGCAATGGCTGTTTTGTTAGGTACAGGTAATGTGCCCGGGTGAGCCAGGCAGATTTCACAGATGTGGGAGTTAGGCGCGTCGCGATCCGGATTGTTCGCGCAAGAACAAAACATTTTGCTCTTGGTTTTTAATTCCACATGAATCTCCAATCCGATGATGGGGGTGTAGTTAGACATAAATCCGTTACATGATTATGGGCTGGCCGGGTTTTTCTGCTACGACTGGTTTGGTTTTCTTGGCATTGAGATAAAGTATCACCGAGGCGGCGACTGTGAAAGGCATACACAAGGTGTTTACTAAATTGGAGATGATTATTTCGGCTATGCCTCTAATATTGCCGGCTGGTATAACGAGTACGGATAGTTGCGCGATGGAGACTGCGGCCATGGCTAAGAGGCCAAAGATAAAAGATGGGGCGGCGATGCGCCAGAGGATAGCAAACCATCGGTTAATCACTAAAATTTTACTGGTTCGCAGCGCCGCAACGCCTTTTTGTCCATCAAAAATAATCGTATAAAAAGTAAAAGCGTACCAAATACTGAAGATGATGCCGGGGATGAAAAAAAGCAGGGTGCCTCCTAAAATAATCAGCGCTGAAAGCAAGGTAGTATAGACGGTTGGCCAGAGCAAATGACTTTTAGTTTGCATAATTGATTTAAAAGGAGTTGCCGGGCGGTTTTCCAAGAGGTCGCGGATAATCTGGGCGAAGGCGATGGAAATCCAGAGAATGAAAATTATGGCGATGACAATCAAAAACAGCCTCAGCAGTCCGTTAATCCAGAGGGCGCTTTGGGTATAGCGGGAGAGAGTTAAATTTAAGAACCAAATTAGGTCAAAGACAATGGTGGGGATAAAGAAAATTAAAGCGTATAACCCGAGTTTTTTCCAGTTTTTTTGATATAATTCCCAGCTTTGCTTAACAATCTCCAGAGCCGGCAAGAGCTCTTTGTTTTGACCCATTAAATAAAAAAATCCGGCTGTGCTGAAAATACTGGCCAAAATGCGATAAACGGAAAGAAGCCCAAATCGTCCGCCATACCAATAATTCACCATGAAGCCTCCCGCCAACCAAATCAAGAAGCAAATTAAATATAGGGATGGAACACCCAAAGAAGCGTCTTTGGCCCAGCCGGAATACATCAAGATGGTCCCCAAGACAAAAATTAAGAAAGGCGCGATCCAGGTACTGATGTACCAGAGGACATATTTTTTTCGTAAAGTCATAAGTTTATTGATTAATTATGGTTTTAAGTAAATCCACGGCCTTTGTCCTAATTATATCAATATTATCTTCAGTATTCAAGGATAAAATCTTGGTACCGCGGGAGGTAAAAATATTTTGGTATTCTGCGGAGTGAAATTGCGCGGCAGTTTTTTCCAGCGCGGGGATAGTTTCAAAGATGGCATTGTCCTTTTTACTACTCCGACTGGCTAGCCGAGTCGCGCAAATAGTCGGAGAGGATTCGGCCAATACTAGAAAATCAGGTCGGTGTTCCATGGCCAGGGCATTGCCCGTCAGATTGGCGATGATGGAGAAAGTCAGTTCCGGGCTTTGGGCGGTTTGGTAGGCCAAAGAAGAACTGATTCCACGGTCTTGGATAATCATTTTGTCGTCTTTAAGAAGGGGGATGATGATTTTAGTGTAAAGAATCAGACGGTCTAAGGAATAGGCCTCGGCAATGGCGCGCGGCTGGTAATGGGTATCAGCATTGATTAATTCTTCGCGAATCACGCGGCCGATGCCAACGCGAGTGGGTTCGCAAGAGAAAATGAAATCATAGGATTTTATTTCTGCCAGCTCTGGATATTCGTTTTTCTCTTTCCAATATTGTTTTAAATCAAAAATAGCGTTGCCTTGATTGGTCAGGTATTCTTTCCAAGCTTCTATAATGGTTCCTTTTCCGCTTCCGTCTATACCGTCCACCATGATGAACATATGTAATTTTAGATTATAACGAAAATATTTCGCTCCTATGCTCCGGCTTAGACAAATTTAGTAAATTTTGTCCACGCAAAATGTAAAAGGCTTAAAGTCGCATTACATTTTGCTACAAAATTTCCTAATTTGTAACTAAGCCTACGCAGTGTCGCTCAATAGTTTCGTTATAATCTAATTCTTAGTATATTTAACAAAAGAAAACCCAGGATGGTCCTCGCGCCAAGTTTCTTTCCAGACAGTTGAATCGATTTTAGGAAAGAAAACATCACCTTCGGGTTCTTGATCTATCCAAGTGATGTAGAGAGTGTCCACTCGATTAATAGTCTGGCTGTAGATACTGGCGCCGCCGCAGATAAAAACATCTTCGTCCTTTAATTTTTCCCAAGCTTGGTCTAAAGACGAGAAAACACGCACACCAGGAGGCGCTGTGAAATTGGGGTTGCGGGTCAAAACCACTGTTTGGCGGCCGGGGAGGGGTTTGCCGAGGTAACCTAAAATAGATTCAAAAGTTTTTTCACCCATTAGCACGGTTTTGCCCAGAGTGGTTTTTTTGAAGTACTGAAAATCTTCCGGTATATTCCACGGGATTTTATTGTTCACGCCGATACAGTTGTTTTTGGCCACGGCGGCGATGAGAGAAAATGGCATAAGATATACTTTTGTCATTGCGAGCCCTTTTAGGGGCGTGGCAATCTCCTTGCAAACCAGAGATTGCTTCGTCGCCTACGGCTCCTCGCAATGACAGTTAGATAGCTATCTGGAATTTAATGGTTGGATAACTTTGGTAATTTAAAACTTCGGTGTCCGTGTATTTCCAATCAAAAATGGAAGTGAAGTTATTTGTTTGAATGGTGGGGAGTGGATATTGATTTGGGTCGCGGGAGAGTTGCTCTTTGGCGCCTTCTGTGTGATTGGTGTAAATATGCACATCGCCCAAAAATCCGATCAGTTTTCCTTCTTGCAGGTTGGCTTCTTTGGCCAAGAGGTGGAGCATAAGAGCATAACTGGCGATGTTAAAAGGTAGTCCAAGCATGGTATCCACCGAGCGTTGGTTCCACATTAAATTCACGCGGCCATTGATGACCGTAACTTGGAAACCGTAGTGGCAATAAGGAGGCATGGCCTTATCGATATCCATTGGGTTCCAGGCCATCACTATCATGCGCCGGTCATTGGGGTCATTTTTTAATTTTTCTACTACATATTTGAGCTGGTCTACGCCCTGCCCGGTATAATCGGTGGCATAATCTCGATAAGGAGCGCCAAAATGCCGCCATTCCCAACCGTAAATTGTGCCCAGGTCCCTTTCCTCTAACATTTTTTTCTTAGTTGCCGGATCGTTGGCATACTTTATCTTCAATGGCGTACACCATTCATCCCAAATATGATTATTACGATCTTGGAGCCATTTTTTATCAGTAATACCCTTAATAAAAAACTCCAGTTCCGAAGCTACAAGTCGGAAAGGAACTTTTTTTGTGGTCAAAAGAGGAAAACCCTGACTCATGTCATGTTCAAACATAGCGCCGGCAATGGCCAAAGTGTCTACACCGGTGCGGTTGGCTTTATGTTTGCCGGTTTCCAATATTTTTTTGACAATATCTAAGTAGGATTTCATATGATTAACGGCCGGTACTGCCAAATTGGCCATTGCCGCGGGCGCTCTCCGAGAGTTCAGAGGCCTCTTCCAGTTCGGCAATGACCACGGGATAAATAATTAATTGGGCGATTTTGTCGCCCTTTTTTACTTGATATGGTTCAGCGCCTAAATTCACCAATAATACATTGTATTCGCCTCTAAATCCGGCGTCAAAGACTCCACCCATAGTATGTAAACCTTTTTTAGCCATGCTACCGCGGTCTTTGATAATGGCCGCAAAGCCATGCTCAAACTCCAGAGCAAAACCGAGAAAGAAAAAATGTCTCTCGCCGGGTTGTAAGGTACGCTCATCTAAAGAAAAAAGATCCATCCCGACATCTCCGGGATGAATATAGCAGGGGAGCTTGGCTTCTGGATTCAATTTTTTAATTTTTATTTTCATAAATTATGGTTGAGGCGTCAGGTATTCTCCGAGCGGGTTATGAATATTTTTTTACCAATGCGTCTAGTTGTGAATGGAGTTGCTCCAAAGTCCCGTCATTGTTTATGTGCTCCGTAGCTTGTTTAGCCAATTCTAGGATGGAGAGTTCGGTTGGTCTTTGGTGGTCAGCCACAAATTCTTCATAAGTCTGCGAAGCATCAGAAGTTTTTTCTCCGCGCACTTTTACTCGTTCATACCGCTTTTTCATATCAGCGTAAACCTCAATCAAGACAAACCCGGGCATTTTGGAGAGGTACTCAATATCCGCTATTCGGCGGGCGTTGCTGATGGTAATCATGTCAACGGTGCTGGTTTCCACATCTTTGGCTAGGGTTTTGGCCAAAATATCTTGGCCAAAAACACCGCGTAGAGCTTCGGAGATTTTAATTAAATTATCTCGGTTAAATTCCAAATAAAAACGGTCGGCCGTATCTTTCAGCATGGTAGTAAAGGTAAAAATTTTAGCCCCGTATTTTTCGGATAGATATTTAGTACAAGAATCCTTGCCGCTACCGGCGAGTCCGGCAAAGACAAAGACTTGTTTTTTACTGTTTGTCATACTGTTCTACTGTTTCATCAAAATAGTATAGTCCAATACCCACTTGGCGGAACATTTCCTCGCTTTCTTTGCCAGCGTGATAGCGTTTTTCACATACTACTCTGGTTATTCCAGAGTTAATGATCATTTTGGCGCAAATAGCACAGGGGGTCATTTTGCAGTAAAGTACCGCGCCATCAATAGCAATGCCTATTTTAGCGGCTTGGCAGATAGCGTTTTGTTCGGCGTGAGCCGTGCGCACGCAGTGTTGGCTTTGATGCCCGTCTTCATGCACCATGGCTTTCATTTGGTGCCCCACTTCATCACAATGAGCCATGCCCTTGGGAGAGCCGACATAGCCGGTGACCAATATTTGTCTATCCTTGGCGATTACACAACCCGAACGACCCCGGTCACAAGTGGCGCGTTTGGCTACGGCCCGGGCCACCTCCATAAAGTATTCATCCCAGCTGGGACGCACGTATTTGCCTCCTACTGCCGTTTCAGTCATAGTGTTAAAATTAGTTTTTTAGTTCTTTGTCATTCTAACAAAAAAGGGTGTTGGCCGCAACCGCACCCTCCACAAGTTAAATTTGATGAATTTATGGGTTGATTTTGTCTACCGTGCCCTTATCCGCATCCATAAAAATTAGGTCTCCGTCATTTAGTAATCGGGTGGCATTTTTAGTGCCGACAATGCATGGTTTTTTCAGTTCTCGGCTGACAATGGCTGCGTGTGAAAGGATATTACCTTGGTCGGTGATTATACCGCCGGCTTTTTTCATTAGAGGTATATGTTCTACCATGGTCATAGGACACACCAGTATGTCGCCATCATCAAAGAGAAATGTTTTATTTTTTGAGATTGTTCTGACTAAACCTTTGGCTTGCCCGGAGCTGGCGCAGGTGCCATTGATAATTGAGCCGTGGCCAGTTTTGGCCAAGTTGTAATTTTTTAGCATGCGGCCAAGCACTCGATTATAGTCTATGTAATAAATATCACCATTTTTATAAACGATCATTTCAAAATATCCTTTCAAGTATCCTTCGGCCGTAAACTCCACTTGCATTTTTTCTTTTATTTTTGTCTGCTGTTCCGGAGAAATTAATAATAATTTGACCCCTTTTTTTATATACAAAGTCTCTAGTTTTTTGTCTTTGGAGAAGTTCCAATTTTTATAATCAAAAGAAAAAGTGATCGGTGGCTCTCCTTCGTAGATTCCTTGGGTTAGATTCCAAGCGCGGCCGGGGATGATTTCCCCGATAATACCGTTGTCGTCAACCAGAAAAGTGGCCGAGTAGATAGTGCCTTCATGCGGCAATATTTCCACTCGGTAGTCATCGTGGTTGATGTTTTGTTCATGAAACCAGACCAGATTTTGTTCCAGAGTATTGCCACGCACGCGCAGTTTTGGCAGTCCGGGTTTATTTGGCACCAACCTAAGAGCGCAGTGGTCATTTTTTTTACGCTGGTACAAATCTAAAAAAATTTTTGTTTTGTCCACGATATCTTTGGCCGACATTTTTTCCGGACGCTCGTAAGGAAAGCCGGTGATCTCATATAAAACTTCCATTCTGTCTCTTCGGTTGTTGTCTTCATTACGGAATTCCTCGGTTTGTGAAGAATTGATTTTTTCCAGCCATTCCGTAAGCGAAGGCATTTGGCTGTCTACTATCTGGGTGATAGACATAAATTTATAACGATGATCTATTCCTTGTTTGCGGTGTATTCTGCTTCTTTTCTTGCCAGGCTCCAGGCGGCTAATGTTTGGCCGTTCCAGATTTTTCCTGTTTCGATCATCTTTTCAATTTGACTGGGAGAACATTTTAATACTTTAATGATGCCACGTACTTCCGGCTTACAGTTGATTTTTCTACTAGCATCTAAAGCAATAAAAAGATGGCAAGGATTTCTGAAGCATCCATTTACAGCCTCAAATGTTTTAATTCGTTTGATATCTTTTGAATGATAACAAGTTTCTTCTTCTAATTCACGCGCAGCAGTCTGGCGGGGAGTTTCTTTGTTGTTTATCCAGCCACAAGGGAATTCCAGGCTGTTTTTGTTTTTTAAATACCTGTATTGATAAATCATTATAATTTTTCCGTCTTTGGTAATAGGTATCGTCATGGCGTT
>CAZXFG010000014.1:0-16264 GCA_964640515.1 uncultured Gammaproteobacteria bacterium | reverse complement strand
GATTGTTGCGGTTGATGACACGGCGATATAAATCATTCAAATCAGAAGTGGCAAAACGGCCGCCGTCCAAAGCCACCATCGGACGCAGGTCCGGAGGAATAACCGGGATGCATTTTAAAACCATCCATTCCGGCCTGATCTTGTTCATAGTCAAACTCTTGAGCAATTTTTTGCGGCGGATGATTCTCTCCAATTTAGCTCCCTTGGAGCTCTGTTGTTCTTCGCCTAATTTTTTAACGGTTTCTTCCAAATTAATTCTCTCCAATAAATCGCGCACGCCTTCAGCTCCGATAGAGGCCTCAAACAAATGGCCAAAACGCAAGGATAATTCCTGATATTTATTCTCCGAAATTACTTTCATGATTTGAATTTCTTTAAGTTCTTTATCGGCCTGTTGAAAATCAACATCCAAAGCAGTCTGCTTTTCACCAAAATCATTTTGGATTTTCTCCAAATCCCCGCGAGAAGCTTTTTTATCATTCGCCTCTTGCAAAACGCGTTCCAATTCTTTTCCAATCTGTTTTTTCTTGCTCTTGTATTCTTTGCGCAACATATCCCAGGTTTGTTTTTTAGCCGTTTCATCCACATGCACGATAATAAAAGAAGCAAAATAAATGACTTTTTCCAAAGCTTGCATGGCCAAATCCAGCACCAAGCCAATCTTGGACGGCACTGAACGCAAAAACCAAATGTGCGATACCGGAGCTGACAGCTCAATATGGCCCATGCGTTCGCGGCGGACCAGAGAATTAGTCACTTCCACTCCGCATTTGTCGCAGACAATGCCTTTATAACGAATTTTTTTGTATTTCCCGCAGTAACATTCCCAGTCCTTGGTCGGACCAAAAATTTCTTCGGCGAACAGACCGCCTTTTTCCGGTTTCTGGGTGCGGTAATTAATGGTCTCCGGCTTTCTCACTTCGCCGTGGGACCAATTTCTGATCACCTCGGGAGAAGCCAGGCGCAATCTGATGGCGTCAAAATCCACAGAGCGAATATTTTCACGATTCATGATCATAGAAGTAATTTAAGGATGGAAATAGGTTATTTTTTTTCTTCTTTCGGCTCTTTCTCATTCAAAATATTATCAGAATATCTCTGGTCGTCTTTCACTTCACTCGCCAAAAGATAGTCGCCTTCAGTATTGCGTTTCATCAATTCCACATCCAGCGCCAGACCTTTTAACTCGCGCACTAAGACATTGAATGACTCGGGAATATTCACATGACGCACTTCTTCGCCCTTGATAATCGCCTCATAGGCCTTGGACCGGCCCGGCACATCATCGGATTTGATGGTCAGCATTTCCTGCAAAGTATGAGCGGCGCCATAAGCCTCCAAAGCCCAAACTTCCATTTCTCCAAAACGCTGTCCGCCGAACTGCGCCTTGCCGCCCAATGGCTGTTGAGTAATCAAACTGTACGGACCTATGGAACGCTGGTGGATTTTGTCCTCCACCATGTGATTTAATTTCAAAATGTAGTTGTAGCCAACCGTGGTTTTATGGTCAAACGCCTCGCCGGTTCGGCCATCATACAATTGCACCTGGCCGTCAGTCGGAAAACCGGCTTTAGCCAGTTCGCTTTTGATTTGCTCTTCACTCAAACCATCCAACACCGGAGTGGCGATCTTATAGCCCAGAGCATTAGCCGCCAAACCCAGATGAGTTTCCAAAAGCTGTCCCAAGTTCATACGAGAGATAACGCCCAAGGGGGATAAAATAATATCCACCGGAGTTCCGTCTTCCAAAAACGGCATATCAGCCACCGGCACCACTTTGGAAATTACGCCTTTGTTTCCATGCCGGCCGGCCACTTTATCGCCAACCTGAACTTTTCTCATGTCGGCCACGGTAATCTGCACCTGCTTAATCACGCCCGGCTGTAATTTGTCGCCTGATTCAGTGGAAAACATTTTCACGCCGATTACTTTTCCATGTTCGCCGTGTTCAAGATATAAAGATGAATCACGGACATCGCGAGCTTTCTCACCGAAGATGGCGCGCAACAATCTTTCTTCCGCGGATAATTCAGTTTCACCCTTGGGAGTGATTTTGCCCACCAAAATATCGCCGGAGCGGACTTCGGCGCCAATACGGACAATACCTTCGCTATCCAAGTTCTTTAATTTTTCTTCACTGACATTGGGAATATCAGATGTGACCAGTTCCGGACCCAATTTGGTCTCACGGACATCAGTCACATAATCCTCAATATGAATGGAAGTAAATCTATCGGCTTGCACCAAGCGTTCGGACACAATGACCGCGTCTTCAAAATTAAAGCCGTCCCAGATCATGTAAGCCACTAAAATATTCTGCCCCAAAGCCATTTCTCCGTCTTTGATGGACGGGCCATCGGAAAGAATCTGACCCTTTTTCACTTTCTGACCCACTTCCGCGGTCGGATGTTGATTGATACAAGTGGAAGCGTTGGAGCGAATAAACTTGTTCAAATTGTAAGTTACTTTCTCGCCTTTTTTCGTGGTCAAAACAATATGCTGACCATCCACTTCGGTAATCTCGCCATCAGCTTCGGCTAAAACAGTATGGCCGGAATAGGCGGCGGCCGATTTTTCCACGCCCGTACCCACTAACGGCGGTTCCGGACAGATGCAAGGCACGGCCTGGCGTTGCATGTTCGTGCCCATCAGAGCGCGAGTCGCGTCATCGTGCTCCAAAAAAGGAACACAGGAAGTGGCGATACTCACGACTTGATTGGAGGCCACATCCAAGTACTCAATCTCATTCACATCAGACACGCCCGGCTCTCCTTTTACGCGGGCTGGCACGATATCATCCAAGAAATACCCTTTGTCATCCAAACGAGTGCTGGAAGCGGCAGTGGTGGCTTTTTCTTCTTTAAAAGAGTTTAAATATAAAATTTCATTGGTCACTCGAGGTCGCACCGGAATCTTTTCCATTTTTTCTTTGGCTAATTTTTCCGCTACGGCGCGAGTAATTTCCGTGCCATTGTCAAATCCAGCTACTTCACCCCGTAAAATTTCGCCCTCGGTAAATCGCGGTTCATTTTGCACTTCACGCAAAACTTTGCGATAAGGAGTTTCCATAAAACCAAACTCATTCACCCGAGCATAGCTGGCCAAATGGTTCACCAAGCCGATATTCGGACCTTCCGGAGTGGCAATCGGGCAGATACGGCCATAGTGGGTAGTGTGCACATCGCGCACTTCAAAGCCGGCGCGGTCACGAGACAAACCGCCCGGACCCAAAGCGCTGACCCGGCGTTTATGCTCCAATTCAGACAGCGGATTGGTCTGGTCCATGAACTGGGACAATTGGGAACTCATGAAAAACTCGCGCACGGCGCTAATCACCGGACGAGCATTGATTAATTTGTTCGGAGATAATTGCGCCACATCATAGGTGCTCATGCGGTCCTTAATAATGCGCTCCATGCGAGCCAAACCAACACGGAAACGATTCTGGGCCAATTCACCCACCGCTCTGATGCGGCGGTTGCCCAAGTGGTCAATATCATCCGGTTCTTCCTGGGTCACATTCAAACGCACCACTTCTTTAATGACGGACAATAATTTTTCCGGAGATAAAACGCGGTTTTCTTTTTTGTCATAATCTTCATTGACATATCCCAAATCAAATCTAGTGTTAAATTTATATACACCCACCCGGCCCAAATCATAACGGTCAAAATTGAAAAACATGGCATGCACCAAACTCTTGGCGTTATCGGCCGTGGCCAAATCGCCGGGACGAATTTTTTTATACACTTCAATCAAACCTTCCTCTTCGTTTTTGGCCAAATCTTTTTTTATCATGGCCTCCACAAAATTAATATGCGGATGATTGTTTACCTCTTTAAACAAATCGTGAAGCTGTTCATTCGTGCTGTAGCCAAAAGCGCGCAACAAAGAAGTGGCTACCACTTTGCGCTTGCGGTCCACCTTAATCCAGATGACATTGTTGCTGTCAGTTTCAATTTCAATCCACGCCCCGCGGTTCGGGATAATCTTGGCGCCATAATACCGGCGGCCGCGCACATTTTCCGCGACAAAAAACACGCCCGCGCTCCGAATAAGCTGGGAAACCACGACTCTTTCAATACCATTCACAATGAAAGTGCCGCGCTTGGTCATGATGGGGATGTCGCCCAGATAGATTTCTTGGGCTTTGGACTGCTTGGTATTCTTGTCCACCAAACGAGCGGTCACGCGCAGGGGAGCTTCAAAAGTAATATTGCGGTCCCGGCAGACCACTTCGTCAAACTTGGGCTCATCCAAGTAGTAATCCTCCATATAAAGCTCCAGATTACGGCCGGAAAAGTCGGTAATCGGAGAAATTTCATCAAAAAGCTCCTTAACGCCAAATTTTAAAAACCAATCATACGAACTCTTCTGAACTTCAATCAAGTCAGGCAAAGGCATGACATCCTTGCTCCGATTAAAGAATTTACGGTCTCCTGATTTGAGCAGTTGGCGCTTGAATGTGGGCATAAATATACTTTAAAGAGGATAATTGTTTAATTTTTTAGAACAAAAAACCTTAAAAAGAGCACAAAAAAACTCCACTTTTTCAGTGTTGTAGGCGATTTTTCCTTATAATTTAGCAAAAAAGCAAGGTGACATGTAAATTTTTTACCTTGCGCGCAGCTAGCCTCTCCTATCTGGCCACGCTAGAGTTACTTTTTGGCTATAATTAGCCAAAAATATTTTGAAAAAAACCTGATGAGATTTGAATTAGCTAAATAATAACCTATTATACTGTTTTTGTCAAATGGAGCGGATAAAAAATGGATTGTCAAGAAAGTATGCAAATTTGGCTAGTTATACGATAAAACAGAGAAGAAATGAAAAATCACCAAAATCTTATCCACAAGCAGTTGATTGACTGGCACGTTTGAGGGTATAATTAATCCCATACCCCCGGGGGCTATATCCTCATTTATCCAAAAATTTTATCATATTCTAGCCAAATTTTCAACGAGTTGGTTTATACGTAGCTGAAATACATGTTTTCCTTTTGGGGCTACCGCCCCAGCTCTTAAAAAGAATCCTATTTTGTTTTTCTTTTTTTATAGAGGGGAATAATATTGTGTTTTCTTCCGCTCCGCTTCAGAAGACTATTTATTTATAAACCTAAATCATTGACTACAATTATGCAAAATATAAACATTATTATTCGGCCCGTGCTCATAACAGTAGGAATATTACTGATTCCGTTTTTTGGGAATATGTATGTTGATGGATGGAATTGGCCTTGGACCGCTTTCGCTTTTTTCGGTGTCGTCTTGTTTAGCGCAGGTCTCGCGTATGAATTTGCGGGGAAGTACGCCAAGACGGGAGTAATAAGTGGTTTTGTCTTCGGCGAGGTGGTCGCCGGTGGCGTAATAGTCACATTGCGATATCTGAACCCGAATGATGATGTGGCGGGAGTCGTTATCATTACCTTCCTCATTTCCGGATTATTTTTTGCGTTTGTAGGATATTTAATTCAGAAATATTTTGAAATGAAGAGGAATAATTTATAAACCTTTATTCTTAACCACAACTTATGCAAAAAATTACAAAAAGATTTATAGTGTGGGCTATCGTTGTGCTGCTTATACTATTGATACCTTTGGCAATGCAGTTCACAAATGAGGTTCAGTGGAATGAGGCCATTGCCTATGGCGTAATACTTTTAGCTGTTGGCGGAATCTATGAATTATGGCAATGGTTGAAGACTTGTGACAGGACATATCGCATCGCTTTTGGCGTTGGGCTTGCGGGAGTACTCCTTCTCGGCTGGGTCAGTGGCGCTGTTGGCATTATTGGGAGTGAGAACCAACCGGTAAACTTGATGTATTGGGCGGTACCTATTATTGGACTTATCGGCTCTCTTATCTCACGCTTCAAACCGCGCGGAATGGCACTTACATTGTTTATGGTGGCACTTGTTCAATTCATGGTGCCGGTAGTTGCACTGATTATCTCGCCAGAAGTTAGTTGGGGTAATGTAGGTGTTATCGGCGTATTCGTTACCAATTCCATTTTCGCGGTGATATTTTTCGTGTCCGCATTATTATTCCGGCGTACAAGCACACACTAAGCTAAAAAAACGAAAGTAATTTTTAAGATAGGTGTCTCCCGACTTAGTCGGAAGACATTTTTTATTTTATTCCATTCCACACCATCTGCCACAATGATTTTACAGATTGGGTGATGTCTTTGTCCTCAACAATCACGCCAATAATCGAAGAAAAGGAGATCAGGGCAATCTTATCATCATAGATAAGTATTTCATTTGGTAAAGAATATTTTTGTGCATCAAAAAATTTAATCTGTCGCATGGCAGAGGATACTTCTTTTCTGTATTTTTTGTTTTCCTGCGTATCTGATAACAACACACTGACGCGGATATTGCGCCGCGTTCTCTTTTTTACATATTGCGCAAAAAAATCCTCGCCGATTATTTTTAACAGATTCTGAGGATGGGCGATATTTAAAACAACTCTTTCTTTGCACATGAGCGTATCTTCATAAATACTTCGCACGCCTTCCGCACCTTCGTAATATGAAACCGTTGGCTTATGCGATTTTGACGCAGAGAGTAAAGACAATTCCGGCAGTACCTTTTTTGCAATAGCCAGTCGGCTCTCTTGTTTTTCTATTAGAATTTCAGGCGATACCACAACAAATGTTTGCACACCGCTGTAAACGGCGCTTTGAGCAATACCCATCTCAATGAGTCGTTTCAATACCTCATAGGCGGTGATTCTGTTTGTCTGCACTATCGTCGAGAAAGTGCAGACCATTCATACTCACAACAAGAAGAACAGAACTAAGAAGGAGGGATAAAAAATGATCTGGCTCTGACTCGTTGCATCTATCACTTTCGCCATCGGCACCACCATTCTCCATACGCATATCGAGAAGGGGCCTGCGACTGCTGGTGTCGGACTGCGGTTTGTGATGGTCGTCCTTGGATTCGTCACTGCTCTTTGTGGGTTGTCATTCGGCGCGGAGCTTTGGGTGAAGCTTCACTAAAACTAAAACAGAAAACAACACACGGCCGGCGAGAAATTCGAGCAATCGAAAAGTACCGCCGGCCTCCTTCATTTTTATGGGTATCTTTGCGCGAATATTGCGCGAATATTGCGCGAATCGCAATTTTGTGGTATGATACTGGTATAATCTAAAAACCCTACTATGTTTAACCCTAAATACAGCCTAACTAATAAAATCTTACACGACCTCACGGCCATAGCCGAAACCAAAGGCATTATTGATCGTGCCAAAATTCTGCCACAACAGGAAATAAAATTACGCCGCCAAGCTATCATCCGCATGACCCACCACTCCACCGAGATTGAGGGCAACCAACTAAACATGAACCAGGTGGAGGCACTCTATGCCAAGAAAAAAATAGACGCACCCGACCGAGATATTTATGAGGTAAAAAATTATTTAAACGCGCTAAAATATATTGAAAAAGTAGTAGTTGAACACAAACCGATAACCGAAAAAGTGATTCTTAAAATCCATCAACTGGTCACTAACAAAACTTTAGCCCCGGAATTTTCTGGACATTATCGCCCAGGCCCGATTTACGTCGTTCGCCGCCGTTTTGGTATGCCGCAAGAGACACTGTACACTGGACCGGACGCAAAACAAGTGCCAAAACTGATGATGGATTTTGTAGAGTGGCTAAAAGATAGTGAGAAAAAAGATATCAGCCCGGTTTTGGTTGCCGGAATAGCACATTTGGAAATCGCGGCCATCCACCCGTTTAACGATGGCAATGGACGCACGGCGCGCGCCTTGGCGACCTTGATACTCTACCAGCGTGGCTATGATTTTCGTCGCTTATTCGCGTTAGAAGATTATTATAATACCAACCGGCAAGATTATTACAAGGCAATCAATGTCGGTGAGAATTACGAAAAACGCCGGACTGATATTACTTCGTGGCTGGAATATTTTGTAAAAGGATTTAAAAAGGAAATTGACAATGTCAAAAACAAAATTTTGTCCCTATCCGTCCATGCGGTTGATGGCAAAATAAAATCGCAAATCTATCTTACGCCAGAACAGCTTAAAATAGTTGACTTTTTAGACCAAGTCGGACGAATCGCCGTCAAAGATGTTGAAGATATTTTGTCTTGCCCGCGCCGAACCGCGCAATTGCAATTACAAAAATTGAAAAAAATAAAAATAATCAAATCAACCGGCAAAGGAAAATCGACCGCCTATATCGCCAATTAATAAACGCGATGGTGGGATGCAATTCACCACAACCCCCCTCTTGCGCCCCCGCCAATAAGGATAAAAATCAAAATTGCATATCAACATACATTATACGCAATTCAAAAAATGTTATGATTACATACACACTATTTATTCTCGGATTCTTTCTTCTCATTAAAGGAGCGGATCTTTTGGTTGACGGCTCATCTTCAATCGCAAAAAAGCTCAAAATTTCCAGCATTGTAATCGGTTTAACCATAGTGGCCTTTGGCACTTCCGCCCCGGAATTTATTGTTAATATTTTCGCGAGCGCCCGAGGCAACACTGAAATCGCGATTGGGAATATCCTGGGGAGTAATATCGCGAATATATTATTGATTCTCGGCATATCAGCCATTATTTACCCAATAACCGCGAAAAAAAATACCGTCTTAAAAGAAATTCCTTTGAGTCTCTTGGCCGCCATTGTATTGGGCCTTATGGCTAATGACATGATTATTGACGGGACGGGCTTTTCCGGCATCACCAGAATAGACGGTTTTATTCTTCTGTCTTTTTTTATTATTTTCCTTTACTACACTTTTGGAATTACAAAGGAAGATAAGGACATTGTTGAAGAAGAAATAAAAGTATTCAGTTATCCTAAGGCGATAATATTTATTATTCTTGGCCTCGCTGGTTTGGTCGTTGGCGGAAAATGGATTGTTGATGGCGCGGTTAAAATCGCGGAACTTTTCAATATTAGTCAATCGTTGATTGGCCTGACAATCGTCGCCATTGGCACATCGTTGCCGGAATTGGCGACTTCAGCCATAGCTGCCTACAAAAAACAATCGGATATTGCTATTGGAAATGTGGTCGGGTCGAATATTTTTAACATTTTTTGGATTCTTGGCGCCAGCGCCATTATCCGTCCTCTGCCATTTAGCGCCAGTTCCAATGGAGATATAGCAATGACAATATTCGCAAGCGTTCTATTGTTTATTGTGATGTTTATAGGTAAGAAAAAGGTTATAGAAAGATGGCAAGGTGTTTTTATGGTAACTTCATATGTAGGGTATGTCGTGTTTTTAGTTTTGACTAAATAGTAAGAAGACGCTACGCTGAAATATTTAATTAAAAAAATAACACTTTATATTATGGGAGGAAAAATTAACAAATTTATTTATTGGGCGCCGAGAATATTATCTATTTTATTCGTTCTTTTCTTGATGATGTTCTCATTGGATATTTTTGATGGAAATTATGGCTTCTGGGGCACAATTCTAGGGCTATTCATGCACAATATTCCCGCTCTGATTTTGCTGGCCGTGGTAATAATCTCTTGGAAACGCGAACTGGTCGGCGCTATCGCCTTTATCCTGGCCGGACTGCTATATATTTGCCTCACCATCTTCAATCGCGACATCCCTTGGTACCTGGCTCTGTCCTGGAGCATGACCATTGCCGGTCCGGCTCTGCTTGTCGGCATTTTATTTTTTATCGGTTGGCGCAAAAAAAGATAATTTTTCTTCGCGCGGAGTTATCAACACCCACTTGCTATTGACACTCTTACCTCTCGCCACTAAAATACCTCCGCATTTTCTCCAACGAGCTGCGAAAGAGTTGATGTCTCAACCGGATCGAATTCTTAAAAACAAATTTCTCTCTCCACTCCTTAACAATTATATGTTTCGGAGTGACGTTTTCAAGACTTGATCCGTAAGCTAAAACATGCAACTCTTTGCGCAGCTCTATGGAGAAAAATCCCGACTCAATCGGGATTTTTTGTTGTCAACAAGTTGATACTGACGATTCCATGGCGGATATGGTATAATACGGGTATAAAATATGGGAAGAAGAAAATCTCGTAATTTGAGTTTTCAAGAACGACTAAACCTCAACCCGGAAATCAGCCACGGATTGGTTGCTATTTTGTTATTTGTGGTTAGCGGACTGTCTGTTTTAAGCTTCTTTGCCATGGCCGGGGTCGCCGGCCAGTTTATTGACTCGCTGTTGGCTATCTGTTTTGGCCAGGTGCGCTATGTTTTTCCAGTTATCCTGATTATCATCGCCGTTCTCATCATTAAAGACTTGGAATATGACTACCGCCCCACGCATTTCTTCGGCGCTATAATGTTTTTTTTGAGCTTCAATGGTTTGATTCACCTAAAAAACTATCCTGATGAGATGCTGGACATTGCTTTGCAGGGCTATGGAGGCGGTCTGGCCGGCTTTGCCCTGGGATGGCCCCTGGCCACCTATGTGGGCTATTGGGGCGGACTGATTATTTTATGCGCCCTGCTCCTGGTTTCTATCATTTTCATCTTTAACACCTCCCTGGCCCAAATTATCAGCTTAAACAAACGAATCTTCTTGTTATTCGGCTGGGCGGGCCGGCAAACATTATCCTTTCCCAATATTTTTAAAAGAGAAAACACTGTCAAAATCAAAGGTGATTATGCGGAAGAATCATACGCGGAAGAAGAAAACCATGCTTTTGAGCATCGGACTATCAATAAAATAAAAAAGGAATCTGAAGAAGAAGATAGGGAAGCCGAAGAAACGCAAAAACCCCTTCCTTTTTCCAAACCCAAGGTTATTATTCGCGACCTGCCGCCCATGGACTTGTTATATACTTCCAAAACCAAGCCTTCTTCCGGTGATATTAAGGGTAATGCCGAGATAATCAGAGACACTTTTCAGCATTTTGGCATTGAAATGGATATGGGGGAGGTGCGTGTCGGTCCGACTGTAACGCAATTTGCCATGAAGCCGGCCAAAGGCATCAAATTAACTCGTGTGACCGCTCTAAGCAATGACTTGGCCTTAGCCCTGGCCGCTCACCCCATTCGCATAGAAGCGCCCATTCCGGGCAAAGCGCTGGTCGGAATTGAGGTGCCTAATCAAAAAATCGCCGTAGTTACCTTGCGCGACCTTTTGGAGAGTCCGGAATTCGTCCATCGGGAACATAATATGATGATTGCTCTGGGAAAAGATGTGGCTGGCAAGGTCTGGTTCGGCGATTTGCCTAAAATGCCTCATTTATTGATTGCCGGAGCCACCGGTTCGGGAAAAACAGTTTGCATCAATACGATAATCTTAAGTTTGCTCTACCAAAACACAGCTGAAACCATGCGCCTGATTCTGGTTGACCCCAAACGCGTGGAATTAACGCCATATAACGGCGTCCCCCATTTGCTTACTCCGGTAATTACGGACGCGCATAAAACCGTCAACGCTTTGCGCTGGCTCATCACTGAAATGGAGCGCCGATTTGATGTGCTTTCCAAATCCGGCCGGCGCGATATTTTATCTTACAATAAATCCGCCCGCGAACCTCTGCCTCATATTGTCTTTATTATTGATGAACTGGCCGACCTGATGGCCAGTTCAGCCAGCGAAGTAGAAGCCGGCATTATCCGTATCGCGCAAATGGCTCGCGCCGTGGGTATTCATTTGATTGTGGCCACCCAGCGCCCTAGCGTGGATGTCATCACCGGTTTGATGAAAGCTAATATCCCGGCTCGCATCGCTTTTTCCGTGGCCTCTATTATTGATTCCCGCACTATCCTGGACTGTCCGGGCGCGGAAAAACTACTGGGCCGAGGCGATATGCTCTATCTGACCGCTGAATTGAGCAAGCCCAAGCGCCTGCAAGGATCATATGTGTCGGAAGAAGAGATGAAACGAGTGGTGGACCACCTCAAAGGCGATGAACCGCCCGAATATGACGATACTATCGTGGCTAAAACTTCCGGTAGCGGCAATCTGAACATGTTTGGCTCGGCGTCCGGCGATCAAGACCCGCTTTTTGAAGAAGCCAAACGAGTGGTTACCGAATCGGGCAAGGCCAGCGCTTCGCTCTTACAGCGCCGGATGAAAGTGGGCTACGCGCGAGCCGCGCGTTTGCTTGACGAGATGGAAGAAGCTGGTATAGTGGGACCATCCGACGGCGCCAAACCGCGCGAGGTATTTACCGAACACTTGCATACGGCTCCAACACCCGATCCTGAACTGACCGCTGAAGAACAAACTATGGACGCGGGCGGTACGATATTTGAAGAGAAAGAAGAGGCGGTGGAAGAGGTGGAAGAAAACGAGGAAAATAAAAATCCGCTTTAATTTATGTCTATTTTTTGCTTTAAAAAAATAAATCCTCCGGATAAAAAAATATTCGCGTTGAAAAAAAATCGCGAAGAAAAAAATTTATCCATCGCGGATATGGAGAGATTGACTCATATCCCCCGCAAATATATTTCGGCTATTGAGGATTTCCGCGCCAACGACCTGCCCTCTGCCAAGGCCTTCCGACAGGCCTACATCCGCGAATACGCCAAGGCGCTGGAGATAAATTATAATGTTTTAAAAAAGAATCTGGAAAGCCGACAGGTTCCGGAAAAAAAATCACAATCAATTCGCTTTAGATTACCCTCTCTTTCCCTTTATTTCCTCCGGCGCAATTTGGGTTTTGTTTTTTTAATCTTGATTTTCGGCGCGTATCTCTCCTGGCAGGTCAAAGGCATCGTTGAACCGCCCAAACTTATGATTTTCAGTCCGCTGGAGGGTTTTATTTCTCACGACCAAAACATTTTAATCGCCGGCGAAGCCACTAAAGAATCAAGTTTGACAATCAACGGCCAGGACATTATGATTAATGAACAAGGAAGGTTTGAATCTCTCGTTGACCTGGCCAAGGGGGTAAATACCATCACTATTTCCGCCATTAAGAAACATGGTAAATCCACCACCCTAGTCAGGCATGTTATCAGACAAGAAAAAACCGCCCAAGTAAGTAAAAAATAATTTAAATATACTGTATTTTATGGCCAAACAAACGAGTGAGGAGATAAAAAACAAACTCAAGGCGGCGGAAAGCGCTATTGAACAGATTAAAAGCAAATACGGAGACGGGGCGATTATGACTTTCGGGGAAGCCAACATCATGCAGGTAGAAGCCGTATCAACCGGTTGTCTGTCGTTGGATATTGCCTTAGGAGTAGGCGGAGTGCCTCGCGGACGCATTATAGAAATCTACGGTCCGGAAGCCAGCGGAAAAACCACTCTTTCCCAACATGTAATAGCGGAAGTGCAAAAAGTCGGTGGTATTGCCGCTTTCATTGACGCTGAACACGCTTTTGACCCCGATTACGCGCGTAAAATCGGTATTAAGGTGGAGGAATTGCTTATTTCCCAGCCTGACACCGGGGAACAAGCTCTGGAAATCACTGAAACCCTGGTGCGTTCTAATGCCGTGGATGTCTTGGTGATTGATTCGGTAGCCGCCTTAGTGCCCAAAGCGGAAATTGACGGTGAAATGGGCGATTCGCACATGGGTCTCCAGGCGCGACTGATGAGCCAGGCCTTGCGCAAACTTACCGGCGCAATCAGCAAATCCAAAACCGTGGTAATCTTCATCAATCAGACTCGCATGAAAATCGGCGTGTATTTCGGCAATCCGGAAACTACCACCGGCGGCATGGCCTTAAAATTTTATTCTTCAATCCGAATAGAAGTCAGGCGAGCGGCCCAGATTAAGATGGCGGAAAGAATAATCGGCAATCGTGTTAAAGCAAAAGTAGTAAAAAACAAAGTCGCCCCGCCTTTCCGCACCTGTGAATTTGATATCATGTACAATGAGGGAATTTCCATCAGCGGCGATGTCATAGATGCCGGCGTGCTCTATCATGTGATTGATAAAAAAGGCAATTCATATTTCTTTGGCGAAGAAAAATTGGGCGTGGGACGCGAAGTGGCTAAAAAATTCCTTAGGGACAACCCTAAACTCATCAAAACGATCAAAGACAGAATCTGGGAAGTGGTAAAAAAAGGCGAAGCGCCGGAAGAAGAAGAGGCCGGAGTCGGAAACGAAGCTCCCCCGCCTCCCGAAGAGTAAATCAAACTCATACCAAAACTGTCCACATAGGGACAGTTTTTTGTCTTTACAAACGCTAATGAAAATGATAAAATATTTCAACTGATATCCAAATTAATTCTATGCGAAAAATTGTTTTATTTTTATCTCTCCTGCTCATAACCGCCGGATTGTTCAGTCCCGGCTTTTCACGGGCGCAGGAACGAGAAAACGCGAACACGGAGGGAAAAATTGCATACATTTTGTTTCATCTTTATGAATGTCCGCACTGCCGCGATGAAATTGAATTTATCAACAACATTCTCGCGCCTAAATACGGCCAACACATCGCCTTCCAAGCGTTGGAAGTAAGCAGTGGCGCGAATCAACAGGTCTTCGCTGAATACAGTCAAAAATACGGGGCAAATATTACATCCGTGCCCGTGGCATTTATTGATGGAGAAATAGTGTATGGGTACGACAGCGGGCAAAACTCCGGCCGGAAAATCATAGGCATTATAGAAAAAAAACTGCGAGAAAAAGGATTGTTGGAAACGGATAAACCGGTTAAAGACGGTGAAAACAGAATAAATATACCGATTTTGGGAGAAATCAACCCTGATCAATTTTCTTTACCGCTTTTGACCGTAATCATGGGCATTTTGGATGGCTTCAATCCCTGCGCCATGTGGGTGTTGTTGTTTTTAATTTCCCTGCTCCTGGGCATGGAAGACAGAAAGCGGATGTGGCTGTTGGGGTCAATCTTTATTATCACCTCCGGTTTGGTATATTTTATTTTCATGGCCGCTTGGTTGCAACTCCTATTATTTATCGGCATGATCTTTGCCATTCGTTTGATCATCGGCCTCGTGGGAATCGGAGTGGGAATAAAAAATATACGCGACTGGTGGGACAACCGCAAGGCTGATGGCATTGTGTGCAAAGTGTCTCAAAACACAAAAACACAGAGCACCTTCGCTAAAATTAAAAACATAGTCCACCGCAAAAGTCTGTGGTGGTCGTTGATTGGCATTATATTGCTGGGCCTCTCGGTCAATTTGGTGGAGTTGGCCTGCTCGGCCGGTTTCCCCGCAATCTATACGCAAATTTTGGCCTTAAGCGGTATTCCGGCGTGGGAGCGCTACTTATACATGGTCGGCTACATTTTCTTCTACATGCTGGACGATATGGCGGTATTTATCCTGGCTATGCTGACTTTGAAATCACAGATGGTGGGAACAAAATACGCGAAATACGCCAACTTGGCGGGCGGGATAATCATCTTAATTCTTGGCTTGCTTCTCATCTTTAGGCCAGAATGGATAATGTTCGGATAGAAAGTAATAAAAAGAACAAAAATAGGTGCTACCCTTTCGCGAACAGTGTCGGCTCGTCTGCGGACTCGCCGCACTTCAGATCTCGCCCCGACGCCAGGTCGGGGCTCCGATATGCCGCTCAAAGGTAGCACCTATTTTTTTAACTTTTTAAATATAAATAGACGCTTAGATCCCGTTCGGTAGGTTTATCTATTTTTACCGGCTCCCAACCGGCGATGGGAAAAACATAAGAAATAACCCGAGCGCCGGGTTTTAGCTCTTTTTCTAATTTCCCACGCAACCTTTCCTTCAAACTGAAGGGCATGCCAAAAACATACACCACATCCGCCCCTGACAAATCCTCATTAAATAAATTTTTATATTTTATCTGTAAATTTTTATCCCAATTAAAAAATTGCCGAATTTTCGCGGCAACATACATCATGACGGCTAACTCCAATCCTATCGCTTTTCCGTGGTATCGTTTATTTACGGCCGTTACTATTCTTCCGTCCCCGCAACCCAGTTCATAAAATATCTCTCCGGGTTTTAAATTGACCAATTCCACCACTCTTTGCACATCTCGGCCACGGCAAGGCACCCAAGGCGCTAATGATTTCCCAGCCCAAGCAAAAGTAAAGAGAACGACCAATAAAAATAACAAAAGAATTTCCATATCACAATGGCCGATTAGGCGATTTCGGGATGCCGGAGCCAGAAAAATTGCTTAAATTTCCGCCTGACAAGCTAAACGGTTTAGCGATGGTGGTTGGAGGAGGCGGCGCGACAGATTTCCGGCCTAACAAACTGCCAACACTGACCACATTGCGCGTATTTTCTTTTTTTATGCCATAAATACTGTGACCGGTGACATCATTAATGCTGTCCACATTTTTATTCAATTGGTTTA